>JBBIQE010000027.1:0-30349 GCA_037442485.1 Methylomirabilis sp. (SeqCode)
CGGCGAGCTTGTCCACCTCGGCCCGCAGGGCGGCGATCTGCTCCTTCGCCTGCTGCAGGGCGGCCACCAGCCGCTCGTTCTGGTGGTGGGCCCGCTCGATCTGTTCGTACGCGGCCTCGAGCCGCCGCGAGGTCTCCCGAAGCTCTTGCAGGAGCGCTTGCGGATCAAGGGAGGTCAGGTCATCGAACCCCAGGTGGGAATCCTTCGGATCCCTCCCGCCCGCTGCATCCCTGGTCCGGTCTTTCATGCGACATTCCTCTCTGGTGCTATGATGCGCTGCACCGCCTGAGCGGTGTTGGTTCAGCGACGGGGCTCGCGACGGAAAAATTCAGTCGCGAGCCGGGGGTTCGCGATAGCGTTTGCAAGTCATATACCACGGGCTCCCGTCATCGTGGGCGGCAACCCGTGCCTCCGTGCACCTCGCCCCCAGGCCCTCTCGCGCATGCAGACCCCGGCGCCGGTCGTTTCCCGGGGCCCGGCCGCCACAAATTTGCGCAGCCTCGCCTCCCGAATGACCCATCTCCCGCGGCCGGAGACCCGGCAGAACCTCCTGCAAGAATTTCTTCCTTCCCACCCGGTGCCGCATTTGACGCAGGCCGTGCGAGTTTCGTCAGTCCCAGAGTGACCGCCGCCCGCGAACCGACCGGCCGCCGACTGGGGAGGCAGGAAAGGAGGACCGGAGAGATGCCCGGGCCGAGGCGATGGCACACCCGCCGCACTAGCGCGTGCGCTTCGCCCGGTCCTTGCGAAGCTGCTGGCTGCGGATCAGCTCGACCGTATAGCGATAGCGGTCCGAGCGGAAGTAGGTGTCCACCGCCTCCACCGCCCGGCCCTCGGAGGAATAGACCGCGCTCTCCATGTACAGCACCGGCTCGAAGACGCTCACGCCGAGAAGCGACGCCACCTCCACATCCGCCTTGATGGCCTCGACGGCATGGCGGATGGTCCCGAGCGGGATGCCGAGCTTCTCCTCCAGCAGGTGCAGCATGGTGTGGTGCTGGAGCTCCCGCTCGGTGATCTTCTGGCCGATCTCGGGGATCATGTAGTTGATGACGTAGGAGAAGGGCGCCCCGTCCAGGGAGCGCACGCGCTTGAACCGGACCACCTCCTCGCCGGTCGGGATGCGCAGCACCGTGGCCACGCGCTCCGGCGCGGGGACGTTCCGGATCTCCAGGATGCGGACCTCGGCCCGGTGCCCCTCGGTGAACAGGTCCTCGGTGAAGCCGGTCACCTTCACCGACTTGGTCTGGGCGGCCTTCTCCGTCACGAAGGTGCCCTTGCCCTGCTTCCGGTACAGCAGCCCCTCGGACACCAGCGCCGCCAGGGCCTGCCGGACGGTGGCCCGGCTGATCTTGTACTCGCGGGACAGCTCCTGCTCGGTGGGCAGCTTGTGGTTGGGCAGGACCTCGCCCCCCTCGATCTTGGAGCGCAGGATGTTCTCGAGCTGGTAGTAGAGCGGGATGGATCGGTTGGGGAAGGTGCTGGCCGACTGCCGCCCGCCCCGCCCCTCGCGCCCGCCGCCATTCTCTGACTTGCCCATGTGTCTCACCGCCCTATGGCTCACGCAGGATTGCGCCCCTGGATGCCGACTCGGCCAGCTTGGCATACCGCGCCAGGACGCCCCGGAGGTCGCGCTTGCGAGGCTTCCAGCTCGCCCGCCGCCGCGCGAGCTCGTCCGCCGCCACCAGCAGATCCAGCCGCCGCTCCGGGATGTCGTACGCGATGAGGTCCCCGTCCTCGACCAGGGCGATGGGGCCGCCCTCGGCCGCCTCGGGCGAGATGTGGCCGATGCAGGGGCCGCGGGTCGAGCCCGAGAACCGCCCGTCCGTCACCAGGCCGCAGTGCTCGTCCAGGCCCATGCCCACCAGGATGGAGGTGATCTGGTGCATCTCCCGCATGCCGGGGCCGCCCTTGGGGCCCTCGTAGCGCACCACCACCACGTCGCCCGGCCTCACCGCATCGCCCATGAGGGCGCGGACGGCCTCCTCCATGCTCTCGAAGACGCGGGCCGGGCCGCGGTGGCGGAGCATGTGCTTGAAGCGGACGCCGGTCTGCTTCACCACCGCCCCCTCGGGCGCCAGGCTCCCCCGCAGGATGGCCAGGCTGCCCTCGGGGAAGAGGGGATCGTGAAGCGGCCGGATGAATTCCCGGTTGGTGACGGCGGCCCCGGCGATGTTGTCGCCGAGCGTCTTCCCCGTCACGGTCAGGACCTCCAGGTGCAGGAGGTCCCGCAGCTCCTGCATGAGGGCCGGGATGCCGCCGGCCTCGTCCATGCGGCCCACGGCGTACTTCCCGGAGGGCTTCACGTTGCATAGGTGGGGCACCCGCCGCGACACGGCGTCGAACTCGTCCAGCTCCAAGGGGATGCCGGCCTCATGCGCGATGGCGAGGAGGTGCAGCACGCTGTTGGTGGATCCGCCCAGGGCCATGTCCACCACCATGGCGTTCTGGATGGCCTGGCGCGTCACGATCCTGCGCGGGGTGAGGCCCCGGCGCAGACACTCGATCGCCATCCGCCCGGCCTCGCGCGCCAGGGCCGGGCGCCGGGGGTCCACGGCGAGCATCGTGCCGCAGCCGGGCGGGGACATGCCCAGGGCCTCGACCAGGCAGCCCATGGTGTTGGCCGTCCCCATCATGGAGCAGGAGCCGGGGCCGGGCAGCGCCGCCTTCTCGATCTCGGTGAGCTCCTCGCGGGAGAGCCTGCCGACCTTGACCTGCCCGGCGAACTCGCGCATGGTGGAGAGGGTGATCTCGCTCAGCTCCTTGTACCGGCCGCCCTCCATGGGCCCCCCGGTGAGCATCACCGTCGGGATATTGACCCGGAGCGCGGCCATCAGATGGGCCGGCTCGATCTTGTCGCAGCTGCTCAACATCACCATGGCGTCGAAGCGGTGGCCCTCGATCATCAGCTCCACCGTGTCGGCGATGGCCTCGCGGCTGGGGAGCGAATAGCTCATCCCCTCGTGCCCCTGGAGCAGCCCGTCGCAGAGCGCGATGGTGTCGAACTCCAGGGGGATCCCGCCCGCCTCGCGGACGCCCTGCTTCACGAGCTCCCCCAGGGCGCGCAGGTGCAGATGCCCCGGGACGACCTCGTTCCAGGAGTTGACGATGGCGACGAGCGGCTTGCCCATGTCGCCGTGAGAGACCCCCACCACCGTGAGGAGGGCGCGGTGGGCCGTCCGCTCCAGCGGCTCGTGCAGGTCGCGGCTGCGCAGATTCAGCTCGCCGGCTGTCTTGTCGGCTGGATCGTTCGGCATGTCGGGACCCTATCGGGACGGCGGCTGCGGCCGCCAGACTGAGGCTGTCCGGTCATCTGAATAATCGGGCAATGATGACTACCACAGGACCCATGGCCTGTCAAACCAAAAGCCCCACTTTTCGGGTACGTGGTCGAGGGGGCGCGCCCGGGGAGGCCGTCGAGGGGGTCCTCCCGCGCAGGGGGCGGACTTGGGCAGGGTCTTGGCCCCCGTGACCGCGGCGAAGCCGGTTGACAACACGGGCGGAACTCGGACAGTATGGAGTGCAAGTCGCCGAGCGTGCGGCAAGGGCCTCGCCGGGAGAGCCCGGCAGGCTGATGCGTCCGGGTGTCGCCATGCTGGGCACCCTCGATGCGGTGGGGCAACCTCGCATTGATGCGGACGATCCGGAGCGGGTGATTCTGTTCGGCTCCCAGGCCACGGGCGGCGCAGAGACGGACAGCGACTTCGATCGGCCGATCGTGCAGGAGACCGCGCGACATCCTCTGGACAGGCGGATCGAAGTGGCGCGCCTGCTGTCCGACCGGCGGATCCCTCTTGACATCCTCGCCTACACCCCCCAGGCATTGCGGGATCTGTTCGCTACGAGGAGCCCGTTCATCGAGGACGTGATCGAGGCCGGGAGAGTTTCGTACATGCGAAAGGCCACGGCAGGCTGGCTGGCGGATGCCCGAAAGGGCCGGCTGGGCAATGATCGCCCGGTCCATCCCGATATTCCTCCTCGGCGCAGTCGCCCTGGAAAGCCTGTTCCTCGCGGTGGACCCCGTGGTGAAACGGCTCGTTCCTGTTGAAGCTCTTGTGGCCTGAACCGCCCGCGAGGAAAACCAAGCTGACCGTTCCTCAGGGGAAGGCCGCTCCGGGTACTTTCCATGACCGACGTGAGAAGGGGCCTCCCACACCACCACAAGTAAGCTCAAAGCGGCATCCCTGGCGTTGGGTGAGCAATGTTCTCCTCACCGGTGCGGGCCTCAGGCAGCGGACCAGTTCCGTCCTGGCGGCGGAAGCCCTTGCGCCTTCGAGGGTTCGTTGCTCGAAGGCCCTTTTCTTTCTTCGCCCGCCTCCTCGTTTTCCTGATTCTGGTCTGTACCGCCTGTGGCCCGGCCCCGGCCTCCAAGAAGGTGCGGGTCTATGCCGCCCTGGATGAGCCGACCTTGGCTGCACTGGTCAAGACCTTCAAGGGCCAGACCGGCATTGACGTAGAGCTTCTGCCCCTGGCGGCCGGCGAGATTACGGCCCGGGTGCGGGCGGAGAAGGGCGCCCCCAACGCAGATGTGCTCCTGGGCGGCTCCGCAGAGATGCATGACCCGCTGGGCCGAGAAGGCCTCTTGCTCCAGTACCGCTCCCCCAGGGCCAAGGACATCCCCCAGCGGTACCTGGACCCGGACGGGTACTGGCACGGCTGGTATGTGGGCGTGCTGGGCATCGTGCTGAATACGGACCGTTTCAGCAGGGAACTCGCGTCCAAGGGTGTGAAAAAGCCGGTGACCTGGGATGACCTGCTTGCTCCGGCCTGGAAGGGCCATCTCGTTTCCTCGGACCCGGTCACGGCCGGGGGCGGCTACATTTTCCTCGTCACCCAGATCTTTCGCCTGGGCGAGGACAGGGCCTGGCACTACCTCCGGGCGTTCCACAAGAATGTCGCTCGCTATACCACGACTGCCCCGGGGCCGATCGACCTGGTGGCCACGGGCCAGTACATTGCCGGCATGTCCTGGGCCCATGACATTCTGGCCCTGA
This sequence comes from Methylomirabilis sp. (SeqCode), assembly GCA_037442485.1. GTDB lineage: Bacteria > Methylomirabilota > Methylomirabilia > Methylomirabilales > 2-02-FULL-66-22 > 2-02-FULL-66-22. The sequence continues at coordinate 4,995 of JBBIQE010000027.1, forward strand.
AGAGGCGCGGGAACCCCATCGAGTTGATCATCCCCCTGGACACCGGGTTTGAGCTTGGCTCAATCTCCATCATCTAAGGCGGACCCAACCCAGAGGGCGCCAAGCAGTTCGTGGACTTCATCCTGGGCAAGGAGGCCGGACAGATCAATGTTGATAACGGCCTGCGCATCTCTGTGCGGCCGGACGTGTCCCCGCCCCCCGGTGGCGTGAGCCTCGAGAATGTGAGGCTGGTGGAGTACTACCGCGCGTGGGCCATGCAGAACCGCGACCGCCTGCTCACACGGTGGGCGGAACTTATACGGCAGGAGGGTCGGCCATGACCCGTTTCTTCTCGAGTCTCCGCGTCCGGTTATTGCTGCCCGTCCTCCTCGCCATTGTCTCAGCGGCGGGGCTGTTGCTTTACTCTGCCCTGGAAGACCGGCGGAAGGACATCATTGAGGCGCAGGAGCACGCCCTCCGGCTGGCGCGGCTCGCCGCCAGCGCTCATGAGCAGGTGATCCAGGGGGCGCGCCAACTCCTCTTCGGGCTGGTGCGGCTTCCCGAAGTGCGCCGCGGCGAGCCGGCGGCATGCAGCGCGTTCTTCGCCGGGCTGCTGCAACAGTACCCGCTGTATGCCAACCTGGGCACGATGAGGCCGAATGGCGATGCCTTTTGCAGCGCGGTCCCCCTCACCCGGCCGGTCAACGCAGCGGACATGGCGTGGTTCCAACGGGTCCTGCGAAGCCGCGGCTTCGCCGTGGGCGGTTATCAGATCGGTCGCATCACCGGGATGCCCGTCCTCGTCTTTGGCGCTCCCGTGCTGGATCCTGCGGGCCGGGTGCAAGCCGTGGTGTTCGCCGCGCTGGATCTGAAATGGTTCAATATGCTGGCGGCGGAAACCCGGCTGCCCGAAGGAAGCACGCTCGCGGTCATTGACCGCCACGGCACCATATTGACCCGCCATCCCAATCCGGAGCAATGGGTCGGGAAGCGCGTTCCGGACGCCTCTCTGCTGAAGGCCATCGAGACGCAAGGCCAGGGAATGATCGAGGGGACCGGCCCGGACGGCGTGGAGCGCCTGTATGCCTTCACGCCGCTGGGCAGGGCCCCGGACCCTGGCGTGTATGTGAAGATTGGCATTCCGAAGGCAGTGGCTCTTGCCGAGGCCAACCGGAGTCTGGCCCAAAGTCTGATCGTCCTGGGCCTGGTCGCCACTCTGGCGCTCGCATCAAGCTGGGTAGGCGGCCACCTGCTGATCCTGCGCCCGGTGGCTGGGCTGGTCCGGGCGACGGAGCGGCTGTCGGCCGGTGACCTGACGGCGCGGACCGGGCTGCGGACAGGGCAGGGGGAGCTGAGCCAACTTGCCCGCGCCTTTGACGACATGGCCGAGGCGCTGGAGCGGGACACGGCCGAGCGCAAGCGGGCCGAGGGGGCGCTGCGGGAAAGCGAGGAAAGGTACCGCACCATTCTGGACCAGGCTGGCGACGCCGTCTTCATGCACGACGAGACTGGCCGGCTCTTGGAAGTCAACCGGAAGGCATGTCAGAACCTCGGCTATTCGCGGGAGGAACTGCTCTCCAAGTCCGTTGGGGACATCGATCCCGATGCGATCCAGGCGGGGAGAGATAGGCTGTGGAATGCAATTCTCGCAGGTGCATGTGAGACGTTTGAGAGCCGCCATATGCGCAAGGACGGCACCGCTATGCCCGTCGAAGTGACACTGGGTTCGGTGCGTTTGCCTCAAGGGCCGGTGGTCCTTGGCCTCGCGAGGGACATCACCGACCGCAAGCGGGCCGAGGAGGCCTTGCGACAAAGCGAAGAAAAGTTTCGAAGGGCCTTTGAGGACGTCTCCATCGGGATGTGTCTGACGGAGGCCGACGGCCGTCTGGTGGAGGTGAACGAGGCGCTCTGCACGATGCTCGGATACTCAAAGGCGGAACTGACCGGCAGGACCTTCGGTGAGATCACTCACCCCGATGATTTCGAGCCCAGCCGGGAATGGGTGCGGCGGATGTTGGCTGGCGAGGCGGCGTCCTCCTGCATGGAGAAGAGATATCTTCGCAAGAACGGAGAGGTCTTGTGGGCTCTGGTGACCACCTCTCTCCTGCGCGATGCAGACGGGGCGCCGCTCCACTTCATCACGCAGATCCAGGACATTACGGAGCGCAAGCGGGCGGAGGAGGCCCTGCGGGAGCGCACCCGGCAGCTCCAGTCCATCCGGGCTGTGACGATCGAGATCACGCGTGAGCTGGGTCTCCAGAACCTCCTGAAGTTGATTGTCCAGCGGGCAGTGGAGCTGCTGGGGGTAGCCTCGGGAAGGGTTTGGCTCTGGAACGAGCCGGCTCAGGTCCTCGAGCCCCACGCCTGGCAGGGCATGGGGGAGTGGGTGCGGGAAATGCGTCGGCGGCCCGGCGAGGGGGTAGCGGGGAGAGTCTTCCAGTCCGGGGCAGGTCTAATCGTCAACGACTACCGGACCTCGCCATACGCCCATCCCAATGGGCTCCGGCGCCCCGGCGTCACGGCGGTCATCGCCGAGCCCCTGCTTTACCGGGACCGGCTCGTTGGGGTGATCGCGCTCGACAACGAGGGGACGGGGCGGCGTTTCACCCCGCAGGACGGCGAAATCCTGGCCCTCTTCGCCGCGCAGGCGGCCATCGCCATCGAGAACGCGAGGCTCTTTCACTCCGTCGCCGAACAGGGGGCCCAGCTCCGCGCGCTGGCGGCCCGATTGGCCGACACCGAGGAGGCGGAGCGGCGGCGCATCGCCCGGGAGCTGCACGATCGGGTGGGCCAGAACCTGACCGCCCTCAGCCTCAACCTGAATATCCTGCGGGACCAGCTTCCCCCGCCTGTGGCGGAGAGGCTGGCGGCCCGGCTGACCGACTCCATGAAGCTGGTGGAGGAGACGGTTGGGCAGATCCGGGGGGTGATGGCCGACCTCCGTCCGCCGGTCCTCGACGACTACGGCCTGATGGCAGCCTTGCGCTGGTACGGCGAGCAATTCTCGACCCGCACGGGTGTGGCCGTGTCCGTTCGGGGGGAGGACCCGACGCCGCGCCCGCCCCAGGCCGTGGAGAGCGCCCTGTTCCGGATCGCCCAGGAGGCGCTGACGAATGTGGGAAAGCACGCCCGGGCCACGCGCGCGGAGGTCGGGCTTGAATCCGACGAGGCCGTGGTCCGCATGACGATCGCGGATGACGGGGTGGGCTTCGATCCGACGACCGCCCGAGCGCCCGCAGGAGGGACCGGCTGGGGGCTGGTGACCATGCGGGAGCGCGCGACGGGGGCGGGCGGAACGCTCCGCGTGGACTCCGCGCCGGGGCGGGGGACGCGGGTGACGGTGGAAATTGGAAGAGCCAGTGGGCAGTAGGCAGACGGCAGGAGGCAGCAACGCGGGAAGAACGAGGAGGCAGTGGGCAGGAGGCAGGTAGAGCATGTGGTGTCTTTCACGCTGCCTACTGCTTTCTGCTTACTGCCGACTGGCTTTTCTGGAATCTGCAATCCCTCAAGAGGGGACCGAATGCCCATCAGAGTCCTGGTGGCGGATGATCATGCAATCGTTCGGGACGGGCTGCGCGCCATCCTGGAGGCCCAGGGGGACATCACCGTCGCCGGCGAGGCCGCCGACGGCCGGCAGGCCGTGCGCCGGGCGCAGGAGCTGCGGCCGGACGTGGTCCTGATGGACATCGCCATGCCCGAGCTGAACGGGATCGAGGCCACGCGGCAGATCCGCGAGAGCTCCCCCTCCACCCAGGTCGTCATCCTCTCCATGCACTGCACCGGCGAGCACATCTACCAGGCGTTCCAGGCGGGGGCGCGGGGCTATCTACTCAAGGAGGCGGCCGGGAAAGAGGTCGCGGCGGCGGTCCGCGTCGTCCATGCGGGGCGCCGCTACCTCAGCCAGGCCATCGCCGAGACCGTCCTCACCGAGTTCACCCGCGAACAGGCCGAGCGGACGAAGAGCCCGCTGGAGAGCCTGAGCCCGCGCGAGCGCGAGATCGTGCAACTGGTCGTGGAGGGCAAATCCAGCGCCGAGATCGCCGAGATCCTCCTCATCTCGCCCAAGACCGTCGAGACCTACCGCAGCCGCCTCATGCACAAGCTCGGCATCGAGGATATCCCGACCCTCGTGAAGTTCGCGATACAGCACGGGCTGACGCCGTTGAAGTAGGCAGAAACCAGTGGGCAGTGGGCAGTGAACAAAGAACAGAGGGAGCGAGGATGTCGGAGCATCGAGACCTGAAGGTTTACCAGATGGCCTACAAGCTTGCCATGGAGATCTTCAATGTCTCGAAGTCGTTCCCGGCTGAGGAACGGTACTCCTTGACCGATCAGATCCGCCGATCCTCGAGGAGTGTTGCCGCCAATATCGCGGAGGCCTATCGGAAACGACGCTATCCGAATTCGTTCATCAACGGCACGGCCAACTCGGACAGCCAGGCCACGGAAAGCCAGGTCTGGCTGGATTTCGCCCATGATTGCGGGTATCTGGCAGCCGAGCGACACACGAAGCTGACCCAGGAATATGAGGAGCTGGGCCGGATGCTCGGCGCAATCCTTTTATTAAAGCCGGCCAAATTCCTTCAGATTCCTGAATCCGGGAAGGCTCCGTCCCGCTCCCGTTAACCTCCTGATTTTCCCTCGCTTCCTCCTGCTGTCCCCTGCTGCCGCCTGCCCGCTGCCCACTTTTTTCTGCTTGCGCTTTTTCAAACATTCCCCACACCACATTTCGAAATCTCCCGACAGACAGGGACGGACGGTGGCGCTATCCTCTTCGCCGAATGACGAAGCCGGGATCGCCGGCCCGATCCCCCGCAGCGGCTCGTTCAACCACAACACCATGTGTCAGGAGCCTACCCATGAGCGAGCATCAGAGCGGCAAGCAGGCTGACAGGCAGAGCATCCTGATCGTCGAGGATCACGATCGCGTGCGGCGGGCGCTCGTCGAATGGCTGGCCGATGCGTTCCCGCGGTACCGCATCCTGGAGGCGAGCACCGGCGAGGAGGCGGTCGGCTTAGCCGAGGCCGAGCGCCCGGACATCATCGTGATGGACGTGGGGCTCCCCCAGATGAGCGGCATCGAGGCCACCCGGCGGATCAAGGCCGTCATCCCCAAGACGCGGGTGGTCATCCTGACCATCCACGAGCAGGCGGAATATCGCGCTCGGGCGAGCGAGGCAGGGGCGAACGCCTTCGTGCCGAAGCGCACCATGTACGCCCGACTCCTGGACGACCTGAAGGCCCTGACGACGGCCCAAGGACCTGGCGAGCCGCCGGCGCGCGGTTGAGCGCGGCATAGACAAGGGAGCGAGCAATGTGGGCTGATGACAGGTCACAACGGGAATCCCCCGAAGACCGCGGCAGGCAGGCGCCAGCGCCTGAAAATCCTGGAGGGGCCGTCCTGCGCCACAGAGAAGCCACGTATCGGGCGCTGGTAGAGCAGATCCCCGGCCTGCTTTATCTGGCGGCAGCCGACAAGACGGGGAGCACCCTGTACGTCAGTCCCCAAATCGAGACGCTCCTGGGGTTCTCGCCGGCGGAATGGCTGGCCGATCCGGCGCTCTGGTCCAAGCAGCTTCACCCCGAGGATCGCGAGCGGGTGCTGGCGGCGTATGTCCGGAGCTGTACGACTGGTGACCCGTTCCAGGAGGAATATCGCCTGCTGGCGCGGGACGGACACGCGGTGTGGTTTCGGGATGCGGCGAATGTCGTCCGGGACGAGCATGACAGGGCTCTGTTCCTTCAAGGCGTCATGCTCGACATCACCGAGCGGAAGCTGGCGGAGGAGGCGCTGCGCACCCGCAGCGAGCAGCTCGAGGCCCTCCACGAGATGACCCGGGAAGTCACGCGCGAGCTGGACCTCAAGGCCTTGCTCCGCCTGGCGCTCCGGCACGCCATGAGGCTGGTGGGGGCGGCGGCGGGCGCGGTCTACCTGCGGGAGGAGGCGGATGAGCTTCTCGTGCCCGCCGTCTGGCAGGGCTACGGCGAGGGATCCTGGGTGGCGGAGGAGTGCTTCCGCCTGGGCGAGGGGCTGGTCGGACAGGTGGCTCAGGAGCGACAGGGACGCGTGGTGAATGGGTATCGGACGTGGGAGAAGGCCACACCGCGCTTCCTGACCCACTCCCCCATCACCGCGGCCATCGCCGAGCCGCTTCTTTACCGCCAGCGGCTGATCGGCGTGCTGGCGCTCGATGACGGGGGGAGCGGACGTACCTTCACGGAGGCCGACCACTCGCTTCTCAGGCTCTTGGCACCGGCGGCGGCCATCGCCATCGAGAATGCCAGGCTCTTCGAATCCAGCCGGCAGCGGGCCGCCGAACTCGATACCCTTCGCCAGATTGACCGCGCGATCACGTCCTGACTGGAGCTACCGGCGGTCCTGGAGGCCGTGGTGACGGGGGCGATGCGCCTTTTGGGAAGCCCATTTGCTCAGATCGTCCTCTGGGATGAGGCGACGCAGAGCCTGCGCTTCGGGGCCGCCAGAGGCGCTGAGGCAGAGCGGGTGCGGAGCCACACCTGGGCGGTCGGTCAAGGGGCCAACGGGACCGTGGCCCTCACCCGTGAGCCCCTGATCCTGGATGACTACCAGGCCTCACCCTACGCCCTCTACGAGTTCCCTGACGTGGTGGCCACCATCACCGTGCCCATCCTCTTCGAGGATCGGCTTTTGGGGGTCCTCCACTCCCACAGCATGACCCCTGGCAAACGGTTCACCCGCGGGGACCTCCGGCGGCTCGAGGTGCTGGCAGCCCAGGCGGCGATCGCTATCGAAAATGCCCGGCTGCATGAAGCGATCCAAAGGCATGCCGCCGAACTAGAGGCGCGCGTCCAGGAGCGCACCCGGGAGTTGGCCGTCGCCAACCAGCAGCTCCAGGCGGCCTCGCGCCACAAGTCCGAATTCCTGGCCAACATGTTCCACGAGCTCCGGACGCCGTTGAATTCGATCATCGGTTTCTCGGAACTGCTCCAGGAGCAAGGGGTCGGCCCGCTCACGGAAAAGCAAGCGCGCTACCTCGGGCACATTCACAAGTCAGGCAAGCACCTGCTCCAGCTCATCAGCGACGTCCTGGACCTCTCCAAGGTTGAGGCGGGGAAGTTCCTCCTCCGGCCCGAGGCCCTGCCGGTCGCGGCCACGCTGAATGACGTTTTGGTCATCGCCCGGAGCCTGGCCAACAAGAGGGGTCAGACGATCACGGCTGAGGTCGAGCCGAGCCTCCCCCCGCTGAACGCCGACCCCGTCCGGTTCAAGCAGATCCTGTTCAACCTGCTCAGTAACGCCGTGAAGTTCACGCCCGACGGTGGCACCATCACGGTGCGGGCGCGCACCGTGATGGCAGCAGGCAGTACGCAGCAGGCAGACGGCAGGAGCGCGGGGGAGGCGTCGGTTCAATCCACTGCCACCTGCCAACTCCCTGCTGCCGACTCCGCATCAGCGGCGCTCATGATCGAGGTAACGGACACGGGTGTCGGCATCCGGGAGGAGGATCTGCCCAAGCTGTTCCAGGAGTTCGTCCAGATCCGGACCGCGGCCGAGCGGAGCCACGAGGGCACGGGGCTCGGCCTGGCCCTCACCAAGCGGCTCGTGGAACTCCACGGCGGGCGGATCTGGGCCGAGTCCGCGGGCGAGGGCAAGGGCAGCACCTTTTCCTTCCTGCTGCCCTTCGCGGGGCCGGATGGCAGGGGGCAGGAGGCAGAAGACAGTAGGCAGGGGGCAGCAGGCAGTGGGCAGAACGAGGGGCAGGCATGAGGGCCGTGCGTAACTGGACGATCCGCGCCCGCCTCCTCACGGCCTTCCTCGGGGTGCTGGCGACGAGCCTGATCCTGGCGGGGGTCGGCGCCGCCAGCCTGACGGCGCTCTGGCATGGCGTGGAGTCGCTCCACCACGAGGCCACGATCGAGCAGGCGTATCTCTCGGACCTCGTTGCCGCCCTGGAACGCCTGGCACGCACCCTCACGGAATACCGGGCCACGGGAAGCCCGGCGGACAGGGCGGGATTCGCGCAAGAGACGGCCCAGGTCCAACTGGCGCTGGTCCGGTTGGACCCCGGCCTCTTCGAGGATGCCGAGGAGCGGTCGCTGGTTGGCGAGGTGAAGGCCCTGGCCCCGCAAGTCGAACGGATCAGCCGGGAGATCCTCCGCACCGCCGATGCCTCCATGGATCGGGAGGCCCTCGTGACGGCCGAAACGCTGCGCCAGCGGATTGACCGGGCGACGGAACTCCTCCACCGCGCGCTTGCCAACAGCGCGGAAGAGATGCACATGGAGATCGAAGACACCCGGGCCACGCTGTGGTGGAGCGGCATCGTGGGCCTCGGCACCGTCCTCCTGGGCCTTGCCGCCGGGGTGGCGCTCGCCTTTCTCGTTTCCGGCCGGCTCAGCCGGCCCATCCTTGCCATAGCGGAGAAGAGCCGCCGGATGGCCGATGGCGACCTCTCCGCCCGGGTGGAGCTCCACGCAGAGGGGGAACTGGGCGAGGCGGTCGCGGCCTTCAACGCGATGGCGCAACGGCTCGAAGCCTCGGCCGCGGAGAATGTCCGGCTCTACGCGACGATCCGCGGACATGCGGCAACGCTCGAGGAGCGCGTCCGCGAGCGAACCCATGAGCTGGCCATCGCCCTGGACCGGGCCGAGGCAGCCTCCAGGGTCAAGGCCCAGTTCCTGGCCAACATGTCCCATGAGCTCCGGACGCCGCTCAACGCCGTGCTGGGATTTTCCGAGATACTCCTGGGGCGGAGCGCGGGAGACCTCACCCCCAAGCAGGAGCGGTATCTCCGGTTGATTCGCCAGGGGGGCGAACGGCTGCTGGCGCTGGTGACCGATCTGCTGGAAATGGCCGAGACCCCAACCGGAGGCGGTGTTTTTCGGCCCGAGCCTGTCCCGTTGAAGCAGCTCCTCGATGAGGTCCTGGGGCCGCTGACGCTCACGGCGGGAGCGAAACAGATCCGGCTCACGACGAGCCTCGAGCCCGGCCTGTCCGTCGTGAGGGCGGACCGACAGAAGCTGGCCCGGCTCCTGAACCACCTGGTGTCCAACGCCCTCCGGTTCACGCCGGCCGGCGGGCGGATCACGGTCCGCGCCTACCAGAAGGCAGCAAGCAGCAAGCAGAAGGCAGAGAACAAGAGGCGGGAGAGGTGACATCGCTGCCTACTGCCGGCTGCCCACTGCCTCCTGGCTCGCCCCCACTGCCTGCTCTGGTGATCGAGGTAGAGGACACCGGCATCGGCCTCGCCCCCGAGGACCGGGAGCGGATCTTCCATCCCTTTGAGCAGGTGGACGGCTCGGATACCCGCCGCTACGAGGGGGCCGGGCTCGGCCTGGCCCTTACGCGCCACCTCGTGGAGCTGCACGGGGGCCGGGTCTGGGTCGAGAGCGCGGGACCGGGACAGGGATCGCGCTTCGTCGTGTGGATCCCCCAGGGCGCGACCGCAGAGCCGACCCCTCCCCCGGCCGCGGCGGGCGAGGCACCGGTCCGGGAGACCCCGGACTCGGCCGGGCAAGAGCGCGACAGGGGCCTCCGGGAACCGCCGGCGACCCCCGGCCCAGGGAGGGCGTTCCGCGAGAGCCTGCCGCCGATCGGCTCCCGGCGAGAGGAGACATGCTCATGACCCGCCGCGTCCTGGTGGTCGAGGACAATGCGCTGAACCGGGAGTTACTGGTGGCGCTGCTGGAGGCGGAGGGCTGCGACGTCCTCCCGGCCGAGAGTGCGGATGCCGTGATGGAGCTGGTCGCCAGGGTGCGCCCGGCCCTCATTCTCATGGACGTGCAGCTTCCGGGGATCACGGGCTACGAGGCCACCCGGCGGCTGAAGGCGAATCCGGCTACCGCGGCGATCCCGATAGTGGCGGTCACCGCCCAGGCCATGCGGGGGGAGGAGGCTCGCGCCCGGGCGGCCGGCTGCGATGCCTACCTCTCCAAGCCGGTGAGTGCCCGGGCGCTGCGGGATGTCCTGCGCCGGTGGCTGGGGGACGGCGCCGGCTCCTCCCCGGACAGGAGGTAGCGGTCTCACGGTGCCGGCGGCATCCCCGGCCGGGACTTCGATCCGGCCTGGCGGACTAGCGGATGAATGCCGTGGGCCGGTTCGCCAGGGCGTCCTGGATCCGGATGCGGTGCATGGGCAGGAGATTTTCGGGGAGGTGGTCCGGATCGAAGAACCGGAGGTCCAGCGTCTCGTCGCAGGTCTGGAGGGTTCCAGCCAGGATCCGGCACGCGAAGAGCGTGCTGATGTAGTGCACGACGTTGCCGTCCGGGTAGCGGACGATCTGGAATCGCGGATCCGAGTACACACCGATCAGGCGCAGGACCTCCACCGTGAGGCCGGTCTCCTCCCGGACCTCCCGGACGATCGCGTCCCGTACCGACTCGCCGATCTCCACCGAGCCGCCCGGCAGGCCCCACAGGCCGTTGTCCGACCGCTGCTGCAGGAGGATCTTCCCCGCACCATTGGAGATGACGGCCGCCACGCCCGGCCGGATCTGATTGGCTCTGGTCGCATCCGTTTCAGGTCTCATCCCGGATTCCTCATGGGCCCCACGCCTGCCCGGTTTTCATCCCGACGCGCACGAAGAGACTTGCCCATCGCCCGTGCTTCCAGTACGATTGCCCTTCGCCGGCCACCGATTGGCCGGCCTGAAAACCGATCCAGCATGCTCGGAATCCGCTTTCCCTCTTTTCGCCTGATCGCCCTCGGCCTGGCGCTGCTGGCCCAGACCTACCTCTTTGCCCGCATTCGGCAGGCAATCCTGTCCTCGCGCCGGTCCGACCGCGTGAAGTCGCGGGCGGTCGGCCTGGTGGGCGTCGCCATCGGGTTGCTCTTCGCCCTGAATGCCTCCATCCTCTTCCGGCACCTCCCCTGGGTGGACCCGCCGCTGGCGGCCCAGGTCGGCCTGTTCTATCCCGCCGCCGTCTGGAATTTCGGCTCGCTCTTCTCGGCCGTGTTCCTGCTCCTCCTGCGGGCCGCCGGCCGCCTGGGGCAAGGGGTTGTCCGCCTCTCTTGCCGTCGGACCGATCCGGCCGCCGCTGCCCCCGCGAGTCCCGGCCGGCGTCGCTTCCTCAAGGCCGGGGTGGGCGGGGTCGCCGCGGCGCCCATGCTCCTCTCCGGCTACGGCGCGGCCTACGCCGCCAAAGCCTACGATGTCCAAGTGCTTGACCTGCCCTTCGGCCGATCGCTGCGGGTGGTCCAGCTCACCGACATCCATGCCGGCATCTACATGACCCGGGAGGATATCCGCCGCTACGCCGTCCAGGCCATCCAGCTCCAGCCGGATCTGTTCGTCCTCACCGGGGATTTCATCTCGAACTCGATGGCGTTTCTCCCGGGCTGCGTGGAGGAGCTGGCCCGGATCCCCACCCGCTACGGCACCTTCGCCACGCTGGGGAACCATGAACACCGGTGGGGAAGGCCCCGTGAGGTCGAGGCGATCTTCCGGCGGCACCGGATCACGCTCCTGAACAATGCCCATGCCGTGGTCCACACCGAACAGGGTCCCTTCGCCGTTGCCGGCATTGACGACCTTCTCACGGGAAATCCCGACCTGGAGGCGGCCCTGCGGGGGCTCGATCCCGCCATCCCGACGCTCCTTCTGTCGCACCGCCCCGAGATCTTCCCCCGGGCGGCCGGGCGGGGGATCGCCCTCACGCTGGCCGGCCACTGGCATGGCGGCCAGGTCAAGCTCCGCCTGCCGGGGGGAGATGTGAGCATCGCCCACCTCCGCACACCCTATCCGGAGGGCCTGTACCGGATCGACGGGTCGCACCTGTACGTGAGTCGCGGAGTCGGCACGACGGCCACCCCGGTCCGCCTGAACGCCCCGCCCGAGGTCACCCTGTTCCGCCTGAGCTGAGGAAATCCCGGAGGGGGATGTGGCGAACGGACGGGAGAGCCGGCCTACCCCAAGACCATGGGCAGCGGTCGCAAGACCCGCTTGATGGGGTCGAGCATGAGGCGGAGGGCCTCCAGGGAGACCGTCCCCAGCAGGATGCTGTCGCCCCGTTCGCCGAAGATCACAGGCGAGGCGGCACGCCGCTCTTCAAAGAGGAAGAGCGCATCCCCGACGCGGCGCCTGACCTCTGTTCCATCCGCCAGGGTGAACTCCAGGGTGGAGTGGGGCGTGATCCCCAGTCGGCGCAGGGTCTCGCCCGGCACGATCGAGTAGACCGCGCCTGAATCCACCAGGAAGGTCAGCCTGACGGCTTTCTTCGGGTTTGCCGGGTTCGCCACCCTCGCCCTGATGTGAGTCAGGCCCACCTGGTGCTCCCCTGCCTCAGGTCCAGATCCCCGCGACGACTGCATATCACGCGCGCAGGCTATCAAGGGCGCCATGCGGTGTCAAGCCGCTGGGGGCGAAACCGCGCGCCCCGGAAAAAAGTCACGGCAAGAAGAAAGGGGATTGACAGCCCCGAACCCGCGCAGTACAAAGGCCCGAGGGGCGCGGGGAATCTCTCCACGACCCGATTCAGGGTTCGGGGGAGGATTCGCATGGCCATCCGGGGCGACGTCAGCTTCTACCGGGATCTCCTGCACAAGCGGGTGGTGGACTGTGACGGCCGACCCGTGGGGGCCGTCCAGGACCTGGCCGCCGGCCTGCCTGGGCCGTCCCGGCAGGCAGGGCGGCCCGGGGAGAATCCCGGCGCCCCGGCCGTCCAGCGCCTCGTCATCCGGCCCCACCGCTCCGTCTCCACCCACCCGCGCGAGTCGCTGGTCCTGGCCTGGGAGCTGGTGGAGGGGATGGAGCCCCGCTGCATTCGCCTCCGCCGGGCGAGCGCCGACCTGTCCCCGACACCCCTGGAGGCGGGGCAGATCCTGCTGCGCAAGCACCTCATGGACCAGCAGGTTGTGGACTGCCGCGGCGTGAAGCTTCAGCGCGTGAATGATATCGCCATGGGCTTCGCGGACGGAACGCTGCACGTGCGGGGGATGGACACCGGGATGCGCGGGTTTCTCACGCGCCTCGCCCACCGCTGGGGCCTGCTGAGTCTGCTCCGCCCGCTGCACGACCGCCTCCACGAACGGCTGATCCGCTGGGATTTCATCGAGCGGATCGAGCCCGCTCGGGGGCACATCCGGCTGCGTCTGTCGCGCGACCAGATCCGCTCGGCCATCCGCCAGGCCCCCGCCACGGCCGACTAGGTCGCCTCGCCATGCCCGCCCTGTCGTTTACCCAGTTGCGCCATCGTCCCTTCCTGGACGCCCAGGGGGCGGCCGCGGGGCGCCTGGAGGACCTCGTGGTCTCGGCCCTCGGGGTCCGGCCCCAGGTGACCAAGCTCTGCCTGCGCCGGCCCGACCGGGAGGAGTGGATCCTGCCCTGGGAGCTGGTGCGGGAGCTGCCCGCCGATCCCGGCGCCCCCATCTGGCTGCGGGCGGGCCTGGCCGAGGTGAGCCCCGTCACGCTCCGCCCGGACGAGATGCGCCTGGCGAAGAACGTCCTGGACAAGAAGGTGGTGGACACCGCGCGCAAGAAGGTCGTCCGCGTGAACGACATCGAGCTGGAGGAGCGGGAGGGGCGCCTGTACGTGACGGGGGTCGAGGGCGGCCTCCGCGGCCTGCTGCGGCACCTCAAGTCCGAGCGGCTGGCCGAGCGCCTGGCGGCCCTGGTGGGGATGGATCTGCCCCGCGAGGTCGTGGCCTGGGACGTGGTGGACCCCCTGGAGACCGAACTGACCCGCGCCAAGCGCCAGGCGGTCTATACCAAGCTGGCCAAGCTCCATCCCGCCGACATCGCCGACATCATGGAAGAGCTGAACCCCAGCGAGCGCGCCGCCATCCTGGCCGCCCTGGACGAGGAGACCGCGGCCGAGGCCATCACCGAGGCCGAGCCGGAGGTGCAGGCCTCGGTCGTCCAGATGATGGAGCCCGAGAAGGCCGCCGACATCCTGGAGGAGATGGAGCCCGACGAGGCCGCCGACATCCTGCACGATCTGCCCGAGGCCAAGGCCGAGGAACTCCTGGAGACCATGGAGCCGGAGGAGGCGCAGGAGGTCGAGGAGCTGCTGGAGCACGAGGAGGACACCGCGGGCGGCCTCATGACGACGGAGCACGTGGCCTTCTCCCCCACGCTGACCGTCGCCGAGGCCATCCAGCGGATCCGGGACGAGGCCAAGGAGGCCGAGACCATCTACTACCTCTACGTGACCGATCCCCGGGACAAGCTCCTGGGGGTCCTGAGCCTGCGCGAGCTGATCCTGGCCGATCCGGGCCAGCGCCTGGAGCAGATCATGCACACCGAGGTCGTGAGCGTCCGGCCCGAGACCGGGCTGCGCGAGGTGGCCGAGCTCCAGACCAAGTACAACCTGCTGGCCCTGCCGGTGGTGAGCGGCGAGGGTGAGCTGTTGGGCATCATCACCGTGGACGATGTCCTGAACCTCATCCTGCCGATGATATGGAAGAAGCGGGCCGTAAAGAAGTTCATCTAGCGGTCGCCTGGCCTTTCCCGCAGGCGTCTGTGTCGCCGCCTCCGCCGCTCGCGGGGCGGCGCTTCCGGCCGTGCGTTGCCGGCCGCGCGGAGTCCTGGCCGACCCATGCCCGTGCGCTGGAGCCGCATCCGACGCCGCCTGCTCCTGTTCCTCGCCGTGATGGGGCCGGGCATCATCACGGCCAGCGTGGACCAGGACGCCGGGGGGATCACCACCTACTCGGTGGCGGGGGCGCAGTACGGCTACAGCCTGCTCTGGTCGCTCCCCTTCATCATCCTGGCGCTGGCGGTGGTCCAGGAGATGGGGACCCGGATGGGCGTGGTCACGGGCCGGGGCCTGGCCGACCTCATCCGCGAGCGCTTCGGGCTGCGCCTCACGCTGCTCTGCATGGCGATCCTGGTCCTGGCCAACGTGGCCAACACCGCCTCGGAGTTCGCGGGGGTCGCCGCCAGCCTTGAGATCTTTCGCATCAGCCGCCTCTGGTCGGTCCCCCTGACTGCGCTGCTCGTCTTCGGCCTGGTGCTCCGGGGGACGTACCGGGTGGTCGAGCGGGTCTTCCTCCTGGCCAGCGCGCTCTACGCCGTGTACGTGGTCTCGGCGCTGCTGGCCCGCCCCCCCTGGGGGACCATCCTGCGGCAGACGGTCCACCCCACCTTCTCGCTCCAGGGCGGGTACCTGACCACCCTCATCACCATCGTGGGAACCACCATCGCCCCCTGGATGCAGTTCTATCTCCAGTCCAGCATCGTGGACAAGGGGATCCGCCTGCGCGACCTGCGCTGGGCCAGGCTGGACGCCTACGTGGGGAGCGTGGTGGCGGGCCTGATCGCCTTCTTCATCATCGTGGCCTGCGGGGCGACGTTGTTCCCCAACGGCATCCGGGTGGAAACGGCCCAGGATGCGGCGCTGGCCCTGGAGCCCTTCGCCGGGCACTATGCCACCATCCTGTTCGCCTTTGGACTGCTGAACGCGTCGGTGTTCTCGGCCGCCATCCTGCCCCTGTCCACGGCCTACGCCGTGTGCGAAGCCCTGGGCTGGGAGACGGGCGTGGATCGGCGGCCGGGGGAGGCGCCGGCCTTCTTCATCATCCACACCCTCATGATCCTCATGGGGGCGGCGCCGGTCCTGCTCCCCCGGGCCCCCCTGGTGGCCATCATGTTCTGGTCCCAGACTTTGAACGGGCTGCTTCTGCCCCTGGTCCTCCTGGTGATGCTCAAGCTCATCAACGACCCCGAGATCATGGGTCGGCACGTGAACTCCATCCCGTTCAACCTAGTGGCCTGGGGGACGGCGGCCGTCATGATCGCCCTGAGCCTGCTGCTCCTGCTCACCAGCCTCGCGTAGGGTGGGCCGGGGCGTCCCGTGCCGCCGACCAAAATTGGGTTGGACCGCCGGCCGAATCCTGGTATCCTCTGCCACCGACTGCCGTCGAATCGTCAATGGGTCAGCCGGTCAAATGGGAAGGACCGCAGAACCGGAGGGCGGTTGCCACCCATTGACGAATTGACCAGTTGACTAATTGACATTCCTGGAGGGTACGCTGAAACGGTACGCAATCCGGGACTGGCCCGAGGGGGAGCGACCCCGCGAGCGGCTGCTTTCCGAGGGCGCCCGCCGGCTGAGCAAGGCCGAACTCCTGGCCATCCTGCTCCG
Source organism: Methylomirabilis sp. (SeqCode) (assembly GCA_037442485.1). Classification (GTDB taxonomy): domain Bacteria; phylum Methylomirabilota; class Methylomirabilia; order Methylomirabilales; family 2-02-FULL-66-22; genus 2-02-FULL-66-22. The sequence goes on from JBBIQE010000027.1 coordinate 21,036, forward strand.
CACCGGGGCGCGGGGGCAGAGCGCCGTGGACCTGGCACGGGCCCTGCTCAACGCCTGGAACGACCTGGCCAGCCTGGAGGCGGCCGAACCCGCCGCGCTGGCCGAGACCCCGGGCATGGGGCCGGCCAAGGTGGCCCAGGTCAAGGCGGCGCTGGAGCTCGGCCGGCGGATGCTGGCCGAGGTGGAGCAGGTCACGCGGCAGCGGATCACCAGCTCCAAGGATGTCCTGGACCTCATGGGCCCGCGGCTGCGCGGGCTGCAGGTCGAGCGGTGCGAGGTCATTTTGCTGAACGGGGGAAACGAGATCGTGGGGACGGAAACGCTGAGCGAGGGCTCCCTCACCGAGAGCCCGGTCTACCCGCGCCGGATCCTGGACCTGGCGAACCGCCACCACGCCGCCGCCATGATCCTGGTGCATAACCACCCCTCGGGCTACTGCCAGCCGAGCGCCGGCGACCGGGCCCTCACGGAAGAGCTGGTCGCGGCCGGCGATCTGCTGCGGCTGCCGCTGGTGGACCACGTGATCATCGGGCGGCGGGACCACTATAGCTTTGCCGATCACGGCCTGATCGAGGAGTACCGGCGCCGGTCCCGACGATCCGTCTGAGCCGGCCGAGGAGGAGCCACCCGTTGGACGAGCCCGAGGCGCTGCTCGCCGTCGCCCTGGGATCACAGCCGGCCGACCTCATCGTCCGGGGCGGTGTCCTGGCCAACGTCTACACCGGGGAGCTGCTGGAGGGCTGGGGCGTCGCCGTCACCGGGACCCGGATCGCCGCCATCGGACCGGAGGTGGACCGGCATGCCGGCCCCGACACCCGGGTGATTGACGCCCGGGGACGGGTCATCGCCCCAGGCTTCGTGGACGGCCATACCCACCTGGACTGCATCCACCGGCTGGACCAGTACCTGGCCGCGGCGATCCCGACCGGCTTGACCACGGTGATCACCGAGACCAGCCAGGTGAGCACGGTGGGCGGCTACGCCGCGCTGGCGAAGTTCCTGGCCCAGCTCCCGCAGATGCCGATCACGGTCTTCGCAACGGCGCCCACCATCTCGTACCTGCTATCGGACCGCGGCGACGGATCCCCCATGATCGCCGCCGAGGAGATGGCGCGCCTCCTGGAGGAGCCCGCTGTCGCGGGCCTGGGCGAGGTGTACTGGCCCGCCATCCTGGACGGGCGGTCAAACCTCCGCCTCCTCATGGCCAAGGCCGAGGCGAGCGGCAAGGTCGTGGAGGGGCACACGGCCGGCGCGCGGGGAGGGAAGCTCACCGCGTGCGTGGCCGCGGGGATCTCGGCCTGCCACGAGCCGATCACCGCCGAGGAGGTCCGCGAGCGGCTGCGCCTGGGCCTCACCGCCATGGTGCGGGACGGCTCGATCCGCCGCGATCTCGGCGCCCTCCACGGGGCGCTGGGAGCCCTGGCACCCCGCCGCCTGGCGCTGGTCTCGGACACGGTGTGGGCGCACGATCTGCTGGCCAGGGGGTACCTGGACGCCACGGCGCGGCAGGCGGTGGCCATGGGCCTTTCGCCGATGCAGGCCCTGCAGGCGATCACGCTGGTTCCGGCCGAGCACTTCCGGCTCGAGGGGCTGGTGGGGGGGCTCGCCCCGGGGCGGCAGGCCGACCTCGTCCTGCTCAGCGATTTCCCGGCGTTTCGCGTGAGCCTCGTGATCGCCCGGGGGCGGGTGGTGGCGAAGGAGGGCCAGGCAGTCGTTGCCATCCCGCGCGTGGATCTTCCCCCCGAGGTCTTTCCCGCCCCCTGGACCCCCCACCCCCTCGGCCCCGACGACCTGCGGATTGCGGCACCGCCAGGCCGCCACCGGGTCCGCGCACGGGCCATCCACTTCACCGGCGAGATCGTGACCCAGGAGAGCATCCGCGAGGTGCCCGTCCGGGATGGGGCGCTCACGGCCGACCCGGGGGCCGACCTCCTCAAGGTCGTGGTCATGGACCGGCGTGGGCGGGGCCAGATTGCCCGGGGATTCGTCTCGGGGTACGGATTGCGTCGGGGTGGCCTGGCCAGCAGCCTCAGCTTCGACACGGCCAACCTGGTCCTCTTGGGAGGAAACGATGCCGACATGCTGGTGGCGGCCCGGCGGATGCTCTCCCTCGGTGGCGGCCTGGTGGTCGCCGCGGAGGGGGCGGTCCGGGCCGAGCTGCCGCTGCCGCTGGGCGGGACGATCTCGGATCAACCGATGGGGGTGCTGGCCGGACAGATCGCGGCCTGCCAGCGGGCCCTCGCCGAGCTGGGGTGTGTCCGGGAAAATCCTGTCCTGAGCGCCCAGGTGCTGACCTTCCTCGCGATCCCGGCCCTTCGGATCCGGGAGCGGGGACTGTGGGATGTGCGGCGGAACCAGGAGGTCCCCCTGTTCGTGGGGGAGGGGGACGAATAGGGAGGCGTATGGCGACTCGAGAGAAGCCGGTCCCCATCGACGAAGCAATCCTGGAGCGGCTGAACCGCAGCATCCTCCAGCGGACCGGCGCCTACCGGACGAACGACCACATCGTGCTGCGCTCGGGGCGCCACACCTCCGAGTACGTCGCCAAGGCGTTGGTCACCACCGAACCGACCTTCACCGAGGGCATCGGCGACATCATTGCCCAGCACTTCAGCCGGTTCCAGGTGGACCTGGTCCTCACCACGGGCTACGGGGCCGGCCTGCTGGGCCATTGCGTGGCCCGTGCCCACCCGTCCCGGCCCCGCTTCATCTTCGCCACGAAGGCACGAAAGGCCGACGGTCGAACCGAGGTCGCCCTCCAGGCCGAATACCGCGCCTTTTTCGCCGAGGGCGGCCGGGTCCTGATCGTCGAGGACATCCTGACGACGGGAGAGACGGTCAAGCAGTTGATCCGGCTCGTAGAGGGCATGGGGGGGCAGGTGGTCGGGGTCGGCGCCATCTGGCGCCGGAGCACCAGGGTGAGGTTCAAGTATCCCCTCTTCACAATTGTTACGCGGGACTTTCCCACCTACGCCCCGGCGGAGTGCCCGATGTGCAAGCAGGGCATCCCGATCAATGCGGACTTCGGCGGAGGGCCGGACGAAGAGCCGGAGGATTCGGGGGAGTGATCCGACCGGTTGAACCCCATCCTGGTCGTGGATTCTGTGGCCCTGGAGTCTAGCCTGTATAATGGAGTGGAATACTCCTGAACTTTGAGTGGCGTATTTTCAGTATGTTACAATCTACTAGACGCGACGAACCAATAATGTCAGACATGCCTATAACTTGGGCAGTCTCCTCCCAAGAAAGCCCTGGACAGCCCCCTGCCCATTGGATATAGTCTTTCCTTGCGACAGCCGGCCACCCCGGCTCCCGGAAGACGAGACCGTACGTGGTGCTGGATTTCTCATCCGGGTCATTTTCGCGTCGGCCTACGCACATGACGGAACGTGTCCCGAGGGCCCTGGGGTGATCGGCTGGTCTCGCCAAACACGTGGGGTTGCTTGAGTGAAGTGCCCAGGCCGATTTTCAGCGTTGATCCGCACGTGGCACCTCCGGAACGCCTCCGGGCGGACGGGGCAGATTGAAGCCTGTCGAACGGGCGGTCGGTGACGGCCCGGGCGTGAGGCCAGGCAGGGGGGTTAGCTCAGTTGGGAGAGCGCCGCGTTCGCAACGCGGAGGTCGAGGGTTCGAATCCCTTACCCTCCACCACGCTGTCGGCGTGGCTGTGCGCAGCCCCTTGGCCGAGTACCCTCGAAAGCTCGTAGCTTCGACCTCCTCGGCGCTGGGGCGACCCCGGGGGATCGCCGGCCAGCCGCACGTCCCGCGGATCCTCGCTCTTCTTCACCCATGGACGGCGCCGCCCGGCTTCGCCTCGTGCTGGCCCTGCAAACGTTCCTCCAGGCGGTCCGGCGCCGCCGAACAGGCAAGGAAACGGATCGGCTCCTGGAGCTGCTGGCAAGAATCGCCGACCCGGAGTTGCGCCTGCATCGGTTCGGCGAGCACCTCAGGGCCCGGAGCCCCCAGGAGGCGGCCTGGACCGTGGCGGAGGTGTGGGGCCGGGTGGCTGCCGGTCAGCGCCTGGCCCAGACGGTGTCCCTGGGGCTCCTGGATGCGAGGCGCCTGGCCCGCGTGCTGGGGGCCGATTACCTCAAGGCCGTGCAGGCGGTTCTCGAGGCGGCCGGGGACGTGAGCGCGGGGCTCTTCAGCCAGTCCGGGGCGCACCCGGCCCTCCCGCGCGAGGAGGATGAGACGGCCCCCCGGCCGAAAGAGCCCGTGGGGTACCGGATCTCCCTGGCGCGACGGCCGGCCGCACCGGTCGTGGATCGGCTGCTCTTCGATCCGGACGCCCGGGTCGTCCGGACAATCCTGGGGAACCCCCGCCTCACCGAGGCCGAGGTGGTCAAGCTGGCAGCCTCCCGCCGGACCAGGCCCGAGGTGCTGGAGGTCATCGCGCAGGACGACCGCTGGATCGCCCGCTACCCGGTGAAGGTGGCCCTGGCGCACAACCCTACGACGCCCCTGCGGGTGGTCCTGGGGCTGCTCCCCTACCTGCTGCACCAGGACCTGCGGGCGGTGGCCGCCGGATCGTCCCGCCCCGCCGTCCGGGAGCAGGCGGCGAGCCTGCTCTCCCGGCGAGGGGGGACCTGAGCCAACGCCAGCCGGCCGCCTGGCGGCGGGGTGGGCGACCGACCCATGCACGCGCAAGCCCGCGAGCCGATCGCGACTGGAGCAGGTTCCATGGAAGTCTATCTGAGCGAAAATGCCTTTGTGGGCCTCCTCGTCTCCACCGTCGAGGTGTACCGGCGGGAGTGCTTCGGTATCCTCCTGGGCCACCGCGAGGCCGAGCGGATCATGGTGGATTTCGTGGTCCCGTACCAGTCGGCCCGACGCAAGTTCCAGGAGGTGCACGTGGACTGGCACCGCAGCCAGCGCGTGGAAGAGGCGGTGCGGGCCACCTCGCGCTGGGAACTCGTCGGGGACTACCATTCCCACCCGATGTACGGCGACAAGAAGGCCACCACCAAGCTCTCGGGCGTGGATATCAAGGATTTCCGCGACGAGGGGACCTCCATCATCGTGGCGATCAACGACGGGCACCGGCAGCAGCGCTGGGGGTACGTGAAGGGCGGTATGATCTCCGGCAGCATCAACGGCTACGCCATCCGCATGGTTGCCTATCATCGGGAAGGGGAGACCATCGTCCGGGTTCCCCTGGTCTGCCCTTACGCCGTCGGCTTCATGGCCAAGACCAAGGGGCCCACGCCGGTCGAGGTCCGACAAGAGTGACCGCCCCACGGCCCTGGCAATCCAGCACTCCAAACGGCCACGGACGAACCGATAAACCCGGATGCTTCACGCCAAGATCGCCCGGCGCGCAACGAGCAACACGATCAGGTCTTTTCCCTGGCGAACCGGGGCCACATGCTTCCCACGGCAACCCGGCTGCTGGGTGCGAACGCGCAGCCAGCCCTGTCCGCCGCAGGCGGGTTGGCGAGCGTGGCGAGAGAACGGCAATGTTCCGGAGAAATCGGGAGGCCCCGAGGAGCGGCATAGCGGCGCGCTCCATTTGCAATTGTCGGTTGGCAGTGGTCCGTTTTTCATGGGAGGGCCGCTCGTGAGCCGTCCCCCCGTGATCGCCGTCATCGGCGAGAATGACCCCACGCCCGAGATCGCCGCGCTGGCCGAGGCGGTCGGGGCCGAGATCGCGTCCGCCGGCGCGGTCCTGGTCTGCGGCGGCCTGGGCGGCGTGATGGAGGCAGCCTGTCGTGGCGCCCACGGACAGGGCGGCGTCACCATCGGCATCCTGCCCGGCACTCGGCCGGGGGAGGCCAACCCGTATGTGACCTACCCCATCCCGACCGGCCTCGGCCACGCGCGCAACCTGCTGGTTGCCCGCGCCGCCCAGGCGGTGATTGCCATCGGCGGACGGTACGGCACCCTCTCCGAGATCGCCTTTGCCAAGATCGAGGGGAGGCCCGTCATCGGCCTCAAGACCTGGGAACTGAAACGCGAGGGATTCGGCGAGGACGCCATCCTGCGCGCCGCGGGCGCCAAGGAGGCCGTGCAGATGGCGCTGGACGCGGCCAGGAAGCGGCCCGTCTGACCCGAGGATCCCGATCATCCGCAGACTTGGCAGATAGGTAGGTCTCCCGAACCCCCCTCCCGTCCCTCATATTCTCCATAGAGGGAAAGGGGGAGGTCGCGTAAGCATTCCCCTCCCCGGCACCCCGCCAGAGGCGGGGTACCCGGGCGGAGGGCCCGGGTGGGGGTGAACCTGCGCCGTCTGCGTGATCCGTGGATGAGTGCGAGCGGCGGGGCACCTTGATCAGGCGGGTGGTCGAGTCGGGAAGTGCCGCGGCGTTCTGGGATGCCCGGTATGCCGGGGGCCCGCTCTACGGGACCGAGCCAACCTCCGTCGCGCGGCGTCTCGTCGGCCTCTTTCGCGCCCACGGGGTGCGGGTCCTCCTGGAGGCCGGGTGCGGCTCCGGCCGCGATGCCCTCCTGTACGCCCGCGAGGGCTTTGACGTGACGGCCACCGAGATCAGCAGCAACGCCCTGCGCTGGGTGCACGATCGGGCCGAGGCCGAGGGGTTGCGCCTCACCCTCCTCCTGGATGATCTGGCCGAGACGCGCCTCACCCCCGGCTCCTTTGACGCGGCCGTGGCCATCCACCTGATCCACCTTCAGCCGGCCCCCCTCCGCCAGGCCATGGTGAACCATCTGTGGCGCCTCGTGCGGGATGGCGGCCTCATCGCCATGGCCAACTACTCCGTGAACGAGACCGGCTACACCACCTGGGACCCGTACCCGGAGCCCGGCACGCGCGTGGACCCAAAAGGGAAGCTGATTCACTTCTTCGACGAGGCCGATCTCCGCGCCCTCCTGCCGCCGGATCGGTTCGATCTCCTCACCCTGGAGGAGGTGGACCTCGCCGAGGTCCCGGACAGCGGTCCGGTCACCCACCGGGAGTGGCTGGCCATCGCCCGCAAGGTCCGCGCCTGCTGAGGCCGCAGCCACTCTTCCCCGGAGGTTCCCGTGGCGTTACACCCCGAGCGCGACGAGCACTTCTGGACGCCCCGGCGCGCCCGCTGGTTCAATCGGGCGGTACAGATCAGCGACTTCCCGGCGCAGACCCTCAAGGCGCTGGAGCCCATCCTGGTGGGCTGCCGGTCCGTCCTGGACGTGGGGGCGGGGGTGGGCGCCCTCACGGTGCCCCTGGCCAGGTCGGTCGAGGCGGTGACGGCCCTGGAGCCCGCCCCCGCCATGCTGGAGGAGCTGCGCGCGAACCTGGCGCGCCACCGTCTCGGCAACGTGACCTGCATCCCGGCCGCCTGGGGGAAGGCCGAGGTGCCTCCCCACGATCTCATCCTGGTGGCCAACGTCGCCCCCGTCTTCGACGACCTCCTGGGATTCCTGGCCGCGGCCGAGCCGCTGGCGCGCCGGGCTATCGCCCTGGTCCGCAACGTGGGGCCGGGCACGGAGAAGTTCTATCTCGGCGAGCTGTACCCCTTGCTTCTCGGACGGCCGTACCCGGCGCGGGAGGATTACCTCCAGAGCCTCACGTTGCTGCACAGCTTGGGGATCTACGCCAATGTCCAGATCATCGGGTACCACTTCGACCAGCCGTTCGAGGACCTGCAGGAAGCCGTGGAGTTCTGGAAGGAGCAGATGCGCCTCGCCGACCCGGAGCAGGAGCGGCGCCTCCTCGCTTTCCTGCAGACCAAATTGCAGCGCGTCGGTTCGCGCCTGGTGGCGCCCATGCGACGCCAGAGCGCCGTCCTCTGGTGGCGCGTGACCCCCAGCGACCGGGCGTAGCGCCTTCCGTTCCATCCCCGTCCAGGGCTCTCCTCCCCGGGAACTTTTCTCGCCCTTCCCGCGTTGGGACAGGCGAAGCCGAACCTGCACCCCGAAGGAGGAGCGCCATGTCTCACCGCGGAGCCGCATCCTGCCCGGCGGTAGTTGCGTTGCTCGTTTCCCTTTGCCTGCCCCCGGGGGCAGTGGCCGTGGGCAGCGGTCCGGTCCCGGCCCCGACCCCGGCGGCGCCGCGCTCGGCCGAGGCGGAATACGACCGGGGCCTTCAGGCCAAGACCGCCCAGCGCTTCTCGGAGGCGGTGGCCGCCTTCCGCCGCGCCGTGGACCTGCGGGCCGATTTCCCCGAGGCCTGGAACGAGCTGGGCTTCGCCCTGCGCCAGACCGGCCAATACACCGACGCGCTGAAGGCCTACGACCGGGCCCTGCGCCTGCGACCGGACTTCCCCGAGGCCCTGGAGTACCTGGGCGAGGCCTACGTGAAGCTGGGCCGCCTGGAGGAGGCCAGGGCGATCCTGGCGCGCCTGGGCGCACTGGACCCGGCCCGCGCCCGCGAGCTCCAGGCGGCCATCCAGGCCGGCAAGTAGTTCGGTCGGGGCCCATGCGCCGTTCCCTTGCATATCCTGCCACCTTTCCGGCGTGGGACCGGGCGGGCGCTCTCCTGCCCGCCGGGCCGCCCGGTCTCCCTGCCCCCTCCGGAAGTTGCTTCGGTGCCACGCCCGGTACGCGTCCGCTTGACGGGGCCAGTTTTTCATTCTAGCATTCAATCGTTCGTTTGAATCTTTGCACTCACCTGGAGGCACCGATGTTGAAGACAATGGACGCCACGGCCCTCAAGGCGAAGCTCTTCCGCGGCTTCGCCGATCCCACCCGGCTGGCCATCCTCGAGGCCCTGATGGATGGGGAGAAAAGCGTCGGAGAGATTGCCCAGAGGACGGAAAGCTCAATGGCCAATGTCTCCGCCCACCTGGCCTGCCTGGCGGGCTGCGGCCTGGTGCAGGGGGAGAAGCGGGGAAAGTACGTCTACTACCGGCTGCAGGAGCACCGGGTCCGCGACCTCATCAAGATCGCCGAGGGAATCCTGGCCACCGTGGCCCGGCAGGTGTACGCGTGCACCCACACCGAGCGCTGAGGGGCACCCGGCACCCGGAGGGACCGTCTCGGATGGACAGCGGCACCGGCGCGGCCGCGTCGGCCGGGCGCACGTTCCGGCTGGCCGGCCTCACCTGAACGGAGTGCGCCGCGCGGCTCCAGCGGGCCGTGGCGGCGCTCCCGGGGGTCACCCGGGCCGTCCTGAACTTCGCGGCCGCCACCTTGACGGTGGAGGGGACATTCGACCCCAAAGCGGTCATCCGCGAAGCCGCCGCGCACGACGGGGTCACGGCCAGCCTCGAGGCCGGGGAGGCGGGCGAGGCTGCCGTGCGGCCGTGGCAGCTCCCGGAGGTCCGGACGCTGGTGGCGGGGCTGGCCATCCTGGCCGGCTGGGCGGTCCAGCTTGCGGCCGGACCTTCGCAGCTCGCCCTCTCCCTGTTCGCCGCCGCCACCCTGGCGGGCGGATACGC
>JBBIQE010000028.1:0-30342 GCA_037442485.1 Methylomirabilis sp. (SeqCode)
TGGCTGGAGCAGAAGCGAGTCATCACCTCGCTCGACCTCGCCAAGCGGCATGAGATTCTGCCTGGGTTGCGACAGGTCCACTGGGACCTCGTCATCGTCGACGAGGCGCACCGGATGTCGGCCTCCGACGAGACGCACAAGAGCATGCGCTACAAGCTGGGCGAGCTTCTGAGAGACTCGGCGGACCACATGCTTCTGCTCACAGCCACGCCGCACAAGGGCGATCCTCTGAACTTCAGCCTCTTCCTCCAGCTTCTCGACGCGGACGCCTACGCGGACGTCCGGTCCATTCGCGAGGCCATGGACCGCCGACGGGCGCCCTTCTATCTGCGCCGCACGAAGGAAGCGATGGTCTACTTCCCGGAGCGCCGACCGGACGGAACCTGGGTGGCCGAGAAGATCTTCACGAAGCGCATTCCGCACACGGTGGAATTCCAGATCGACGGGTCGGAGTTCGACCTCTACCGAGACATAACCCGCTTCGTGAAACAGCAGAGCACGAAGGCCGCGTCGCAGGGCGACGACCCGCGCGCCCGCGCCGTCGGCTTCTTGATGTCCCTATACCAGCGGCGGCTGGCGTCGAGCACGTATGCCATGCGGCATTCCCTCCAGAACCGGGCCAAGCGCCTGGAGGAGGGATTGAAGCGTGCCCAGGACCTCGCGCGGCTGGCTCCCCCGGACCTTCCCGACCCGGACGAGCTGGAGGAGATGGAGGAGAGCGAGCGCGAGCGGCTCGAGGAAGTGCTGGAGGCCATCACCCTGGCGGGCAACGCCCAGCAGGTTCAGGAGGAGGTTCAGGAGCTCAAGGCGCTCGCCGGCCAGGCCCAGACGGTAGAAGATTCCGGGGCGGAGGCGAAGCTGTCGAAACTAAAGGAGCTGCTCCAGCAGGAAGGTTTCTTCGATCACCCGGAGAAGCGGCTCCTTGTCTTCACGGAGTTCAAGGACACGCTCGACTACCTCGTGGAGCGGCTCAAGTCTTGGGGTTTCCGCGTCGGGTGCATCCACGGTGGCATGAAGCCGGGTTCGCGAGACGAGCCTGGGACACGTCTTCATGCCGAACAGCAATTTCGGGAAGGCGCCATTCAGGTGCTCGTCGCAACCGAAGCGGCCGGCGAAGGCATCAACCTCCAGGTCTGCAACATCCTCTTCAACTACGACATCCCGTGGAATCCGAACCGCCTCGAGCAGCGGATGGGTCGCATCCACCGGTACGGCCAGCGCAAGGACTGCCTGATCTTCAACTTCGTGGCCACGAACACCATTGAGGGTCGGGTCCTGCAGCGGCTTCTGGAGAAGCTCCAGGAGATCCGCGACGCCCTCGATGATGACGCGGTCTTCAACGTGGTCGGCGAGGTTCTCCCGGCGGCTCATGTTGAGCGGGTGCTGCGCGATTACTACGCCGGACGGCTCGGCGACGCCGACCTCGAGGAGCGGTTGCTGAGGAACGTGGACGAGCGCGAGTTTCGCCGCATCTGCCAGAACGCCCTTGAGGGGCTGGCTTCGAAGAAGCTCAACCTGGAGATGCTCATCGAGCGCCGGGCGCGCGCCCAGGAGCGGCGCGTCGTGCCCGAGACCATCGCGCGGTTCATCCGGGAGGCGGCCGAGTTGGTGCCGTGGCCGCTCAAGACCTTCCCACGGCTTCCGCACACCTTCGAGCCGGGCAGGACCCCCTCGGTGCTGCGCCGCTACGAGCGCGATCCGAGCTGGAAGCTGCCGGCGCTGGCGGACAGGTACCCGCGTTGTTCGACGGATCGGGAGACCGCCGAAACGCACAACCTAGAGTGGGTCACGCCTGGGCATCCTCTCTTCGAGGCGATCCGGCGGCATACCTACGCGCAGGCCCTAGAGGTCTTCGGGAAGGGCGCGACCTTCTACTCCCTGCAGCACGATGCGCCCGCGCGGATCGATTTCTACCGGGCCCGCGTCGTCGACGGCCTCGGGCAGGTGATCCACGAGCGGCTTTTCGCCGTTGAAGTCTCGAACGACGGGGAGCCGTGCCTCCGCGAGCCCAACCTCCTTGGGAACTTCCTGCCTGCGCCGCTGCCGCAGGCGCGGCAGGCAGGCACGCCGGCGGAGCCACCCGAGACGCTTCCTGCGGTTGCCGCTCTGCCCGAGACGACGGCTTGGCTCGACACGCATGCGCTGATCCCGTTTCTCGAAGAGACTCGCAAGGATCGACTGGCCGAGGTCGAGCGGATCGCGGCGCACGTCGAGCTGTCCCTCACCGAGCTTCTCAAGCGGGCGGACGAGGAGATTGGTCGGGCGCAGGAGGCCGTGGATCGCGGCGAGCAGGGGGCGGAAGGCCGGCTCGCCCAGGCAGAGGCAAGGCACGCCGAACTACTCCAGCGTCGGCAGCGGCGACGCAAGGAGCTCGACCAGCAGCGCGCGCTCTCCCTCCAGGCGGTCGAACGCGTGGCCAGCGTCCTTGTTCTGCCCCATCCCGAACGCGAGGCCCCCGAGGTTCAGCGGCTGCAGCCGAACCCGGCGACCGAGGCCACGGCCATGCGGGTCGTCATGGAGTACGAGCGCGCCCAAGGCCGGCAGGTCTACGACGTCCACGAGAAGAACCTCGGCTACGACATCACGAGCCTCGACATCAATTCGGGTCAGCTCCGGCTCATCGAGGTGAAAGGCCTGGCGGATGCTGCGGGCACGATCCTTCTCACCCCGAACGAACGCCGCGTGGCCGAGGACCGGCGCGACTGCTACTGGCTCTACGTCGTCACGAACTGCGCCACCAAGCCCCAGCTCCAGGAGCCGATCAAGGACCCCGCCCGCTTCGAGTGGCACGAGGTCACCAAGGTAGCCCACTACTACCTGTCCGTGGATGCCCTCACCGGCCCCATGCAGGTGCGGGAGGACCAGTCGCCCTATGGAGGGCAGTCATGATCCCCAAGGAGTGCAGGCGACTTGCCGAGATCGACCTCGCCCTGTCGGCGGTGAACGATGCGTGCGTTCGGGAGAACAATATCAAGACCCGCGTGGACAGCGGCCACATCTCGCTACTCCACAGTTGGTGGGCCCGCCGCCCGCTGGCGTCCTGCCGCGCGCTTCTGCTGACCCTCTTGTTACCCGATCCCACCGATTCGCACTGCCCGGAGTCGTTCAAGGCGGTTGCCAGGAAAGAGCTTCAGCAGTTCCGAATGGTGGGTCCTTCCGACCCGGACCTTCTGCGCGCTCTGCTAGCTTTCGTTGCCGAACTCGCGGAATGGGACCTCGTGAGAAAAGGAGCCTATGTCGAGGTCGCCCGCAAACTCATTGGGGCTGCACACGGGCAAACGCCTCATGTCTTCGATCCGTTTTCCGGTGGCGGTTCAATTCCTCTGGAGGGGTTGCGCCTCGGTTGCGAGGTGACGGCATCCGAGTTGAACCCGGTAGCCTGGCTCCAGCTCAAGATCGCGCTCGAATGGTGTGCCCGTTACGGGGACAAACTCCCCGATCTCTTTGAGGAGTGGTCGGAATGGGTCCTGAAGGAGACAGAAAAGCGCCTTGACGAGTACTACCCGGCCGACGCCCAAGGGCGCAGACCCCTCGCCTACCTCTGGGCGCGCGTCGTGAAGTGCGAGGCCGCTGGTTGTGGCGCGACCATTCCGCTCGTCCGCAACCTGTGGTTATCGCAAGCCAAAGGCCGGAAGAAGGCGCTCCGCATCCTCTATCCGAAGGGGGGAGTTGAGCCGCGTGTCGAGGTCTACGAACCGTCCAGCGACAAGGAAGTCGGTTCTGGCACGGTTGCGGGCAATAACGCAACCTGTCCGAAATGTCACATGGTGACGGGCCGTGTGCGGGTTCAAGCGCAGCTGCGCGAGAGACGAGGTGGAGCGACCGACGGCCTCATGCTGGCTGTGGTCAGGCAGAACCCGGCCGGGAGGGGCAAGGACTACTTCACGCCGACGAAAGCCGACTTGGCTGCATATGAGAAGGCCCGGAGCAGGGCGAATGAGGTTCACATTGATATGCCGCCCGCACCTCCCGAGGGCGATACCGGGTTCCGCCCGCGGCCATTCGGGATCACCAACTGGGCGGATGTCCTCGCACCGCGCCAGTGCTTTTCGCGTTGGGTCATCCAGGAGGTCATCGAGGACGCGCTCAAGGAGGCGGAGAAGCAGGTAAAAGACAAGGACCTGCTCAACGCTCTGGCGGCATGCCTTTACACGGCCTACTCCGACAACGCCCAGTATCATACCTCGCTCTGTACGCATGTGGGCGAGCATGTAAGGTCGGTTTTCGAGTCCCCGGGCGTTCCCATGCGCGCCGACTTCGCAGAAGGTAATCCTCTGAGTTCACACTGCGAAGGGCTCGGCTACTCCATCCGAAGCGTTCAAAGCGCGCTCCGATACCTGGCATCGACGCGCTACCAGCCTTCGTCGCCGCTTCTTGCGAACGCGCTCGACCCTATCCTGCCGGAGGAGTCTGTAGACGTGGTCTTCACCGATCCACCATACGCAAATCAGATTCCCTATGCCCATCAATCAGATTTCTATTACGGCTGGCTCCGGCTCGGCCTGCGGAACCGTCTTCCGCAGGCTTTTACCGCGGTGGAGACCGATAAGGCACGAGAGTTGACAGAGAACCGCGCGGTCAATGACGGCGGCGTGCACGACCGGGCGTGGTACGAGAATCGGATGAAAGAGGCCTTCGGCCAGATGAAGCGGACCATCCGAGAAGACGGCGTCGCCTCGGTCGTCTTCGCGCACAAGGACACGGACCGATGGGAGGCTCTGGTATCGGCACTAGTGGACGCCGGCTGGCGTATAACCGGCTCGTGGCCGATTGAGACGGAACGTCGGGCTCGCATGCGCGCACAGGCATCGGCGGCCCTCGCTACAAGCGTACACCTCATCTGTCGCCCAAGACCGGACAGCGCCAAGGTCGGCGACTGGGGCGAGGTCCTGCGCGAGCTACCCAAGCGCGTCGGCGATTGGATGGAGCGCCTTCAGAATGAGGGCATCCGCGGCGCGGACCTGGTCTTCGCATGCATCGGCCCTGCGCTGGAGGTGTTCAGCCAGTACCGTCGCGTCGAGACTGCGGACGGGCAAGAGGTCAAGCTGCCGCAGTACCTCGAGAAGGTGTGGGAGGTAGTCGGTCGAACGGCTCTCGAACAGGTTCTCGGTACGGCCGAGGCCAAGGCACGGAATGGGGCCGCGGGAGCTGTCGAGGAGGACGCGCGTCTGACGGCTCTCTTCCTCTGGACGCTTCAAACGACCAACGGGCAATCGGAGATGGAGAAGGAAGAGCCTGCGGAGGACACGGAAGAGGAAGAGGGGGTGCCCGCGAAGAACAAGAAAGGCTACACGCTCGTGTTCGACGTCGTCCGCCGATTCGCGCAGCCCCTCGGTATCGAGCTTCCCAAGTGGGAGGGACGCATCATCGAAATCGAGAAAGGAATCGTGCGCCTCCTGTCGGTCACGGAGCGAGCCGAGCAGCTCTTCGGCGAGGACGGGCCCGAGGCTGTCGCCTACCAGCTTGAGCGTGATCCCATGCAGGATCTCCAGCAGGTTTTGTTCCCCGAGCTTGTATCAGAGAAGGCACCGAAAATTCGTGGGCGGAAGCAGGGGCGCATTGCTCCCACTGGCTCGGCGGACCCCGAGCTCAAGAAGGATCGCCAGGCAACGACGCTGGACCGGGTACATGCCGCGATGCTCCTACAAGCCGGAGGGCAGACGAACGGGCTCCGCGCGTTGATAAACGCCGAGACGGAGCGCGGTCCCTACTTCAGACGCCTGGCTAACGCGCTCTCTGCCCTGTACCCGAAGAGCAGCGAGGAGAAACGCCTCCTCGACGCAATGCTGTTGGCGGTTCCGAAGTGATGGCGATGAACGTGAAGACGACCACAAGAGGAGTTTGGCAGCTGGCGGCCGGGCAGGCGTCCCGGCCGTATGCGGACGTCTTCTTGAAGTACGGAGTCGGCCTCATCGGTCCAGGAGACGCGGGCCCGTGGAAGCCGGAACGTGATGACGATGAGTTCGAGGGCGGCTTCGTGCGACGCTTCGCCAGCGAGGTCCAGCTCGGCGACGTCTTCCTGCTGCGCACGGGGATCTCGAGGATCTGCGCGGTCGGGATTGTGGCCAGCGACTACCTCTACCTGAACCAGTTCGACGACGTGAGCGGCTGGGATCTCCAGCACGCGCGCCGCGTGCGTTGGTGCAAGCTACCCCAGGAGCACACATTCACGACCCCGGTGTTCGGGGCAAACCCGACACGGTGCTCGCGGACGTGGAACGCCGAGGTCGTGGACTTCGCGGATCGCTTCCTCAACTCGCCGCCCACGAACTGGCAGACGGCTGCGTTGCCGGATCTTCCGGCGGAGGAACCGCCCCTCGAGGACGTGCCGACGGCTCTTCAAGGGCTCGTGGCGGCCGCCAACGATCTCGTCCCGTTACTGTGGGATCGGCAAGCGTTTGGCGAGCACCCGAGCGAAGACGAGCTGATCGCCCACTTCGTGGTTCCGTTCTTGAGCGCGCTGGGCTGGCCGCCGGAACGTATTGCCGTCAAGTGGCGGTACATTGATGTGGCAGTGTTCCGGGCTCTCCCACGGACCCCGGAGAACTGTCACCTGGTGATCGAAGCGAAGCGCCTCGGGGCGGGTGTGGAGGGAGCTCTGGAGCAGGCCAAGGGCTACGTGCAGGCGCTCGGTACGCCCCGGGATGTGGTCGTTACCGACGGCATCCGCTACCGGATGTATTCGTGCCAGAACGCGTTCCAGCCGATAGCCTACGCGAACCTCGGACGGCTGAAGAAGTCCGCGACCGAGCTGTTCGCGCGCATGAAGAGACCATAGGAGGACCGTCATGGAACCTTGGTACAGGGTCGCCACGCCGCGAAAAGAGGTCCGGCAAGGACGGTCGTTCAACCCGGACGAGTTCGCCATCGCCCTCGAGCAGGTGGTGGCGGGGACAGCGCCCGAGGACTACCGCGACCCGAAGCAGTTCTTCTCTCGCACCTGCTTCACCAGGGCCCTGCGCGAGCACGCCGGCATGGTGCTTCGAAGGCTCTCGGGCAAGACCGACAACACCGCGCCGGTTCTGACCCTGATCACGCAGTTCGGCGGCGGCAAGACGCACACGCTGACTGCCCTGTACCACCTCGGCACGAGCGGCGAGAAGGCGGCCCGCTACTCGGGGGTCTCCGACCTCTTGCGCGATGCAGGCCTCTCGTCGGTTCCCAGGGCGCGGGTGGGCGTCTTCGTGGGGAACGCCTGGGACCCGCAGGACGGGCGAGAGACCCCGTGGATCGACATCGCCCGCCAGCTCGCGGGCGACAAGGGCGTCGAAGCGCTCGGAAAGGCCGCAAAGACGACGCCACCGGGGACGGAGTCCATCGCCCGCGTGTTCCAGGCAGCCAACGCACCCGTGCTGATCCTTTTCGACGAGGTGCTCAACTTTTTGAACCGGCATCGCGGCATGGCGGAGTCGTTCCATGCCTTCATCCAGAACCTGACTGTTGCCACGACGGGAACAACCCATGGCGCGGCGGTGATCAGCCTCCCGCGCAGCCAGGTCGAGATGACCGACTGGGACATGCAGTGGCAGGACAAGATCACCAAGGTCGTCCGGCGCGTCGCCAAGGACCTCATCGCCAACGACGAGACGGAGATCAGCGAGGTTGTCCGACGGCGGCTCTTCGAGGACCTCGGAAGCGAGCGCGCCAGGAAGAGCGTGGCGAAGGCCTTTGCCGACTGGTGCTTCGACCGGCGGGCGCAGCTCCCGCCGGAATGGACCGCCGTGGACACGGCGGCGACGGAAGCGAAGGCGAGGGAGTTTCTCCTTCGCCGGTTCGAGGCGTGCTATCCGTTCCATCCGGCCACCCTCTCCGTCTTCCAGCGTAAGTGGCAGGCGCTCCCCCAGTACCAGCAGACGCGCGGGACGCTCGCCATGCTGGCCCAGTGGATCGCATGGGCCTACCGCGACGGTTTCACGACAGCCCGCCGGGAGCCGCTCATCACGTTGGGCTCGGCCCCGCTTCAAGACATGGGATTTCGCAGTACGATCCTCGGCCAGTTGGGTGAGTCCCGGCTCGTCGCCGCCATCGACGCGGACATCGCCGGAGAGCAAGCCCACGCGAAGGCGCTGGACGCCGACACCAAGGGGCCGCTCCGCGACATTCACCGCCGGGTGGGAACGGCGATCCTCTTCGAGTCGTCGGGAGGCCAGACCGACAAGGTCGCGCACCTGCCGGAACTGCGCTTCGCTCTCGGCGAGCCCGAGGTGGACACGACCTCCGTGGACAACGCCGCCTTCGCCCTGGAGGACAAGTCGTACTTCATCCGCAAGATGGGCTCGGATGGATTCAAGATCGGGCACCAACCCACGATGAAAAAGGTGGTCAGTGACCGCCGCGCGTCTCTGGATGAAGAGACCGAAATCAAGCCCGCCATCCGCAAGCTCGTGGAGGACGAGTTCCGCCGCGGTGCCAGCATTCCCGTCGTGCCGTTCCCCCGCGACGGCGCGGAGGTCCCGGATTTGCCGCGGTTGACGCTCGTCATCATCGACCCGGAGGCCGAATGGACGGGCGGTGGGTCGCTGCGTGGACAGATCGCGGAGTGGACCAAGCAACGCGGCAAGTCCCCCCGCCTCTACCCGGGATCGGTTGTGTGGTGCATCAAGAAGCCGGGCCGGGACCTGCGCGAGAAGGTGGAGCTGTCGCTCGCCTGGAAGCGGGTCGCCCGCGAAGTGGCCGACGGCACGCTGGGAGGCGATTTCGACCGGGCGGATCGCGCCGACCTTCAGTCGAAAGTCGCGGGCGCAGAAGACGCCGCCAAGGACGAGGTCTGGGGTGGCTACCGGTTCGCCGTGATCGCCGACCACCAAGAAGCGGATGGTCTCAAGACCATCGACCTCGGGGCCGGACACTCCAGCAGCGGCGAGACTCTGTGCGGCAGGGTCATTGCCGCGCTCAAGTCGGCGGCACTCCTCAACGAGTCTGTCGGCGCGGGGTACATCGACCGGAACTGGCCGCCTGCGCTGAAGGAATCCGGGGCGTGGCCGCTCGCCAGTCTGCGGCAGAGTTTCCTGAACGGCTCGCTCACGCGGTTGCTCGACCCCGACACGACCCTGCGGGGGAAGGTCGTCGAGTTCGTCGGGAGGGGCGAGTTCGGGCTCGCCTCGGGGCAGAAACCGGATGGAACCTACGAGCGGGTCTGGTTCCAAGAGCCCATTACCGCGGATGAGGTTGCCTTTGAGTCGGGGGTCTTTTTGCTGACGAAAGTCAAGGCACAGGCTCTCAAAGCGGGTGTTCCCGAACCCATTCCCGGACTGGAACCACCACCGGTTCCTCCGGTGCCGGAGCAGGTGCCTGGCCCCGGACCGGGACCGGGCCTGGAGCCTACGCCCGGGGTTCAGACGAAAACTGTTCGACTCGTCGGTGCCGTCCCACCGGAACTTTGGAATCGCCTCGGGACAAAGATCCTGCCCAAGCTGAGATCGGGCTCGGATCTGAAGGTCGGCGTGGACTTCTCGGTCACGGTCAACCGCGATGTTGCAGGCAGTCTGACGGCCGACCTCCGCCAGATCCTGGCCGATCTGGGGCTCGCAAGCGAGATCCAGATCCGAGACTCATGAAGAAGCCGGCCGGAGCGACCGAAGAAGGAAAACACGCGGTTTCTCGAAAGCCGGACGTGGGGCGGAATGCCAAAAGGGCAGGTCGTCTAACTGGGAAGGCAATGATTCCGGTTGGGCCACCTCGGCTTGCGGGATCAGTGTGCAGCACTGAGGCCTCGGGTCCGCTGCCTTCTCCAGCTTTGCGATGGGCCGCAGCGCCCGTTCGCATGAGTGCCAGCCAGCAGACCATGCCGATACCTCCGATGCCACCCAAGGACGCAAGGTCGAAGGCGGGAGTGTCTCATCTCTGTGGGCACAGAGGGGAACCCGCTGAGGTTTTTCCCCTGCGCACGGAAGTCCACTGACGAAGAAGAGCGCCAAGTCCTTTCTATCGAGAGCCAGGCCACCGAACTTGGAGAGTTTGCCCGCCAGGATGTGAAGCGCCTTCCCACGAACCCGTTCTAGATTGGCCTCTTTCATTTCAAGGGGGAGCTGTGCCAGGGCACCCACGAGCCACTGATTCCCCTGCCGCTCGAATATTCAGGGAAAAGCTCGCCGCACTGGAGGGGAAGCTGGAGCGGCTTCTTGACGCCCACCTGGAGGGGGTCATCTCACGGGAAGAGTACGCCGGGCGAAAGGAGAAACTGTTGCTGGAGAAGTCAGCGCGCTCAGCGCGGCTCGCTGAGGTTGAGCGGCAGGGCAATCGCTGGCTCGAACCGCTGGCGCGGTTCATTCGAGCCGCTCACCAGGCCCATTCCGTGGCTACAGGAGAAAACCTGGAGTCTCTGAAGGTGTGGACCACCCGGATTGGCTCGAACCTTCGGCTGGCGGGCCGAACCGTGCAGCTCACCTACGAAAACCCCTGGCGGCTCGTGGCCACCAGGGGCCGAAATGACAATTGGTGGAGCTGACGGGATTCGAACCCGTGACCTCGTGACTGCCAGTCACGCGCGCTCCCAACTGCGCCACAGCCCCCGAAATGTGAATGAGCTGAAGGGGCCTCGGCCTCGAACCGGAACCGATTCGCCCCTCAGCTCGGCTCTCTTATACCCACCCGGCGCCCGGATCGTCAAGGAAAAAATCCCCTGGCAGAGCCGAGAGCCACGAGCCCAGAGCCGAGAGGGGGGAGCCCAGCGTTGTCCTCGGCCCCTCTGGCCCCCTGTCCCTGTCGCTCCCTCTCGGCTCTCGCTCCACAGCCCATTCCGCATTCGTCATCCCGCATATGGCTCCCCGTTTCTCCGTTTCCCCTATTGTCCCTACCCCACTGCTCCTCAGCTCCCCAGCCCCTCTGCACCTCTGCCCCCTTCACCTCTCACGTTTCACGGCTTCCGGTCTCTGGAGGGGTTTCGCCTTGACACCCGAGTGGGGCTGCCGTAAAAAGGTATCGGCGACGCAGTGACGGCACTCGCGTTCGCCACCCAGCCGGTACCCGGATATCGCTGTCGCTATCGGTGCTTTCGTATGCCGGGGTGGTGAAACTGGTAGACGCACGGGACTCAAAATCCCGCGGACCTCTGGTCCATGAGGGTTCGATTCCCTCCCCCGGCACCATCATTGCGCGAAACAGCGCCCCAGGCCATCACGTCACGACCGTACCCTTGCCGGATCATCGGTCTCTCGCGTGGTCCCCATTCGGGCATGAATTCCTTCCACCCCGAGGGGCCTATCCCGCTTTCCCACCATCCGCGGAGTTCCATTGGCGCTCAAGCGCGGTCGGGTGCACCTGACCGAGGTTCGCCTTTGGGTCGGCTGGGGATATGTTGGTACAACTGCCGATAGGCTTTTCTCAGCCCCAGTTGGGTGCAGAAGGAATTCACGGCCGTGTCCAGCGCGGGACGGTGCCGCGTCGCCATCAGGGTCCTCTTGAGGATTCGCCCGAAGCTGTAGCCGTCCCGCATGACTTGGGCATTGAGCGCAAGCATCTCGGTCTCGGACATCCGGGGGTGTCGGTAGACCACATAGCCTCCACCGTACTGGTCCCAGGGGCGATCGGTGAAGATTCTCCCTTCCCGTAAGTACTCCCGGTAGATCTGACTTCCCGGCATCGGGGTCAGGGTAAAGATGAAGGGCACCACGCCGGTCTCATCGCAGAACTCCAGGGTTCGCAGGTAGGTCTCCCGGGTGTCCTCATCCCACCCGATGACAAAGAACCCCATGACCTCGATCCCAAAGCTCTGGATGGTGCGGATATTCTCCTTCATCTTCTGGAGATCGAAGGAATCCGGGGATGTGTAATGGAGCTTCCTCCAGGCCCCGGACTGCTTCTGGCCCTTGGCGGATATGGATTCGAGCCCGGCCGCGATCCGGACCAGCCCGCTCGCGGCCGCCAGCTCCAGGATTCTCCGCCCGTCCCTGTAATTGACCGCCGCCAATCCTCCGGCGCCGGTCCAGCGCCGCGTCGGGCGCAAGTGGGCCAGCTCGCGGTAAAGGTCGAGGTAGTACTGATTCTCCTGCGGTCGGTCCACCATCTGTGGGTGGCCAAAGACGCTGTCATCCACATTGAAGAACCGCCGGCCGAGGGTCGAGACCTCCGCCACCACCTCGTCAATGGGCCGGTGCCGGATGTGGGGACCGAAGAGATCCGTGACCGGACAGAACCGGCAGTGGTTGGGGCAGCCGCGGGTGGTGAAGATCGAATCCATGAAGTACCGCTCCCGGGGGAGCAGGTCTCGCCGCATCCTGGGCAGGCCCTTGAGCGTGGGGCGCTCCTTTTTCTGGTAGACGGTGCCCGGGAGGCTCTCCACGGCGTAGGCCCCGCACACATAGAAGTCCTTGAGTCTCTGGTGCTCCGCATCCTGCACGATCACCGGCCACAGCTCTTCGCCTTCCCCAATGGCCACCGCGGTGGCATGCCTCTTGGCCTCCTGGGGAAAGGCAAAGATATGCGGGCCGCCCAGAATCACCCGCGTGCCTCGCTGGCGGAAGGCGTCCGCGATCTCGTAGGCAATAGGGGCCAAGGGTGTGCGCACCGTGATGGCTACGAGATCCACATCGGATTCGTAGTCCACCGTATCCCCGAGGAACATGTCCACCAGGAACACCTCGTGGTCCTCTGGAGTCAGGGCGGCCAGCAGGGTGGGGGCCAGTGGCATCACCGCCCCGGTCACCCGTGCCGTCTCCAGGCTTCTTCCGGGGAAGATTATGGCGATCTTCATTTCCGGTCCTCCGGCCAGTTCATTGACCACCCAATTATATCGCAGGGCACGTCGGTGCAGGAACAACCTCCGGTTGGGGCAAGGCCTCCGGGAGGGTCGCGAGGGGCTGACGGGGAGGCTGGCTGCGCCGACCGGGGAGGCGGAGGAGAGGGGGAAGCGAGATCTCCGCATGGAATGTCTTGCCCGGGGAATGTTTCGGGATTGGGCTTGACCGCCGGGACGCCTCGGGGGTAAAGAACCACCGTCGGCATCGGCTCGACGCGCGGGAGTTTCCCAGGCATCGGGGCCTTTCCGCCTGGGACGTCGGACTCATCCGGACACCCGGAGGGAAGCGAGATGGCGAGAGAGAGAACTGAAACCCCCTGGCGGACCGCCCATTGGTTCTGCAGCCCCCACAATTTCGATCCCAGCCTCCAGGTCCCCCCGCACCCGGTGGAACTGCACGACATCACCGTGCGGGACGGGGAGGAGTGCGCGGACGTGGCCTTCACCGTCGAGGACAAGGTGCGCATCGCCGAGGCCCTCGCGCTGGTCGGCGTCAGGCGCATGGAGCTGTTCCTCACCGTGCCCGGCTGGCTGGAGGCGGTCCGGGCCATCCTCCGGCGGAACCTGCCGCTCACGCTCTACGTGACCTGGCACCCGGGCCGGGTGGAGCGCGTCCTCGACCTCGGCGTCCGCCACGTCATGGTCTGGTACCGCATCCTGGAGGAGCACCAGCGCTACGACCTCTGCCGTTCGCGGGCCGAGCTGCTGGAGCAGGCGGCGAGCCAGATCGCAGCCGCCCGGCGGGCGGGCTGCACGGTGAACCTGTTCATCGTGGAGGGCACCCGGGCCCCCCTGGACCAGCTCAAGGAGACGGTCCGGGTCGGCCGGGAGGCCGGGGCCTCGGCGGTGACGGTGGTGGACAGCTACGGGGTGGCCCGGCCGGCCGCCATCGCCTTCCTGGTGCGGCAGGTGCGCGAGTGGAGCGATCTGCAGGTGGACGTCCACTGCCACAACGACTTCGGGCTGTCCACGGCCAACGTGCTGGCGGCCTACGAGGCGGGAGCCACAGGGCTCAACGTCGCGGTCAACGGGCTGGGCTACCGGGCGGGCAACGCGGCACTGGACGAGGTGGCCATGGCGCTGGAGGTGCTGTACGGGGTGGACACCGGCCTCCGCCTGGACCTGCTGCCGTGGCTGAGCCATCTCGTCGAGGAGATCAGCCGCATCCCCGTGGGGTACTTCAAGCCCATCTCGGGCAAAGGCGCCTTCAGCGTCGAGCAGTGGGGGACGGGAGCCGCCATGGAGGCGGCCGGCGCCCGGCCGGTTGTCTTCCCCTTCGAGCCCGAGCTGGTCGGCCGCTCGCCGCGCGTGGTCGTGGGGAAGTGGAGCGATCTCGGCGCCGTGGCGAAGAAGCTCGCGGAGTACGGCCTCACCGCCTCCCCCGAGCAGATGAGCCGCATCCTGGTCAGTTGCCAGCGGGCCGGCATCGCCCATCACCGCCCGCTCAGCGACGATGAGTTTCTCGCCGTGGCCACGGCCGGGGGCGCGCAGGCGAGCGAGTGAGGGAGGGCGGGCCGCTATGGGCTCCCGGCCGAGGCTGAAGAAAGCAGGCCGATCAGCATCTGGGCGTTGGTCACGGCTTGCCCTCGCGCGTGATTATTGAAGAAGGCGTAGCACTTCCGGGTGGCCTCGGCCAGGGCGTGGATCTTGGGAACCCATTCCTGCAGCTCGGCCTCGCTGTAGAGGTAGTCGTAGCGTTCCCAGGCCTCGGCATGGGTCCACCATTTCTGGCGGTTCCGGCCATGGAACCGGACGTAGGCGATGGGCGCGGTGGCCCGCACCACGGGGGGCGGCAGGTTCGGCAGGCGGGGCTCGTCCACGCAGCAGTAGGCCAGGCCCAGACTGCGCAGGAGGTCGAACGTCTGCTCGGTCGTCCAGCTCCGGTGGCGGAACTCGACGACCACGGGATCGGGGGCGAGGTCCGAGGCAATCCGGCGGAGGAAGTCGGCGTTGGCGGATGTGGCCTTGAACGAGAAGGGAAACTGAACCAGGACGCAGCCCAGGGCCCCGGCCTCGCGCAGCGGCGCGATCGCCTCACGGAAGAGGGGCAGGGCGTCCGCGTACCTGTCCCGGCTGTGCGTCATGTCCTGGTGCGCCTTGATGGCGAACTCGATCCGACCCTCGGCCCGCTTGGCCATGGCGGCCATGTTCCGCGGGGAGGGGATGTGGTAGTAGGTGGAGTTGATCTCGACGGCCGGAAAGTGCCGGGCATAGAAGTCCAGCATCTGCTGCTGGGGGAGCTTCTCCGGATAGAAGGGACCCTTCCATTCCGGGTAGCTGAACCCGCTGGTGCCCACCTTGATCGCGCCCCCTCCTGGATCGGTGCCGGCCATCATTGAATCGCGCCCAATATCTCACCAGGGATGGGACAGGAGCTTCAGCCCCTCGTCGTGGATCCGGCCGTTCGAGGTGACGAGACTGCCGCCGTGGATGGACCGCTCCCCTCCCAGAGTGGTGGCGCGGCCGCCTCGATGGCCCGGTCCGCGACGGTCACGGGGCCGAGATCGGTTTTCTCGTGCACAGCGAGGGGCGGCGTCCGGAAATACTGCCGCGCCATGGCCTCGGCCGGATCGGCGACCTCACCGAGGAGTGCGAGCCACCGCCTTGGCCTGTCGCCACGAGCCCGGAATCCTCCGGAATCATTCGACCGCTGCATCCTTCCGGCGTGCCTTCGAAGCGGTCATGGTCCTCCCGGGAGCATCAATCACTTCGTCTACCGCACAGACCAGGGGTGTACTCGCCGGGCTAACTATTGAGTATATGGGTCCGCGTGAGAACGAAACAGCCGAATGCCTGACAGGATAACCCGCACTTTCTACGCCTGAGGCGTTCGCACTCAAGTTGCGAATTTTCCGGTCTGTCTCCCGGTTGGTGTCATTTATCGCGGCGTCTTGTATGGACCAGCATAAGACAACGGGCCGGGCCGCGCCGTCCTCAGAGGGTATCGGGCGGACTAAGGCATGACCGAAGACAGAACGGCCCCCTGGGAGTCACCGCTTCCCAGAGGGCCGTCCGTTTTCCTCCCGGCTGTCGTCCTCGTCTGGCCTCACCCGTCCACCCTCCCGAGGAAGACAGGGGAGCCGTCAAAGCTGCCCAACGCTACCCCCGGGCCGCTGTCCGTGTCAAGCACGATAGCGCCTCGTCCTTGGCGTGGCGCCGCGACCTCAGGGGCGTCGGCGGGGAGGCTTGGATGCTGGGGCCGGACCTTGGTGGTGCGGGGGCGGACGTGAAACGCGACCGCGTGCGCGCGGATCACGAGATACCGAGCCCCGTGATCGTTCGATGCGGCGATGAACTCTTCGTAGTCTCGGGATGCCATCGAACCCTCGGGTCTTCAGGCAGGTCTCCGGCGCCTCGGCAACTGCAGCCACGCGTTCCTCGGGGGTGAGGCGCTCGTACTAGAAACTGAAGTCCGCCTCCTCGGCCGCGTCCCGACGCACCTTGGACACGGTCCAGGTCCTGCCGCGGGCGTCCGTCACGGTTCTCTGCTTTGTCATCGCCGTTCTATTCTGTCCACGAGCGCGGGACCTCGTCTTTGTCTCACCCGACTGAGGACGCCTTTCGAGACCCCGGCGTTTCGGCTTGACAGTGCTTGGTGGCCTCCCAGCTCGGGGCCTACGGCTGCTCTTTATCCAGCAGCCGTTGGACCTGCTGAGTCAATGTCGGGATCTTGGTGGCCGCGACATCCCACACAATGTCGTAGTCCACACCGAAGTAGCTATGGATCAGGCGATCACGCATTTCGGCGACTGCATGCCACTCGATCTGCGGGAAGCGTTTTCGGGCCGGCTCGGGTATCTGCTTGGCGGCTTCGCCAATGATCTCGAGGCCCCGGACAAAGGCGCGCTTGAGCGTCTCGTCCTGAAGGAACTTCTCCCTGTTGAGACCCTGTGAGCGGGTGGTACGGTAGTTACTCTCGTCCAGGATATGCCGCAAGTACTCACGCACTGACGGCGACATACTCGACCTCGCGGAGGATACGCGGTCCTATGTAGGGGCTCAAAGATTCCGGGGTGACGAGATCAACCGATCTCCCGAGCAGATCTTCCATGAAAAAAGCGAGCTGCATGAAGTTATCAAAGGTCTTCTTGCCAGGTTCGAACTCGACGAGAATGTCCAGATCGCTCTGCAACGTGGGGTGTTCCCGCACAAAAGAGCCAAAGACTCCGCAACGTCTCACTCCGAAGTCTCGGAGCCGGGCGGCCTGATCCTGGAGGAGTGAAAGGAGTTGCTCCTTCGAATGCACAGTCATCGGCTGACCTCAGAACCTCCGCACGATCCCCACGACCTTGCCGATGATCTGGAAGCTCTTCTCGCCCTTCTTTATCTGGATCGGGGCCATGGCCGGGTTTTCCGGCTGCAGGACCACGACGTCCTTCTTGAAAAAGACCCGCTTGATGGTGGCCTCGTCGTTCACCAGGGCCACGACGATCTCGCCGTTCTCGGCCGTATCCTGCCGGCGGACCAGGGCGTAGTCGCCCGGGAGGATGTGGGCGCCCACCATGCTTTCGCCCTGGACCTTGAGGAGGAAGGCCTCGTCCCCGTCCACCCAGTCGCGCGAGATGGTGAAGGTGCCCTCGACGTTCTCTTCGGCCAGCAGGGGCTCGCCCGCGGCCACGCGGCCGAGGATGGGTAGCTCGCGGTACGCGGAAGGGCCGAGGGCCGAGGGCCGAGGGCGGAGAGCTGCACCCAGCCCTGCGGATCGGCTCCCCGGAGCGCCGAGGGTTGGGCCGGCTGAGGGATCGAGGATCTGGAGCGAGCGCGACTTCGAGGCCACGCGGCGCAGATACCCTTTGCGCTCCAGCGCCTTGAGGTGGTCGAAGACGCTGCGCGGGACGAAGCCGAAGTGCGCCCCGATCTCCCGCACCGTCGGCGGATAGCCCGCCTGCGCCGTGAAGTGCCGGATGAAATCCAGCACCTCGCGCTGCCTGGCCGTGAGCGACGCACGCACGATCGCACCTCCGTTCTTCGGGTCTCGCGCGGAATGCATACCATACGCCTGTATGGCCAGTCAACAGAAATGTCGCGCGGGGGGCGGCCCCCCCGGGGTGGCGGGGCCGCCCCCGGGAGAGGCGTCCCGGTTGCCCTCGCGGAATTGAAACGTTTCAATTTTTCGCTTGACACCGGCGGGAGGGCTGGGCTAGCGTGGCGGCACCTGAAACGTTTCAACCCCGATGCCATGGCGATGGTGACCATCAAGGATGTCGCGCGAAAGGCCGGCGTCTCGGTCGGCACGGCGTCGCAAGCCCTGCGGGGGAGCGCCAGCGTCCGCGACACGACGCGCCGTCGCGTCCTGCAGGTCGCCCAGCGGCTGCGCTATCAGCCCAGCGCCCTCGCCCGCGGCCTGGTCACCCGGCGCACGCACACCGTGGGCCTCCTCATCTCCGACATCGCCAATCCCTTCTTCATCCGGGCGGTCCGCGCCATCGAGGACCTGGCGCAGGAAAACGGCTACACCGTCATCCTGTGCAACACGGACGAGGATCCGGCCAAGGAGGCGCAATACCTCCGGGTGCTGATGGAGAAGCGCGTGGACGGGATCGTTCTGGCCACGACGGCGGAAGCGCTCAGCATCATCCGGGACATCCGTCGGCGGCGAGTCCCCCTGGTGCTTTTCGACCGCGAGCTGCCGGGCGTCGCCGCGGACACGGTGAAGGTGGACGGCGAGATGGGCGGGCGCCTCGCCACGGAGTATCTCCTCTCGCTCGGGCACCGCCGGATCGCCATCATCCACGGCCCGCTGGTCCGCTCCACCGGCCGGGAACGGCTGCGGGGGTACCTGCGGGCGCTCGAGGCGGCCGGCATGAGGCCGGTCCAGGAATACATCCGCGAAGGCAACTTCAAGCAGGACAGCGGCCGGGATCACACGCGCCGGCTCCTGGATCTCGCGGCGCCGCCCACCGCCCTCTTCTGCACGAACAACCTGATGACCGTGGGGGCCCTCCAGGCGCTGCACGAACGCGGGGTCCGCATCCCGGGCGACCTCTCCCTCGTCGGCTATGACGATATGGAATGGTGGACGCTCACGCACCCGCCGCTTACCACCGTGGGCCAGCCGGTCTATGATCTCGGCCGCGAGGCCATGCGCCTGCTGCTCCTGCAGATGGGGGCCGAGCGGCGGGGCCGGCCGCAGCGGATGGTCCTGAAGCCCGAACTGATCATCCGGAGCTCCTGCGCGCCGCCGACGGGGTCGTTCCCGCGGAGAGCGGGCGGGCGCGGCTCGCTGTCGCGCCGGGAAAGGGCCAGGGGATGACCTACCTTCTCGGCGTGGACGTCGGGACGCAGGGTGTCCGAAGCTGCCTCTTCGACCTGGATGGCACCCTCATCGCCTCGGCCGTGCGCCCGCTCCGGACCAGCTTCCCCCGGCCGGCCTGGGCCGAGCAGGATCCCGAGGAGTGGTGGCGGGGGACGGTCGAGACCCTCACCGAGGTCCTGCACACATCCCGCGCCGATCCCGGGCAGATCGCGGCGCTCTCCTATGACTGTACGGCTTGCACGGTGGTGGCTCTCACCGAGGAGGGGAAGCCGCTGCGTCCGGCGCTTCTCTGGATGGACGAGCGGGCCCACCGGGAGGCCGAAGAGGTCTCGGCGACGGGGCACGAGGTGCTCAAGTACTGCGGGGGCAGGGTCTCGCCCCAGTGGATGCTCGCCAAGGGGCGCTGGCTGGAGCGGCACGAGGCCGACCTGTTCGAGGCGGCACGCTGGATCGTGGATGCGGTGGATTTCTTCACCCTGCGCCTCACCGGGCGGATGACCGCCAGCCTGAACACCGCCACCGCCAAGTGGAACTACGTGCGGCCCCTGGGGGGGTGGCCGGCGGATTTCCTCGTCGCCGCCAGGGCCGAGCGCCTGGCGGGCAAGTGGCCAACGGAGGTCGTGCCGGTCGGGCGGAAGCTGGGGAAGATCCAGGCCCCGGTGGCGCGGGAAGTGGGCCTGAGCCCCGAGACGATCGTGGCCCAAGGTGGCATTGATGCCTACGCGGGCGAGATCGGCCTGGGGGCGGTGGGGGCCGGCGAACTGGCGCTCATCCTGGGAAGCTCGACCTGCCACATGGCGCAATCCAAGTCGCCGGTCTTCGCCAACGTCTGGGGACCGTACCCGGACTGCCTGATCGAGGGACTGTTCACCCTGGAGGGGGGGCAGACCGCGACGGGCAGCATCCTCCAGTGGCTGGTCGAGCACTTCGGCGCCGAGGCGGCGGCGAAGGCGCGGGCCGGGGGCCAGGACACCTTCGCCTATCTGGACGCGCTGGCCGAGCCGATCCCGCCAGGAAGCGAGGGTCTGCTCGTTCTGGACCATTTCCAGGGGAACCGCACCCCTTACAAGGACCCGCTGGCCCGCGGGACGGTGATCGGCCTCACGCTGAAGCACGGCCTGCCACACCTGTACCGCGCCATCTGTGAAGGCATCTGCCTCGGGACCCGCCAGATCCTCGAGGACATGGAGGCCCACGGCTTGCGGCTGACGCGGATCGTGGCCGGCGGGGGCGGGGCCAGGAGCCGGCTGTGGACCCAGATCCAGGCCGATGTCCTGGGCCGGCCGATCTTTCTGCCCCGCGACCAGGAGACCATGGCGCTCGGCGCCGCCATCTGGGCCGGACTGGGCGCCGGGATCTTCCGGGACTACGCCGAGGCCATCGGCCGGATGGTGCACATCGAGCGGGCCGTCACCCCCGTGCCCGGCCGGCGGCAGATCTACGACCGGCTCTACCGGCAGTACGTGGATCTGTACGGGGCGGTGCGGCCGCTGGTGCACGCGCTGGCGAACCGGGGAAGCTGAAGGGGAGCCTGGGGCAGAGCGGCCAGGGGGGCAAGGAGGTGAGGATGCGCAAGCGGAAGGTCGGGATCCTGACGTTTTCCGACGGGCGGAAGTTCGCCCATGACCTGCAGTACCCCCTGACCCGGGGTTTCCAGGACAGGCTGGTGAAGGCGCTGGAGGCGACGGGCGAGGTCGAGTGCGTGCCCGGCGAGATCGTCTGGACGCCGGAGCTGGCCCGGTCCGAGGGGAAGAAGCTGGCGGCGGCCGGCGTCGAGGCCAGCATCCTCAATTTCGCCATCTGGGCCTTTCCCCACTTCCCGGCCATCGCGACGGAGTTTGCGCCCGGCCCCTTCCTCTGCCTCTCCACCGTCAACCCGAAGGCGCCCGGCCTGGTCGCCATGCTGGCGGCCGCGGGCAGCCTGGATCAGATCGGGGTCTTCCACGGCCGGGTCTCGGGGGATGTGGAAGACCCGAGAGTCCTCAGGCAGGTCCTGGCCTTCCTGCGGGCCGCCTCGGCGGTGAACCGCCTGCGGGGGAAGACCTACGGCCTCTTCGGCGGGCGGTCCATGGGGATGTACACCGCCGTCCCCGCCCTCGATCAATGGCGCCGGGAGTTCGGTGTGGACATCGAGCACCTGGACCAGTGGGAGATCGTCCGCCGCTCGGAGGCAATCGAGCAGGGGCGCGTGACGGCCGCGCGGCAGTGGCTGGAGAAGCACTGCGGCCAGGTGGCCTATGACGGGAAGGCCCTCACCCCCGAGACGCTGGAGCGCCAGATCCGCAGCTACCACGCCGTGCGCGAGCTGATCGAGGAGTGGGACCTGGACTTCGTGGGCATCAAGGGGCAGCCCGAGCTCACCAACTCCTTCTGCACCATGGACCTCACCGAGGCCTTCCTGAACGACCCCTACGACTGGGAGGGGCCGCACGAACCGATCGTCTGCGCCACCGAGGCCGACTCGGACGGGGCGCTCACCATGGAGATATTCAAAGAGATCGCCGGCACGCCCGTCCTCTTCGCCGACGTCCGGCACTACGACGCCGAGGGGGACTTCTGGGACCTGGTGAACTCGGGCCAGCACGCCACCTACTTCGCCGGCCGGTCCTTCGATCCCGGGGTGAACCTGCCCAGGGTGAAGCTGCTGCCCGAGATCTTCTACTTCCCGGCCGGGGGCGCGGCCGTCCATCACCTGGCGGCGCCGGGTGAGGCCACGCTGGGACGGCTGACCCGGAAGAACGGCACGTACTGGATGGCGATCGCCCCGGCGGAGTTTTTGGCCCTCCCCGACGCGGAGGTTGTCCGCAAGGCTGCGGCGACCACGGCCGAGTGGCCCCATGCCTTCGCGCGATTGAAGGTCCCGCCGGAGCGGTTCATCGCGACCTACGGCTCGAACCACATCCACGGGGTCTACGGCGATTACGTGGAAGAGCTCCAATGGGTCTGCAAGATTCTGAAGATGGAGGCCGAGGTCTATGTGTGAGGCCGGGGATGTGGGGGGCCGGCCGCGCCTCGGCGGGGTCGTCGCGGCCCTGCTCACGCCCATGCGGGCGGGAGCGGGGGCGGCGGACGTCGAGGCGAGCGGCCGGATGGTGGCGTGGCTGGTGGAGAAGGGGATCCACGGCCTCTTCGTCGCCGGGACGACCGGCGAGGGGCTTTACCTCCGCCCCGAGGAGCACCGCGACCTCGTGGGGGCGGCGGTTTCTGCTGCCCGCGGCGTCCCCGTGGTGGCCCAGGTGGGGGCCCTCACCACCGCCGAGGCGGTCGCGCTCTGCCGGCAGGCGGTCGGGGCGAACGTCACGGCGGTGGCGGCCATCCCGCCCTGCTATTACGCCATGACGCGCGAGGAGATCCTCGCGTATTACAGGGCCCTGGGCGAGGCCGCAGGGCCGCTGCCGCTCTACCTCTACAACATCCCCAGCCACGCCCGTAACGATCTGCCGCCGGGCCTCATCCGGGACATCCGGGCCAGCGTGCAAAACGTGGCCGGGGTCAAGGACAGTAGCGGCATTCCCGGACGGATCGCCGAGCTCGTCAGGACGATGGGGCCGGAGTTTGACGTCCTCTGCGGCAACGACGAGTCCGACCTGGAGGCGCTCCAGGCCGGGGCGGCCGGCCTCGTGTCCTCCGGGGCCGGCATCTTCCCCGAGCTCTACCTGGGGCTGTACCACGCGTGGAAGGGCGGCGAGCTTCCCGAGGCCCAGGCCGCGCAGAAGAAGGTTACCGCCATGCAGGCGGCGCTGGGCGATGGGGCCCGGCTGGGCTGGTACAAGTACGTCCTGGCGCTGCGGGGCCTCCCGATCGGTGGCGTAAGGGCGCCGCTGTCGGACCCCAGCCCGGCCGAACAGGAGGCGATCCGAGAGAGCCTGAAGCGACTGGAGCTCCTTTGAGGGCGAGGTGCAGGGGGCGGGAGGTTAGTGCCCTGGACCGAGAGGGCAGAAGGAGGGCCCAGCGATGAAACGCCGACCGGTGGTCAGCCTCGTGGTTTCCCTGGTGTTGCTGGCGGTTGCGTCTCCGGCTGCGGCGCAGACGCTCCTGAAGTGGGGGATCGTGCTGCAACCGGAACACCCCTTCGTCCTGGGCATGAAGAAGACGGCCGAGATCGTGGCGCAAAAAACCAACAACCGGATCCAGATCCAGGTGTTCCCCTCGGCCCAGCTCGGCACCGGCAAAGACATGATCGAGGCGGTCGTCTTCGGCAGCCAGGCCATGGTCACGGAGGGGCTGGCCATGTTCAGCCAGTGGTCGCCGCGCCTCTCCGTCACCGAGGCGCCGTACATCTTCCGGGACGTGGACCACATGTACAAGGTCATGAACGGCCCCATCGGTCGCGAGATGAAGGACGAGCTGGTGACGAGGCGCGGGCTGCGGCCGCTGGGCGTCCTGTACTACGGGGTGCGGCACCTGACGGCCAACAAGCCGGTTCGCACCCCGGAGGATGTGCGGGGGATGAAGCTCCGGGTGCCCGAGGTGACCCTCTACCTCGAGATGGCCCGGGCCTGGGGGGCCAACCCGACGCCCATGGCCTTTGCCGAACTGTACCTCGCGCTGAAGCAGGGGGTGGTGGATGCCCAGGAGAATCCCATCCCCACCATCAACGCGGGGAAGTTCTACGAGGTCCAGAAGTACCTGATCCTGACCGGTCACATCATGGTGCCGCAGTTTCACGCCATCAGCGACGCCCTCTGGAAGAGCCTGTCGCCCGGCGATCAGGCGATCCTGCAGGAAGCGGTGGATCAGGGGATCGGTTTCAGCAACGACCTGATCATCCAGCAGGAGAAGTCGCTGCTGGACGAGTTCAGGAAGAAGGGGATGACGATCATCACGCCGGATGTCGAGGCCTTCCGCAAGGCCTCCATGGCGGCCATTCCCAAACTGGAGGAGAAGTGGGGCAAGGGCCTCTACGACAGGATCGCCGCGGTCCGGTAGGATCCGGGGTGGCATGAGCCGTCTGCTGCGGGCGCTCGACTGGATGTTGGACCGGGCCACGCTCGTCGTGCTCATCCTCCTGCTCCTGGTGGTGGGGGCGCAGATCTTCGCCCGCTACGTCCTGAACCACTCGCTCTTCTGGTCGGAGGAGCTGGCCCGGTATCTGTTCATCTACCTGGTGTTCCTGGGCGCGGCCATCGCGCTGCGTCGGGAGGGGCATATCCAGGTGAGCTTCTTCGTGGAGCGGCTGCCGCCCGGCGCACGCCGGGCGGTGGCGGTGGCGGGGGACGTCCTCCTGCTCGCCTTCGCGGGGACCGTGCTCGTCCAGAGCGTGCGCCTGGCCGCCATGGTGTGGACGGTGCCCACGGCGGCGCTCCTCATCCCCTGGACGTTCGTGTACCTGGGCATCCTGTCCGGAATGGCCGCCATGACCCTGGGGGCGCTGGCCGCCCTCTGGCGACACCTCACGGGCCGGACCGGGGAGGAGCGCGCATGGTGATCCTCCTCCTGTTCGCCGGCTTCTTCCTGCTCCTTGCGCTCCGGGTGCCGATCGCCTTCGCCCTGGGGATCGTGTCCCTGGGCTTCCTGAGCGCCCGGGGCGAGGTGCTCCTGGCGGTGTCCCAGCGGATGTCCGCGGCCGCCGACTCGTTCCCCCTCCTGGCCATCCCGTTCTACATCCTCATGGGCAAGCTGGTGAACGAGGCCGGCCTCACGGACCGGATCTTCGGCCTGGCCCAGTGCCTGGTGGGGCACATCCGCGGGGGCCTGGCCCACGTGAACATCCTGAACAGCATGATCTTCGCGGGGATGTCCGGGGCGGCGGTGGCGGATGTGGGCGGCATGGGCGCCATCGAGATCAAGGCCATGGTGGACAACGGCTACGACGTGGACTTCGCTGCGGCCGTGACCGCCGCCTCCTCCACCATCGCCCCCATCATCCCGCCCAGCATCGCCATGGTGGTGTACGGCGTCCTGGCCAGCACCTCGGTGGGGGCCCTCTTTCTCGGGGGGGTCATCCCGGGGGTCCTGCTGGGCCTCTTCATGATGGCCTACTCCTACATCGTCGCCGTCCGACGGAACTATCCGCTCCAGCGGCGCGCCGGCCTGGGCGAGCTGTGGCGGTCCTTCCGCCGATCCTGCCTGGGGCTGCTCACGCCGGCCATCCTCCTCGGCGGCATCGCCTTCGGGATCTTCACCCCCACCGAGGCGGCCGTGGTGGCCGTCTTCTACACGCTGCTGCTGGGGGTCCTGGTCTACCGCCGCCTCGGCGTCGCGGACCTCGTCCGCCTGGGCCGCGAGACGGTGGAGATGACGGCCGTGGTGGTCTTCGTGATGACCACGGCCTCGCTCTTCGCCTGGATCATGGCGCGCGAGCAGGTGCCCCAGCGGTTCGCGGAGTTCATGATGTCCCTCACCGCGAACCCGGCCGTGGTGCTCCTGCTCATCAACGTGCTGGTGCTGGTCATGGGCTGCTTTTTCGACGGGATCTCCATCCTGGTGATCGTGGTCCCCATCCTCCTCCCGATCATCGACCGGCTGGGGATCGATCGCGTCCACTTCGGCGTGATGTTCGTCCTCAACACCGTGATCGGCCTCATCACGCCGCCCGTGGGGGTGGTGCTCTATGCGACCGTGGAAGTCGCCCAGATCTCTTTCGAGCGGGTGGTGCGGGCCACGCTGCCCTTCCTCTGGCCGATGCTGGCGGCGCTGATCATGGTGACGTACGTTCCCTGGACCGTTCTCGTCATCCCGCGGCTCTTGGGATTCCGATAGGGCGCGGCGGCAACGGGAGGGCCGAGACCGAGCCAGGCCGAGGGGGGCCATGATCTCCGGCGGAGTGCACACGCACGACTGGGCTGCCTTCACCCACGAGGTTTGTGGACCAAGGGTGCCCGGGCTTCGCCGGAGATTCGGGGCGCAGAGGAGGGCTTGACAGGCCCGCAGCCACTGGATAGGTTGTGGGCGCCACACGGCCGAAAAACCGCTTCAAGGGGAGGAGGAGACGATGAAACAGGGCAAGCGGAACGGTGGAAGTTCCTGTGGTGTGACCCGTCGGGATGTCCTTCGCCTGGGGGCGGCGGCCGCCGGCGTCGCCTTTGGCCCCTTTGTGGCCACGCCGGCCCGGGCCCAGGCGTTCACCTGGAACCGGTTCAAGGGGAAGGAGCTGTTCTGCATCTTCTACAAGCACCCCTGGATTGACGAGATGGTCAAGTTCTTTCCGGAGTTCGAGGACCTCACCGGGATGAAGGTCAAGTACGAGGTGCTGCCCGAGGTGCAGGGCCGCCAGAAGCTTGTGGTGGAGATGACGGCCGGCTCGGGCGGCGTGGACGCCTGGCACGCCAGCATGCACGTGGAGAAGCGGCGCTTCTGGAAGTCGGGCTGGTTCCAGCCCATCAACCGGTATCTGGAGGACAAGAGCCTGACCTCCCCGGACTTCGACTGGGCCGACTTCACCAAGGGCGCCGTGGACGCCGTGACCCAACCGGACAAGACCATCAGCGGCATCCCGACCTTCGTGGATCCCTTCGTGCTCTTCTACCGGAAGGACCTCTACCAGCAGCGGGGGTGGAAGCCGCCCCGGACCATGGCGGAGCTGGAGGAGCAGGCGCGGAAGCTCCACAACCCGCCCAGCCTGTACGGTTTCGTGGCCCGCGGGCTGAAGAACGCCAACGCCACCCCCTGGGCGTGGGTGATCTATTCCATGGGGGCCGACTACCTGACCCGGGACGGCAAGTCCGCCATCAACTCGCCCGCCTGGGTGAAGAGCATGGAGTGGTACGCCGGCATGCTCCGCCGCTTCGCCCCGCCCGGCGTCGTGAACTTCAACTGGTACGAGTGCAGCGCCGCCTTCATGCAGGGGCAGGTGGGGATCTACTATGACGGCGTGAACTTCGCCAACCAGTTCGAGGACAAGGAGAAGTCCAAGATCGTCGGCAAGGTGGGCTACGCCGTCCTGCCCGCCGGGCCGGCCGGGCACTACGCGCCCACCTTCACCAACGCCATGGCGGTCAGCGCCCAGAGCCGGAACAAGGAGGCCGCCTACCTGTTCATCCAGTGGGCGACCACCAAGCAGATGTGCGTGCGGGAACTCCTGGGCGGCGTCGGCGTCGGGCGCGTGTCGCCCTGGAATAACGCCGAGGTCAAGGCCAAACCCAAGATGCCGGCCGACTGGTACACGGCGTACCTGGAGAGCCTGAAGATCGGGCGCGCGGGTCTCCCCGAGATCGTGGATGTCACCCAGTACCGGGACATCATCGGGGTGGCCATCCAGAAGGCCATCGAGGGAGCCAAGCCGGCGGATGTGATCGCCCAGGCCCACAAGGAGTTCCAGGAGCTGCTGGACAAGACCGAGAAGTAGGCGCCCTGCCCACGGACCCGGAGAAGCCTGGCCCTCCCGCCCAGCCTGTGGCATGCGGCAGGAGGGCCGGGCTCTTTTCGCGGGGGCAGCGCCAGGGACAGCCCGATGGCCAATCGCACCGACATCGTTGACCAGGCCGTGGCCGGGGCCTCCCTGCCCCTGGGCCTCCGGGTCTCCCGGTTCGGCCACCGCTACGCCCCCTTCATTTTTCCGGCCCCGGCCGTCCTCATCGTCGCCGTCATCATCGTCTATCCGGTGCTGTACACCGGCTGGATGAGCCTCCAGGAATGGTTCGCGTCGAGCCTCACCCCGCCCAGGTTCGTCGCCCTGGCCAACTACCAGCAGATCCTGACGGGCGACCCGCGGTTCCGGGATGCGTTCTTCCGGACGATCTACTTCACCCTGATCGCGGTGTCGGTGGAGACGGTCCTGGGCGTGGCCATGGCCCTGCTCTTCAACCGGGAGTTCTGGGGACGGGGCCTGGTCCGGACCCTGTCCATCCTGCCCATGATGGCCACCCCCACCGCCATCTCGCTGGTCTTCGTCATGATGTACCATCCGACGCTGGGGGTGATGAACTACCTGGTGACCCGCCTCGGCCTGCCGCCGTTCTCGTGGACCTACAGCAGCAAGACGGCCCTGTACGCCATCGCCCTGGTGGACGTCTGGGAATGGACCCCGCTCATCATGCTGATCACCCTGGCGGGCCTGGCGGCCCTCCCCAAAGAGCCGTACGAATCCGCCTTGATTGACGGGGCGAGTCCGCTCCAGTGTTTCTGGCGGATCACGCTCCCCCTGCTTCGCCCGACGCTGGTCGTGGCCGTCCTGTTCCGCTCCATTGATGCCCTGAAGACCTTCGACATCATCTTCGTCATGACCCAGGGCGGCCCGTCGAACGCCTCGGAGACGATCAACATCCTGCTGTTCAACCAGGCCTTCTCGTACTTCAACATGGGATACGCCTCGTCCATGGCGGTGGCCCTCTTCGCCATCGTCATGGGCGCCTCCCTCATCCTGATGAAGGTCCGGAGGGTCGGATGGTGACCGGCCAGAGCGTGAAGCGCGGGCTGCGGACGGCGGGGTTCTACGCCCTGGTGATCCTGGTCATGCTGCCCACGGTCTTCGTCTTCTACTGGATGATCACCCTCTCGCTGAAGACGCAGGTGGATGCGGCCGGCTATCCCCCGAAGTTCTTCCGCTTCGCCGTCACCCTCAAGGGCTATGCCGAGGTGTTCGCCAAGAACCCGTTCCTGCTCTACACCTGGAACAGCTTCGTGGTGGCCACGGGGTGCACGCTCCTCGGCTTGATCGTGGGGCTCCCGGCAGCCTACAGCATCGCCCACTGGCGCCAGAAGGGCCTGGCCCTGGTCGTGCTCGTGGCCCGGATCATCCCGGGGATCAGCTACCTCATCCCCTGGTACATCCTGTTCCGCAACCTGCGGATGGTGGATACCTACCAGGCCCTCATCCTCACCCATCTCGTGGTGGGCCTGCCCATCATCATCTGGGTCATGATCGGCTTCTTCGAGGACATCCCGCCCGACCTCCGGGATGCCGCCCTCATTGACGGCTGCTCGTACTACGGGGCCTTCCTGCGGGTGGCCGTCCCCCTGGTCAAGCCGGGGATCGTGGCCACGGCCATCCTGAGCTTCATCTTCTCCTGGAACAACTTCCTGTTCTCGGTGATCCTGGCCGGCCGCAACACCCGGACCCTGCCCATCGCGGTCTTCAATATGATCGGCTACGAGGAGATCAACTGGGGGCCCCTGGCGGCGGCGGCCACCATGATCACGCTGCCGGTCATCATCCTCACCCTGATCATCCAGCGCCACATCGTGACCGGCCTGACCTTCGGCGCGGTGAAGGGATGATGGAGAGCCGACGGAGAGCCGCGACCACGCGGGGCTTGATTTGTCCGCGGGAGGAGAGGATACTTTCGGGGGGCATGGGAAGAGAGGACGGCAAGCGGACGATGAGCTTTCGGGAGTGGCTGGACGGCTGGGTGAAGTGGTTCCGGGGCTTCCTGTACGGCCTGGCCCTCTTCGACGCCGTGGTGACGTTCCGGAAGCAGCGCGGGGACCTGGAGCACCTGTTCGTCCTCATCGTCTTCGGCGACATCCTGGGGGTCCCCGTGATTCCGCCCTACTACACCCTGCGCCTGCTCCCCTATATCGTCCCCGCCATCAGCAACTGGAAGCGGCGGATGCTGCGGGAGAAGGACCTCACCGACCTGGCGGGGGCCGGTTGAGCGACGGGTTGATGAGAGGCCAGCGCTGATGCTCGACCGCGCCTTCAGCGGGACCGATCTGGCCATCGGCCTGGCCTCCTTCCTCCTGCTCTGGTATGTCCTCGGACTCCAGATCAACCGGCGGCGGGCCGTCACGCTCGTGCGTCAGGTGCGCGACTCGATCCAGGCCTTCGGCGGGAAGGCGACCATCCGATGGTATGGGCGGAACGCCTTCCGGGTCGAGGTGGAGCAGCTCGCCCCGCCTTTGGTCCGCCTGGGGGTGAGCGTCCTCCTGGAGCCCCGCGAGACGTTTTTCCTCTGGCTGGTCGGCCGGCTGCGGGGGCGCCGCGACTGGCTGGTCGCGGGGGCCACGCTCGCCGGGCGGGTCGCCGCGAGCTTCGAGGTGTACCACCCCGGGCGGCGGGGCGCCTTTCAGACCGCCTCGGAGATCCGGGACAAGGGTTGGCGCCCGGAGCCGCTGGCCGGCCAGTCGCCGCTGCTCTGCGCCGCCCCCGACGCCGAGGGGCAGGCCCTGGCGCGGGAGATCATGAATCTCCTGGCCCGGGTGGAGGTATGGCGCGTGGGCCTGCGGCCCGAGGCGCCGCAGCTCACCGTCAGCCTTCCCGTCCCGACCGCGGAGACCGGGAGGACGCTGCCCGTCTTCGCCCTCTTGCCCCAGCTCGCCCAGGCTGTCCTGTCCCGTGGATCCTGGCGCTGAGGCCCCCGGGGGACGGGGGAGAAACTTCACCATGGACGAGCAGCCTGCGGATCCACCTGCTCGGGGCGTTGCCCCTGGGCCGCAAGGCCTGTCACGAAAATCCCCCCCACCCTCCTCT
>JBBIQE010000029.1:0-30038 GCA_037442485.1 Methylomirabilis sp. (SeqCode)
CCTGCGCCGGGGCCCGTCCCGTGGCCCGCGCCCGGGCGCCTCGGCGGCGGGGCGCAGCCTCCGCCCGGGAGACGAAAAAATGGGCGCCACCCCATTTTTTTCTTGCATTCGCGCAAAAATGCACTATAAGGCAACTAAAAAATTTCCCGGCGCCGCGCGCGAGACCGGGGGCGAAAGGGGGGTGTTAATTGCACGCATTGGGCAGACACCTGTTGGTGGAACTCCACGGTTGTCACCCAGACTCGCTGAAGAAAGTGGACGTGGTGAAAGACATCCTGGTTGGCGCTGCCCGAGCCTGCGGGGCCACCATCGTGGACGTCGCCTTTCACGAGTTCAATCCCTACGGGGTGAGCGGCGTCGTGGTCATCGCGGAATCCCACCTCTCGATCCACACCTGGCCCGAGTACCGGTACGCGGCGGTGGACATCTTCACCTGCGGCGATGTGATCCGACCCGAATTCGCCGCCGACTACATCGCCTCCCGCTTTCGCTGCAAGAACCCCTCCGTCCTCGAGATGAAGCGGGGCCTGATCCCCGGCGCCACGGGGAAGGTCATCCACAAGGTCGCCGACGCCGCGGGCAAGCTTACCCAGAGGATCCCCGATGCCCCTGAAGAACTATCGCTGGTTCATTGAGTATTTCAGCGCCGAGGAGGGGCACCTCCACGGCATCCGCCAGGTCCTGTTTTCCAAGCAGACCCCGTTCCAATCCTTGGACATCCTGGAACTCGGGTCCTACGGCAAGGCCCTGGTGCTGGACGGGCGCATCCAGTCCAGCAGCCGGGACGAGTTCATCTACCACGAGCTGCTGGTCCATCCCGCCATGCTGGCGCACCCCGAGCCGCAGCGGGTCTTCATCGTGGGGGGGGGCGAGGGGGCGACGCTGCGCGAGGTGCTCCGGCACCGGAGCGTCCAGCGCGCCCTGATGGTGGACATTGACGAGGAGGTCGTGGCCCGCTGCCGCGACCTGCTGCCCGAGTGGCACCAGGGGGCCTTCGAGGATCCGCGGACGGAGCTCCGCTTCCTGGATGCACGCAAGTATCTGGAGGAGACGTCCGAGACCTTCGACGTGGTCATCATTGACATCTCCGAGCCGATCGAGGAGGGTCCGGCCTATCTGCTCTTCACCCGGGAGTTTTACGAGATCGTGCGGGAGCGGCTGTCCCCGGCCGGCGTCATCTCGCTCCAGGCGGGGACGGTGAGCCTGAACGACCTGGAGTGCTTCGCCGCCATCCAGAAGACGCTGGAAGGCGTCTTCCCCGTGGTGGCCCCCTGCTGGGCCTCCATCCCCTCCTTCGCCCTGCCCTGGGGATTCTCCGTGGCCTCCAAGCAGCAGGACCCCCGGGCCCTCACCCCGGAGGACGTGGACAAGCTGCTGGCCGATCGCCTCGCGGGGGACCTCCGCTACTACGACGGCATCACGCACCAGGCGAGCTTCCTGCTGCCCAAGCACATCCGGGCGCGGCTGGCCATCCAGACGCGCATCATCGAAGATAATCACCCCCTGTTCACGTGGAGCTGAGGGTCCCCGCCGCGCCAGGGCCAGACGCAGCATGAGGGAGCGCCTGCAACAACCCGCCGGCCCCGCGTGTCGGCCCTCGCGCCGTGGCCCCCGGCCATGATCCCCGAGCGACAGTCCCGCACGCCGCTCTTCGACGCCCTGGTGGCCCTGGCCGAGGCGCGGAAGGTCTCCTTCCACACCCCCGGCCACAAGAGCGGGAAGGGCATCTCCACCCGCTTCCGCAAATTCGTCGGGAGCAAGATCTTCACCATTGACCTGACCACCCTGGACGAGGTGGACTGCCTCCAGAAGCCGGTGGGGGTCATCCGCGAGGCGCAGGAGCTGGCCGCCGAGGCGCACGGGGCCGACCGCTCCTTCTTCCTGGTGAACGGGACCACCGTGGGCAATCACGCCATGATCCTGTCCACGGTCCTTCCCGGGGAGGAGGTGCTGGTGGCCAGGAACGCCCACAAGTCCATCCTGGCCGGGATCATCCTGAGCGGCGCCACCCCCCGCTTCTTCCTGCCGACCTTCGATCCGGAGCTGGGGATCGCCATCAACGTCACCGCCACGGCGGTCGAGGCCGCCATGCAGGCCCACCCCCGGGCGCGGGTGCTGGCCCTCACCAGCCCCAACTACTACGGGATCGCGGCCGACATGCCGACCATCGTCGCCGCCGCCCAGCGCCAGGGGAGGGTGGTGCTCGTGGATGAGGCCCACGGGCCGCACCTGCACTTCCACCCGGCGCTGCCGCCCTCGGCGGTGGACGCGGGGGCCGACCTCACCGTCCAGAGCACCCACAAGATCGTGGGGGGGATGACCCAGGCCTCCATGCTGCACGTGAAGGGAACGGCCGTGGACGCGGGGCGGGTGGCGGGCATCCTGCAGATGCTCCAGAGCACCAGCCCGTCCTACATCCTCATGGCCTCCCTCGACCTGGCACGGATGCAGATGGCCACGGAGGGCCGGAAGCTGCTGGGGAAGGCCATTGACCTCGCC
Source organism: Methylomirabilis sp. (SeqCode) (assembly GCA_037442485.1). Taxonomy (GTDB): domain Bacteria; phylum Methylomirabilota; class Methylomirabilia; order Methylomirabilales; family 2-02-FULL-66-22; genus 2-02-FULL-66-22. The sequence continues at coordinate 2,500 of JBBIQE010000029.1, forward strand.
GAGGAGGCCCGGGGGCGGATCAACCGCATCCCGGGGCTTCGCTGCCTGGAGGCCCGGCAGGTGAAGGAGTGGGGGGACCTCAGCCTGGATGTGACCAAGCTGACCATCTCGGTGAAGGAGCTGGGGCTGACGGGGTATGCCGCCTCGGCGCTTCTCAACACCGAGTTCGACATCCAGGTGGAGATGGCCGACCTGTTCAACCTGCTCGTGATCGTCAGCATCGGGGATCGGCGGGACGACCTGGACCGGCTGGTCCGGGCCCTGGAGGCCCTGGCGCGCCGGCCGCACGGGCCGGCCTTCGCCCCCGAGATCGTCCCGACGCCCCCGATCCACGGGACCCGCCTGCTCTGCTCGCCGCGCGAGGCGTACTTCGGCCCCTACGTCTATGTCCCCCTGCGCCAGGCGGCCGGCCGGGTGACCTGCGACATCGTGACCATCTATCCGCCGGGAATCCCGATCCTCGCGCCGGGGGAGGAGATCTCGCGGGAGGCCGTAGAGTATCTCCAGTGCCTGGGCCGGCACGGGGCCCGGATTGACGGCGTCATCGAGGCGCCCGATCCCGGGATCCGCGTGCTGGCCGACTGAGCGCTCCCCGCCCCGCGCGATCATGCGCCCCCGGAGGCCGGCCGCGACCGCCCCTCCGGATGTCCAGCCCATCGGCTCTTTGTGGAATTGCGTTGCAATTTTCACGAGCCCTGCTATAGTGCCCGGCGGCTCAGGCGGGTGGAGACTCCACGGCGGGCTGAGGGATGGGGTCGGCCAGGCCCCGGTTCCTTGGCCCGCGCGTTCTTCTGGGAGATCGGTCGGTGCGCAAGCGCATCCGGGGTCGTGTGCTCCTGCTGACACTCCTCACGCTGTTCACCGGATACTACCTCGTGCCCAGTGTGGCCCCCGTGGGGAGCCTGCCCTCCCTCGCTCCCGGCCTGCTGCCCCGGGCGGAGCGCGTGAACCTGGGCCTGGACCTGCAGGGGGGAATGCACCTCGTCCTGGAGGTTCAGGTGGACAAGGCGGTGGAGAATGCGACCGACCGCCTCCTGGAGGAGGCCCGACGCCTGCTGGAGAAGGAGAAGATCGGCATCGCCCGGCTCGCCCGGGAGGGCAAGGCGGAGATCCTGCTCCGGGTGGCGAAGCCGGAGGAGCGGGACAAGGCCCTGCGGGCCCTGGGCGAGCTGACGACGCTGGAAAAGGTTCCCGGCGCCACGGCCGAGGAGCTGCGGCTGACCCTGCAGGCGCGGGAGGTCAAGCGCATCGAGGAGCTGGCCGTCCGGCAGAGCCTGGAGACCATCCGCAACCGCGTGGATCAGTTCGGCGTGACGGAGCCCCACATCGTCCCCGAGGGGGACCGGCGGATCGTGGTCCAGCTCCCGGGGATCAAGGACCCGCAGCGTGCCATCAACCTGATCGGGAAGACGGCCCTGCTGGAGCTGAAGCTGGTGGACAACCGCTACAACCCCGTGGAGGTGGAGCAGGGGAAGGCGACGCTGCCGCCGGATCTCCAGTTGCTGTACGAGCGCGAGGTGGGCGAGGACAGGCAGGTGGTGGGCAAGCGGCCCATCATCGTGCAGCGCCAGCCCATCCTCACGGGGGCCATGCTCACCTCGGCCGAGGTCCGGCCCGACGACCAGGGGGGCTGGCTGGTGGCCTTCACCCTGGACCGCGAGGGGGCCCGGATCTTCGGCGATTTCACCGGGGCCAACATCGGCCGGCAACTGGCCATCGTCCTGGACGACACCATCTACAGCGCCCCCGTCATCCGCAGCAAGATCGGCGAGGGCCGCGGCCAGATCGAGGGGAGCTTCACCGCCGAGTCGGCGCGGGACCTGGCCATCGTGCTGCGCGCCGGGGCGCTGCCCGCGCCGGTGAAGATCATCGCCAACCTCACCGTGGGACCCTCCCTGGGGGAGGATTCGATCCGCAAGGGGATCCGCGCGGCGATCCTGGCGGCCATGCTGGTGGGCCTGCTCATGGCGTTCTATTACAGGCTGTCGGGCGTCATCGCTGACTTTGCCCTGGTGCTGAACCTGATCATCCTGGTGGGGATCCTCGTGACGATCCGGGCGACCCTCACGCTGCCCGGCATCGCGGGGATCGCCCTGGGCATCGGAATGGCAGTGGACAGCAACGTCCTCATCCTGGAGCGCATCCGGGAGGAGTTGAAGCTCGGCAAGACCATCCGGTCCTCCATTGACGCCGGGTACGACAAGGCGTTCGTCACGATCGTGGACTCCCACGTGACCACGCTGATCACGGCCGCGGCCCTGTTCCTGTTCGGGACGGGGCCGGTGAAGGGGTTCGCCGTGACGCTCTCCCTGGGTGTGGCGATCAATCTATTCTCGGCCCTGGTCGGCACCCGGGTGGTCTACGACTGGATGACGTCCCGGCGGGAGTTGAAGCACCTGAGCATCTGAGCGCCGACCAGGCCGGTGGCTCTTCTCGGCCCCTGGGCCGCACCCGGGGGTGGCAGGACGAGGGGAGGAAGACGGAAGGCTGGTCCGGGTGCCGGCCCTGACCAATGTCGGCACCCGGGTGGTCTACGACTGGATGACGTCCCGGCGGGAGTTGAAGCACCTGAGCATCTAATATGTCAATGGTCGATTCGTCGATTGGTCAACTGGGAAGGGCGGGGTGAACCCTGGTCGCTTTCATCATCCTTCTTGGGTCTGGCACTGCCCAATTGACCAGTTGACTACTTGCCAATCGACGGTTCTTCGGAGCGGACCGTGGAGATTCTGGGAAAGACCAGCTTCGATTTCATCGCCAAGCGTCACATCGCCTACGCCATCTCGACCGTCCTGGTCGCCCTGGGGATCCTGGCCCTGGTCCAGGTCTCGCGGGGGGCGGCCAACATGGGGATTGACTTTGCCGGCGGCACCTCGACCCAGGTGAAGTTCGCCCGGCCCGTGGACCTGGGGGCGGTGCGCGAGGCCCTGGGCAGGAACGGGATCAGGGACAGCGAGCCGCAGCAGTTCGCCGACGGGCGCACGGTCATGATCCGGCTGAAGCGGGGCGCGGGCGAGGTGGCCGGGACGGCCGAGCGCATCCAGAGCGCCCTGCGCCAGGAGTTCGGCGACAACCCCTTCGTCGTGGAGGCCTCGACCGAGGTGGGGCCGGCCATCGGCAAGGAGCTGCAGCAGAAGGCCCTGATCGCCATCGCCATCTCCCTGGCCGGCATCGTCCTCTACATCGCCTGGCGCTTCGAGTTCCGCTTCGGCGTGGCCGCAACGGTCGCCACCTTCCATGATGTGCTGGCGGTGCTGGGCGTGGTGTTCATCCTCCAGAAGGAGATCACGCTGCTCATCGTCACCGCCCTGCTCACCATCGCCGGGTACTCACTGACGGACACGGTGGTGGTCTACGACCGGATTCGCGAGAACCTTCGGGCGCGCCGCAAGGAGCCGCTGGCCGACATCATCAACGCCAGCATCAACCAGGTGCTGAGCCGCACGGCCATGACGTCGCTCACCACGGTGCTGGCCGCCCTGGCCCTGTTCCTGCTGGGCGGCGAGGTGCTCCACGACTTCGCCTTCGCCCTCCTGATCGGCATCCTCGTGGGGACCTACTCCTCCTGGTTCGTGGCCTCCCCCATCGTCTACGAATGGCGGGTGCGGGCCGAGGCGGCCCGGCGGGCCCGGCGCTAGGGCCAGGGACGCCGCCCCCCGTGCCAGGCCGTCCGATCCCAGGCAGGCGATGGCGGATCGCCGAGGGGCCGCCGGAGGCGGCGGCCGCGGCCCTGGCCCGCACCCTCGGGGTTGCCCCCCTCCTGGCGGGCCTCCTCATCCGCCGCGGCTGCGGAACCCCCGAGGCCGCGCGCACCTTCCTGGATGCCCCCCTCGAGGCCCTGTACGACCCCCGGGAGATGCGGGGGATGGATGCGGCGGTGCAGCGGCTGCGGGCGGCCGTGGCGCGCCGCGAGCCGATCCTGGTCTGCGGGGACTACGACGTGGACGGGGTGAGCGGGATGGCCCTGCTGGTGGCCGGGCTCACCCGGGCGGGCGCCGAGGTGGCCTATGCGGTGCCCCGCCGCCTGGAGCACGGTTACGGCCTGCCCGTCCAGATCGTCGAGCAGGCGGCCGCGGCCGGCATCCGGCTCCTGCTGACGGTGGATCACGGGATCGCCGCGCACGAGGCGGTAGCCCGGGCGCGGGAGCGCGGCATGGATGTGATCGTCTGCGACCATCACCTGCCCCCGCCGACCCTGCCGCCCGCCACCGCCATCCTGAATCCGCGCCAGGCGGGCTGCGCCTACCCGTTCAAAGAGCTGTGCGGGGTGGGCATCGCCTTCAAGCTCCTCCAGGCGCTGTTCGGCCCGGGGGCGAGCGAGGAGCTCTGGCCGCTCCTCGACCTCGTGGCCCTGGGCACCATCGCCGATCTCGTCCCCCTGCTCGGCGAGAACCGCATCCTGGTGACGCACGGCCTGGTCCGCCTGGCGGCGACGTCCCGCCCGGGGCTGCGCGCCCTGGCCGAGGTGGCCGGGATCCCCCTCTCGGGCCCGCGCGGTGTCCCCGCGGGGCGGGTGGCCTTCGGTCTGGCGCCCCGGATCAACGCCGCCGGCCGCCTGGATGATGCGGCGGCGGCGGTGCGCCTCCTGCTCACCCAGGACCCGGCCGAGGCGCGGGCGCTGGCGGCCGAGTTGGACCGGCAGAACCGGGAGCGACAGGAGCTGGAAGGCACCATCCTGGCCGACGCGTTGGCCCAGGCGGATGCCGTGCACGATCTTCACCGGGACCGGGCCATCGTCCTGGCATCCCCGACCTGGCATCCGGGCGTGATCGGGATCGTGGCGGCGCGCCTGGTCGAGCGGTTCGGCCGCCCCACCGCCCTGATCGCGACCGGAGGCTCCGAGGCGCGGGGGTCGGCGCGCAGCGCCGCCGGCTGGCACATCGCCGATGCCCTGGGGCGGTGCGCGGACCTCCTCCTGCATTACGGCGGGCACCGGGCCGCGGCCGGCTTTGCCCTGCGCCCGGATCGCATCGAGGCCTTCCGGGCGCGGTTCCTGGCGCTGGCGGCGCAGGAATTGTCGGAGGACGATCTCGTCCCGACGCTCGTGGCCGAGGCCGAGGTCGGCCTCGGGGCGGTGGATCTCCCCCTCGCCGACGGCCTGGCCCGGCTGGGCCCCTACGGTGTGGGGAACCCGGAGCCGGTGCTCGTGGCGCGGAGGCTCCAGGTCATGCAGGGGCCCCGCCTGGTGGGGCAGAATCACCTGAAGATGAAGGTGCGGCAGTCCCCCCAGGACCGGGAGCCCGTGCAGGCCATCGGCTTCAACCTGGGCCCCTTTGCGGATCAGTTGAATCGGCAGGCCTCGCCGTGGGTGGACCTGGCGTTCGTCCCGGAGCGGAACGTGTGGAACGACCGCGAAATCCTGCAGCTCCGGGTCAAGGACCTCCGGATCCTCGACCCGGAACGTTGACATGCTCCACGTCGGGGGACGGAAGCCTCGGGTCCCGGGGAGCGCCTAACAGATGGCGGGATGGTTTTTTCTTGACAACGCTGGAACCGCACGGTAGATACGCGACGATGAAACCCCTGTGGGGACGCGGCCTTCCATGAGGAGTCCCATGTGACTTCTGAGGTTGATTCGCCGGTCCCGCGAGGGGATGGCCTCGGCCCGGCCGAAGATCCGGCAGGCGAAAATGCAAGCTCGCATTCACGAGATGTTCCGCGACAGCGCGGAGGTCAAGCTCCGATTCGCCGAGCTGTACGCCCCGCGGATCGAGGCCGTAGCCCGGATGATGGCGGAGGTTCTCCGGCGGGGCGGCAAGCTCCTCTTCTTCGGAAACGGGGGGAGCGCAGCGGACGCCCAGCATCTGGCGGCGGAGTTTGTGAACCGCTTCCTGCGGGACCGGGGCCCGCTGGCCGCGGTGGCCCTCAGCACGGATACCTCCGCGCTCACCGCCATCGGCAACGACCTGGGGTTCGACCAGGTGTTCGCGCGGCAGGTGGAGGCCCTGGCGCGCCCGGGGGACCTGGTGGTGGCCATCAGCACCAGCGGCAACTCCCGGAACGTGCTTCGCGGCGTGGAGGCCGCGCGGCGCGCAGGCTGCACGACGGTCGGGCTGACGGGGGGCACGGGGGGACTCCTGGCCAGGGCCGTGGACGAGGCCTTCGTCGTGCCGAGCGCCGAGACGCCGCGCATCCAGGAGACGCACATCACGTTGGGCCACGCCCTGTGCGCCACGGTGGATGAGATCCTGCTCCCATCCGGCGATCCCCGAGGTGCGGGGCGGGGTGAGCAGCCGTGATGGCGTGAGGGGGCGGGGGGATGGAGCCATCGGGATGGCGGGGTCGGGCGATACGGCCGCCCCGCCGCTTCCGTGTCGGGGTCGGAAGGGTATGGGAGGCCCCCGCGCAGGGGGCGGGGTATACGGAGGCCGCGTGAGGCGACGACTCGGATGGTTCGGTTTGCTGGCGATCCTGCTCTTCGTTATCCATGGCTCGGCATCGGCCGCCCCGAACCGGCCGGGCCTCCTGGGGGCCCACGGGGGCCAGACGGTCCGGGTGAGCCTGCCCAGCCGGCACCGCGCGCGGCTGCCGGCCGCCCCGCGGGAGTTCCTGGAGCTGCCGCGGCCCGCTTTTCGGGCCAGCCCGGCGCAGCTCGGCGCGGCCTCGGCCATCCTGATGGACGCGGGCACGGGGGAGGTGCTCTTCGAGCGGAACGCGGATGAGCCCCGTCCCCCCGCCAGCATCACCAAGATCCTGACGGCCCTGGTCATTCTCGAGCGCGGGAACCTGGGGGATATGGTGGTCGTCAGCCGGCAGGCGGCCGGCATCGGCGGGTACCGGCTGGGCCTTCGCCGCGGCCAGCGGATCTCGCTCCAGGATCTGCTGGCGGCGATCCTGATCCGCTCTGCGAACGATGCCGCCACGGCGGCGGCCGAGCACGTGGGGAACGGCTTGGCCGGCTTCGTGGCCATGATGAACGCCACGGCGCAGGCCCTGGGCATGGCCCGCAGCCACTTCGAGAACCCCCACGGCCTGGACGAGCCGGGACACGTCACCACCGCCCGGGACATGGCCCTCCTCACGCGGGTGGCCATGGAGGAGCCGCGCTTTGCGCGGCTCGTGCGGACCCGCGAGACGGCGGTCACGATCTGGCAACCCGGGCCGCAGGGCAGGCTCGTGCGCCGGCTGCGCACGATCCAGAGCCACAACAAGCTGCTCGGCCGCCTGGAGGGCGCGGACGGGGTCAAGACCGGATACACGGACGCGGCGGGGCAGTGCCTGGTGGCCTCGGCCAGCCGGGGTGAGCAGCGCATGATCGCGGTCCTGCTGAGGGACCCGCAGCGGTGGGCGGATGCCGCCACGCTCCTGGAGTACGGGTTCGAGGCCGCGGGCGGAGCCGTCCGGCCCGCCGTCTCGCCGTGGCGCGCGGCGGGGGTTGGGGGTAACCGGGGCTAGACCGGTGGCCCCCGCGGAGGCGTTCCCATGAAACCAAAAGGTCGTGGCACCCTCGGCACCCTGGCGGCCATGGCGCTCTGCCTGCTCCTGCTGCGGGCCGAGGCCCAAGCCCCGGCGCCGGGACCGGCGGCCCCGGGCGGCGCGGGCGCGTACGTCGTGAAGAAGGGGGATACGCTGTGGGGGATCGCGAAGAGCCTCCTCAGCGATCCGCTCCTCTGGCCGCGGATCTGGGAGCGGAATCCGTTCATCACCGACCCCAACCGGATCTACCCCGGCGACACGCTGGCGGTGCCCGGGCGCGAGGCTCCCCCGCCCCCCGTGGCTGAGGCGCCAAAGCCCGAGCCGCCGAAAGAGGCCCCCAGGGAAGAGGCCCAGGCGCCGGCCGCCCCGGCGCCACCTCCCCCCGCGGCCCCGTCTCCGCCGGCCCCCGAGACCGTCCTGGCGCCGCCTCCGCCGGTCCCGCCCGCGAGCCCGATGGCCATCGCGTGCAGCCCCGTCCTCATGGAGGAGGCCGCCATGGCATCCGCCGGCATCGGGAATATCGTGAAGGGGCAGGACGACAAGCTGCTGCTCTCGCAGGAGGATTCCGTGGCCGTCGGCCTGAACGGCCAGCAGGTCCCAAAGGTGGGCGACCGCCTGGCGGTCATCCGACCGGGGCTCCGCGTGGTGCATCCCGTCTCCAACCGGCAGGTGGGACGCGCCCTGAACACGCTGGGCCTGCTCGAGGTCAGCGACGTCCACGACCGGACGGCGCGGGCGCGCGTCATCTACAGTTGCGAGGCCATGACGGTCGGGGACCGCGTGGCCCGGATCGCCCCGGCCCCGTTCCCCGAGGACAAGATCGCCCAGCCCGCCACCCGGCGGGTGGAGGGCCTAATCGTGGACAGCCCGCGCTCGCTGCAGTTTCTCGCCCTCCAGAACCTGGTGTACCTGGATGTGGGGGCGGATCAGGGGATCGCTCCCGGCGACGTCTTCGCCGTCTATCGCCCGGAGCTGCCCCGGGTGAACCCAGGGACCGGCGAGCTCGTGCCCATTCCCCCGGACCGGTTGGGCGAGGTCGTGGTGATCCGCGTGACCGACAGGACCGCTACGGCGGTCATCTCGGCGAGCGCCAGGGAGATCCGGGCCGGCGATCGGGCGGTCCTGAGCCGCCAGATCCAGCCGTAGGCCCTCGCCGGCCCGTGCGCACAGGGGGTCGAGCCGGCGCGTGATGGATTCCATGCCGCGCGAGCCTGTGGCGGAAGCGCCCGCGACCGACCCGGCCGAGCGCGAGGCCCGCTGGGCCCTGGGGCTGGTGCCCCAGCTCGGAGGCGCGGCCCTGAAGGGGCTGCTGGCCGCCTTCGGGTCGGCGACCCGGGCCTGGGAGGCGGATCCCCAGGCGCTCCAGGCCGTGCCGGGCATCGGTCCGGCCGTGGCCCGGGCGATGCGCCGCTTTCCGCGGGCACGGGCCCTGCGCGAGGAGCGGGCGCGGGTAGCCGAGGCCGGGGTGCGGGTGATCGTCTGGGGCGATCCGGACTATCCCGCCCGCCTGCGAGAGATCGCCTCGGCGCCGCCGGTCCTCTACCTCCGGGGAGGGCTGGAGGAGGAGGCCGGCATCGCCATCGTGGGGGCCCGGCACGCCACCGCCTATGGGGAGGGCGTGGCGAACGAGCTGGCGGCAGAACTCGGCCGACGGGGCCTGACCGTCGTGAGCGGCCTGGCGCGGGGGATCGATGCCGCAGCCCACCGCGGGGCCCTGGAGGCGGGCGGCCGGACGCTGGCGGTCCTGGGGAGCGGTCTGGACCAGATCTACCCGCCGGAGCATCGCGGTCTGGCGGCCGAGGTGGCGGCCCACGGCGCGCTGCTCAGCGAGTTTCCTCTGGGCACGGCGCCGCTCCGGCGGCACTTCCCGCGGCGCAACCGGATCATCAGCGGCCTGAGCCTGGGGGTCATCGTCGTGGAGGCGGGCGTGGGCAGCGGCGCGCTGATCACGGCGCACCACGCGCTGGAGCAGGGACGCGAGGTCTTCGCCGTTCCCGGCCGCGTCCACGCGCGCTACAGCGAGGGGTGCAACCGGCTCATCAAGGCGGGGGCCAAGCTGGTGGAGACCTGGGAGGACGTGCTCTGCGAGCTGGCGCCGCAACTGCGCCGGCAGGCCCCGCAGCGGGTGGCGGCGCCCCCGCCGCCCCACCTCACGGCCGCCGAGCGGCAGGTCTTCGATCTGCTGGCCGAGGGGCCCCTGCACATCGACGCCCTGATCGTTCGCGCCGCTCTGGCGGGAGGGCGGGTGGCCTCGGCCCTGGTGGGCCTGGAGATGAAAGGGCTGGTGCGCCAGCTTGCCGGCAAGGTCTTCGAGCGGCATGATAGCAGTTGAGGCCGCCCGGGCAGGCCTCCGGAGGTGGAGCGACCCAAGGCCGATCGGCGCCTTGGGTCTTCGCATCTAGAACGCCGAGCGAACATATCGAAGATCGAACGAGGAATGGCGAATGGCGAACCGGACGGAGGAAAGACTGCCCCGTTCGACCTTCGTGATTCGATTGTTCGCAATTCGACAGTGTATCTTCGCCTCTTCAGGCCTCGGCAGATGGCCGAAGCGGTGAAGGGAATGGAGTCCGGATAAGTGGCGAAGTCGCTGGTCATTGTCGAATCCCCGGCCAAGGCCAAGACCATCAACAAGTTCCTGGGCCGGAATTACCTCGTCAAGGCCTCCATGGGCCACGTGCGCGACCTGCCGGTCAAGTCGCTGGCCGTGGACGTCCAGCACGATTTCAAGCCCAAGTTCGAGGTGGTGCGGGGCCGGGAGAAGGTCCTGGCCGACCTCAAGAAGGCCGCCAAGACCTCCCAGGCCATCTTCCTGGCGGCCGACCCCGACCGCGAGGGCGAGGCCATCTGCTGGCACCTGGCGGAGGAGCTGAAGCCGCTCAAGCGGCCCATCCACCGGGTGATGTTCAACGAGATCACGAAGCGCGCGGTCCAGGAGGCCTTCGCCCATCCCGGCCGGATCGACCTGCGGAAGGTGGATGCGCAGCAGGCGCGGCGGATCCTGGATCGGCTGGTGGGCTACCAGATCAGCCCCCTGTTGTGGGAGAAGGTCCGCCGCGGCCTCTCGGCCGGCCGGGTCCAGTCGGTGGCCCTGCGCCTGGTGGTGGACCGCGAGAAGGAGATCCGGGCCTTCGTCCCCGAAGAGTACTGGACGATCACGGGGCAGTTCGCCCGAACGGACGGGATCGGCGCCGAATTCCCCGCCCGCCTGGCCCGCGTGAACGGCGAGAAGGCGAGCATCTCCTCGCAGCCGGAGGCGGACCGGATCCTGGCGGATCTCGAACCGCTGCGCGGGCAGTTCCGGGTGGCCAGCCTGGTGCGGAAGGAGAAGCGGCGGAACCCCGTGCCGCCCTTCACCACCAGCAAGCTGCAGCAGGAGGCGGCCCGCAAGCTCCGCTTCACGGCGCGGAAGACGATGCAGGTGGCCCAGCAACTGTACGAGGGGATCGAGGTGGGGGACGAGGGGGCCGTGGGCCTCATCACCTACATGCGCACGGATTCGACGCGGGTCTCGGCCGAAGCGCAGGCGGAGGCGCGGCGGTTCATCGGGGAGCGCTACGGCGCCGAGTTCCTGCCCGAGAAGCCGCCCCGGTACCGGAGTGGCAAGGGCGCCCAGGAGGCGCACGAGGCCATCCGGCCGACCTCGGTCCTGCGCGAGCCGGGGCGGATGGCGCCCTTCCTCACCCGCGAGCAGCTCCTCCTCTACACCTTGATCTGGAACCGCTTCGTGGCTTCCCAGATGCGGCCCGCCGTGTTCGACACCACCACGGCCGACATCGTGGCGGGACGCTACACCTTCCGCGCCAGCGGGCAGCAGATGAAGTTTGCGGGCTTCATGCGGGTGTACGTGGAGGGGCGGGACGAGGGGGCCCGGGAGGACTCCGCCAAAGGCGGAGAGCCGGAGGCGGAAGGCGACGAAGAGCGGAGCCTGCCGCCCCTCGAGGAAGGCCTGGCCCTGCTCTGCCGGACCCTCACGCCCGAACAGCACTTCACCCAGCCGCCCCCCCGGTACAGCGAGGCCACCCTGGTCAAGGAGCTGGAGGAGCGGGGGATCGGCCGGCCCAGCACCTACGCCGCCATCCTCGGCGTGATCCAGAACCGGGACTACGTGGTGAAGGAGAACGGGCGGTTCAAGCCCACGGAGCTGGGCGAGATCGTGGTGGACCTCCTGGTGGAGAGCTTCCCCCGCATCCTCGATCCCGGATTCACCGCCCAGATGGAGACCAAGCTGGACGAGATCGAGGAGGGGAAGGCGGACTGGCTGGAGGCCATGCACACGTTCTACGACGCCTTCACCCGCTGGCTGGAGAAGGCCAAGCACAAGATGCGGAACCTCAAGGCCCTGGTGGAGCCGACGGAGCAGGTGTGCGAGAAGTGCGGACGCTCCATGGTCATCAAGTGGGGCCGCTTCGGCAAGTTCCTGGCCTGTTCGGGGTACCCGGAGTGCAGGAACACCAAGGAGCTGCCTGCCCGCCAGGGCGGCGCCGGCGAGCCCGGGAACGGCCACGGCGAGGCCGCGGGCACCACCGGGCAGGGCCAGGGCGTGGCCGAGGGGCAGCCCTGCGGGAACTGCGGGAAGCCCATGGTGCTGAAGCGCGGGCGCTTCGGCCCGTTCCTGGCCTGCTCCGGCTATCCGGAATGCCGGACCGTCGTCCGGATCGGCAAGGCGGCCCTCCCGCCGCCGGAGCCCACGGACCGGGCCTGCGACAAGTGCGGGGCGCCCATGGTCATCCGCACGGGCCGGTACGGCCGGTTCCTGTCCTGCAGCACCTATCCCACGTGCAAGAACATCCAGCCCATCCCCATCGGGGTCAACTGCCCGCGCTGCGGCTCGCCGCTCACGGCGCGGCGGAGCAAGCGGGGGCGGACGTTCTACGGCTGCAGCGCCTATCCCCAGTGCGACTTCACCCTGTGGCAGCGTCCCCTGCCCGAGCCCTGCCCCCGGTGCGGCGCCAAATTCCTCGCGGAGAAGCGGCTCAAGGCTGGCGTCAAGGTGGTCTGCATAACAGACGGGTGCAACTACACCCGCGAGGCGACGCTGGCCCCGGCGGAGGCTGCCGCCAAGACCTGATCGGCATCCAGACTGCCCGGCACTGCAGTCCCCGCCGTCGGCGCCTTCGGGTACTGCCGAACGGCCGAATCCGCCTCTGGCGGAAACTGCCGGCTCCGCCAGAGGTGGAAACGTCCGGACGCTTTTCAGCGGTTGTGGGACCGCGACTCCTTGGGCAGGCGGCGCCCGCTCCGCGGATCAGGGCCGCCGCGGGGCTCTGCGCAAAGGTGGCAGGCCGGGCCGAGTCGTTCGGGAATCCAGCCGGGGGTTGCGGGAGATCGCTCTCCGCGCTCATCCATAGGTGTGGCTCAGCACGAAGCGGCCGGTGGAGTCCTTGACGATGACGGTATCCCCGCCCCTGTTCCAGACGGTCTTCCGGCGCCCCCAGTAGAGGGCGTCGTGGGTGTTCTCCCCCAAGCCTGTGTACAGGGTGAAAGTCTTTCCAGGGGCAAGGGTGAACTGCGGGACGAGGTAGGACTGATTCATTTCATCGGCGATGGTCCAGCCCGTCAAGACGAGGGGGGTCGCGCCGACGTTCCTGAACACCACGTATTCGTCGTTCGGGTTGCTTCGGGCCGATTGGCGCGGGTGAACCTGCACGAGGACGAGTCTGCCCCGGTGCTCCCCCTTCGTCCAGATCCCCTTCCCGGCCGCCCGGGCCTCTTCCTGGTATTTCTGGAGAATCGGCCGGTAGCGGGGGAGGGATTGTGACCGTGTGACGATGGCCCACCCCTGCTTGACAAGCTCGGCCTGGACCAGGGTTCGGCCCACATGCACGTAGGCGATCAGCCGATCGTGCTTCTCGGTCCTGCGCGGGCCGAATTCCAGCCTCACCTCCTTCCCGCCCACCAGCAGATTGTTGGCCTGCGTCGCCTCGCGAAAGCCCGGCTCTCCGTCCTCCGGGGCGTTGATCCCGGCGTAGCGGACCTTGCGCCCGTCCTCCAAGAGGACGGTGTCCCCATCCATCACCCTCGCCACCCGCTCCGCCGCCGCAACCGAAGGAGACACTACGGCCGCAAGGAAAATCACGGCAGCGAGAAAACGCGCCGCTGGGTTGCCCCTTGGGCCAATCATATCTGCCGACCTGGCGCACCAGGGCGGGGCAGCCCCAAGGATTGCGACTTCACGCGGCCACCGCCTTGACGGCCAGTTCATAGAATTCTGGATCGGAGTGTGTCTCCGCCAGGGTTCTGGCTGCCTTCAGAAAACCTTCGACAGCGCGCTTCTCTTCGACCTCTCCGGGTGCGACGGCCTCCATGATTGTGGGCACGTCTAGGCCGGTCTTCCTCGCGAGTTCGCTCAGCGACGCTCTTCCCCCCAGGTACTCCCGGACTGCGTGCTCTTTCAGTTCCCTTCTTGCCTGCTCCGTCGCGAGGCTGGAGAGATAACCAGTCTGCGTCATTCCCTTCAGGCTGCAGAGACGCTTGATGACGGCATGCCGTTCCTGGGTCAGTCGAATCGTGATGGTCGCCTTTTGGCTTCTCGGTCTGCTCATGAGGTCTTTCCTTCCTTTGTCTGCTGACGGCGTATCTCTGCGACGAGCTTGAGACCGGCCGTCGTCCATTCCGTTCGCATCCTCCGCCGCTTGACCAGCTTTGCCAGAGCGCTCAGGACGCGGTCGGCAGCGAGCCGGCGGCGGGCGAGGAGATGGACGAGGTACGCCACGCTATTCACCGTTTCAACCCCGAGCGCCTCGGCCGCCTCGTACGGACGCCAGTCGTCAATCAGCAGTAGCATGCGTTGCTCTAGGGCAAGGTTGATTGCGGCCCGTTCACCGAGGCCATACAGCTTGATCTTCTCTGCTCGAGCCTTGGCCCGCTGAATCCGCCCCTGCGCGCAGAGGGCACGAAGCTTCGAGGCAGTCGGATTTTCACCCCCGAGTTCCCTTTCCACGGCCGGCGAACAGACCAGCACATAGTCGTCGAGAAGGAACTCGACGACATCCAGGGAGACGGCATGAACCCAGAAGGAGCTGTCGAAAGTCGCTCGGCGCTTCACTTTGGTGAGGATACATTGCATTCAATGTGAAAGCAAGTGGCATTATCCAACGGGGCCGTTGCCCCGCGGACTTTTCTGGTGTAAGGTATGGGCGAAGATGAGTGACCGCATGATCACGATCATCGGCGGGGGGTTGGCGGGCTGCGAGGCGGCCTGGCAGGCGGCGCGGTGCGGCTGCGCCGTCCGCCTGTTCGAGATGCGTCCGGCGGTCCGGACGCCGGCCCACCGGACCGACCGGCTGGCCGAGCTGGTCTGCAGCAACTCGCTCAAGTCCGAGTCGCTGGAGGATGCGAGCGGCCTGCTCAAGGCTGAGATGCGGGCCCTCGGCTCGCTGATCCTCGAGCGCGCCGAGGCGAGCCGCGTTCCCGCCGGCTCGGCCCTGGCGGTGGACCGGGAGCGATTCGCCGCCGCCGTCACCGAGGCCATCCACACCCATCCCCGGATCGCGGTCCTCCGGGAGGAGGTCCCGGAACTCCCGCCGGACCGGCCCCTCGTCGTCGCCACCGGCCCCCTCACCTCCGACCGCCTGGCCGCCGACCTCGCCGCCCGCTTCGCCGCCTTCCTCCGACCTCGGACCTCGGACCTCGGACCTCGGACGGGGCGCCTGCTCTACTTCTACGACGCCATCTCGCCCATCGTCTCGGCCGACTCGGTTGACCACGCCGTCGCCTTTGCGGCCTCCCGGTACGGCAAGGGCGGCGATGACTACCTGAATTGCCCCCTGACGCGGGCGGAGTATCTCGCGTTCCGCGAGGCGCTGCTCAAGGGGGAGCGGTATCCACTGCACGCCTTCGAGGCGCCGCACTATTTCGAAGGCTGCCTGCCCATCGAGGCGCTGGCCGAACGGGGCGAGGACGCCCTGCGCTTCGGCCCGATGCGGCCCGTGGGCCTCAGGGATCCCCGTACCGGCAAGCGACCGTACGCCGTGGTGCAGCTCCGGCAGGAGAACTGTGGGCCGGACGGGCGCCCGACCATGTACAACCTCGTCGGGATGCAGACCCGCCTCCGGCGCGGCGATCAGCTCCGGGCGATCCGCCTCGTCCCGGGCTTGCAGCAGGTCGAGATCCTCCGCTACGGGAGCATCCACCGGAACAGCTTCATCCTGGCGCCGCTGCTCCTCGCCGGTACGCTCCAGTTTCGCGGTGATCGCGAGACGTTCTTCGCCGGGCAGCTCACGGGGGTCGAGGGGTACCTGGAATCGGCGGCCACCGGTCTGTTGGCCGGGATCAATGCCGCGCGCCTCCTCCGCGGTGAGCCGCCGTGTGCGCCGCCCCCCACGAGCATGCTGGGGGCGCTGCTCCGCTACATCACCCAGGCCGCCCCCGACACCTTCCAGCCCATCAACGCCAACTTCGGCCTGCTCCCGCCCCTCCCAGAGATTGTCCGCGACCGGGCGCGGCGCACGCGCCTGCTCGTCGAGCGCGCCCTGGCCGACTTTCAGGCCTGGCGGCAGCGCTTATGAGTGCGGCGGCACCGCCGCCGCTTTGCATGGGGTCGTCCTCATGCACGCGGAAGAGGCGGCGATTCGGCCAGGGGATCAGAGGCGACCGGAGGCGGCTCCGCCGCCAACCAACGCGGCGCCGTTGGCAGCGCACTCCATATGGGCAGCCTTTTCCCTTGATCTTTCCCGGCATCCGGCGTAGATTTCGGCCGAGGTGGCCGGTTGCCAGGTCCGCCTCCCGGCGGGATGGCGCTGGCCGTTTCGCCTTTTTGGGGGGCGCATGCGGGCGGCCATCGAGGAATTCCTCGCCTACCTCAGGGCGGAGCGCGACGCCTCGCCCCACACGCTTAGGAGCTACCGGACGGACCTCGAGCAGTTCCTGGCCTATCTTCAGGAACGGGGCGGAGGGGATGAGGGGCCGAGTCCCGCCGCGGTGGACCACCTGGCCGTTCGGGGGTTCCTGGCCCGGCTTCACGGGGCGCGCCTGTCGAAGGCCAGTCTGGCCCGGAAGCTGGCCACGCTCCGTTCGCTGTTCCGCTTCCTCTGTCGCCGGGGGCGTCTGGAGGCGAACCCCGCCGGGCTGGTCCGGGCGCCCCGGCTCCCGGTGCGGGTGACGCCGCACCTCAGCGTGGATGAGACGTTCGCACTGCTGGCGGCGCCGGCCGGGGCGGCCTCCCGGAAGTCGGGAAGGCGCGATCCGGCGACCGCATGGCTGGCGGCACGCGATCGGGCCATCCTGGAGCTGCTCTATGCCGCCGGTCTCCGGATCGGAGAGCTGGTGGGGATAAGCCTCCCGGACGTGGATCTCGGCGAGGGATTCGTTCGCGTCCGGGGCAAGGGCCGAAAGGAGCGGATGGTTCCCGTGGGCCGGAAGGCCCGGGAGGCCCTGCACGCCTACCTGGATGTCCGTGGGGCGCTCCGGCCGCCGGCGGCGGCGGGGCCACAGGAGGCGGAGGCGCTGTTCCTCAGCCGGCGGGGAGGGCGCCTCACCACCCGGAGCGTCTCGCGGGTCGTGCTCAAGCATCTTCTGGCGAGCGGCCTGGGAAAGAAGATCACGCCGCACGGCCTGCGGCACAGCTTCGCCACGCATCTGCTGGAGGCCGGGGCGGACCTGCGCGCCATCCAGGAGCTGTTGGGGCACGCGCGCCTCCGCACCACGCAGCGCTACACGCACGTCGGCCTGGGCAAGGTGCTCGAGGTCTACGACCGGGCCCACCCCAGGGCGCGGGCGGCTCGGGCGCCGGCGGCCCCAGGCCCAGGGAGGCGAGAATGAGGGGAGCGGAGACGGCCGCCCTCCGGGGCACCACCATCCTGTCCGTCCGGCACCGGGGCCAGGTGGCCATCGCCGGGGACGGCCAGGTCTCCTTCGGCGACCTGGTGATGAAGCACACCGCTCGCAAGGTCCGCCGGATGTACAACGACAAGGTCATCGCCGGGTTCGCCGGGGCGGCGGCGGATGCCTTCGCCCTGTTCGCGAAGTTCGAGGCGAAGCTGGAGGAGTTCAACGGCAACCTCCCCCGGGCCGCGGTGGAGCTGGCCAAGGACTGGCGGATGGATCGCGCCCTGCGGCGGCTGGAGGCCCTCCTGGCCGTGGTGGACCGGGAGCACTCCCTGATCATCTCGGGCACGGGGGACGTGATCGAGCCGGATGACGGGATCATCGGGATCGGCTCGGGCGGGGGCTACGCTGCCGCGGCCGCCCGGGCCCTGGCGAAGCACTCGGATCTGACGGCTCGCCAGATCACGGAGGAGGCCATGCACATCGCCGCCTCGCTCTGCGTGTACACCAACGACCAGATCACGATCGAGGAACTCTAGGCCGGGCCCGCTGGCCCCGGCCCAGTTGAAAATTCCAGCGGGACGAGGATCAATGGACACCCGAGGCCTAACCCGAATCATTCGTGAATGCGCTTCATGCCGCTCGGCTGCCCCCTCATCCTTTCCCTCTATGAAAATATAAGGGGGTCCCCGGTGAGGGTGTGTCGGCACATTCGCGAATCGGTCGGGCTAAAGGCGGGTGTCGGCTGTCAATCTGGAGTTGAAGGGCATCGCCGCTAGGTTAATTTGCAGCGCTTGAGTTCCATTGACGGCTTGCTCCGGTCTTCCGCCGGGGTCCCCTCGGATGGCGGGGCCGCGACGGCCCCCCAGCCGCCCCCGGGGGGCATCCACCGGGGCGAATGAACTGAGCGGCGTTGGAGTTGAGGGGTAGTTTCCCATGGACCGCTTGACCCCCCGCCAGATCGTGGCGGAACTCGACAAGTACATCATCGGCCAGCACGAGGCCAAACGCGCGGTGGCCATCGCGCTCCGGAACCGCTGGCGCCGGCAGAAGCTGGCGCCGGGGCTGCGCGACGAGGTCGCGCCCAAGAACATCATCATGATCGGGCCGACGGGCGTGGGCAAGACCGAGATCGCCCGCCGGCTGGCCCGCCTGGCCGAGGCGCCCTTCATCAAGGTCGAGGCCTCCAAGTACACCGAGGTGGGCTACGTCGGCCGGGACGTCGAGTCCATGATCCGCGACCTGGTGGAGCTGGCGGTCAACATGGTTCGCGGCGAGAAGACCCGCCAGGTCGAGGAGCGGGCCCGCGAGCTGGCGGAGGAGCGGCTGCTGGATCTGCTGCTGCCCTCGTCGCGGGTCGGGGCCTACGCCCAGGCCGTGGCGCCCGAGGCGGGGACCACCCACGAGACCCGGGAGAAGCTGCGCCAGCGGCTGCG
This sequence comes from Methylomirabilis sp. (SeqCode), assembly GCA_037442485.1. Taxonomy (GTDB): domain Bacteria; phylum Methylomirabilota; class Methylomirabilia; order Methylomirabilales; family 2-02-FULL-66-22; genus 2-02-FULL-66-22. The sequence continues at coordinate 21,120 of JBBIQE010000029.1, forward strand.
CGAGGGGGCCCTGGACGACCGCACCGTGGAGATCGAGGTCGCCCAGCGGGGCCTGCCCATGGTCGAGATCCTCGGCGGGCAGGGGATGGAGGAGATCCAGGAGAACCTCAAGGACATGCTCGGCAGCCTCCTGCCCCAGCGGACCAAGCGGCGCAAGGTGAAGGTGAGGGAGGCGCGCCGCATCCTCACCCAGGAAGAGGCGGACAAGCTGGTGGAGAAGGACGAGGTCGTCAGCGAGGCCATCGCCCGGGTGGAGAACTCGGGCATCGTCTTCCTGGACGAGGTGGACAAGATCGCCGGGCGCGAGCGCACCCACGGCCCGGACGTCTCGCGGGAGGGCGTGCAGCGGGACCTCCTCCCCATCGTGGAGGGCTGCACCGTCAGCACCAAGTACGGGCTGGTGCGGACCGACCACATCCTGTTCATCGCGGCCGGCGCGTTCCACGTCTCGAAGCCGTCCGACCTGATCCCGGAGCTGCAGGGGCGGTTCCCGCTGCGGGTCGAGCTCACCAGCCTCAGCCGCGAGGATTTCGTGCGCATCCTGACCGAGCCCGAGAACGCCCTGACCAAGCAGTACACGGCCCTCCTGGCGACGGAGGGGGTGGAGCTCACCTTCACGCGGGACGGCATCGAGGAGATCGCCGCCATTGCCACGGCGGTCAACCAGGCGACGGAGAACATCGGGGCGCGCCGCCTGTACACGATCATGGAGCGGCTGCTGGAGGAGATCTCCTTCGAGGCCCCCCACATGCAGGGGGTCAAGGTGACGATCACCGCCGAGGACGTGCGCAAGAAGCTGGCGACGATCGTGAAGGATCAGGATCTCAGCCGCTACATCCTCTGAGGACACGGCCTTCGGCCATCGGGCGTCCGCCTGCCCGCTCCGCCGGGATCCCCGACAGGGTGGGAGGGCAAGGGTCGAGGCCGGGGCCTCCGGGAATCCGGGGGCCGAGGGCCGATCGCTGAGGGCGGGGCTCGGCCATGGACATCATCCTGATCAGCGCGGACGAACGGCTGTTCCTCGGCCCGGCCCGGGACGGGCTGGAGAAGGCGGGGTTGCCCGTGGCAGTGGCGGACAGCCGGGCGCAGGCGCTGCGGGCCCGGCCCTGAGGGCACGGCATGGGCAAAGCCACCAGCAAGGCCGAGATCATCATCGGGGCGCTGCCGTACATCCGCGCCTTCAGCGGCAAGACGGTGGTGGTGAAATACGGGGGCAACGCCATGGTGGACCGCGCGCTCACCACGGCGGTGATCCAGGACCTCATCCTGATGCGGCTGGTGGGGATGCTGCCGGTGGTGGTCCACGGGGGCGGCCCGCAGATTGACCAGGCCATGAAGGCCTCGGGGCTCACGCCGCGCTTCGTCCAGGGCCTGCGCGTCACCGACGCCGAGACGGTGCGGATCGTCGAGCGGGTGCTGGTGGGCGAGATCAACCAGGAGATCGTGGCGTGGATCCAGCGGCTGGGCGGGGCCGCCATCGGCCTCTCGGGCAAGGACGGGGGGTTGATCCTGGCGAGGAAGGCCGCCCCGGCCACGACCCCCGACGGCCAGAGGGTGGACCTGGGGCTGGTGGGGGAGGTCGTGCGGGTGGAGCCGCGGCCGATCCGGGCCCTGCAGGAGGCGGGATACATCCCGGTCGTGGCGCCGACCGCGGGGGACGAGGTCGGCACCACCTACAACATCAACGCCGACCTGGTGGCCGGCGAGGTGGCGGCGGCCCTGGTGGCGGAGAAGCTGGTGCTCCTCACCGACACGGATGGGATCCTGGACACGGGGGGACGGCTCCTCTCCACCCTCACGCGGCAGGAGGTGGAGCGCCTGATCGCGGACGGGACGATCAGCCGGGGGATGCTCCCCAAGGTGCAGGCCTGCCTCACCGCGCTCAAGGGCGGCGTGCGCAAGACCCACATCATCAACGGGACGCGACCGCACGCGCTCATCGAGGAACTGCTCACGCCCGAGGGGATCGGGACGGAGATCGTGGCGTGAAGGCAATGACCAATGACCAATGACAAATGACCAATGGGTTATGGGTGATGGGCGCGAACGGGGAAGGAATCCGGGCGAGCCGAGGGGTCGAGGTGAGACGATGACAACCACGCAGGAGTTGATGGCGGCGTCGGCGAAGTACCTGGCCAACACCTACGCGCGCTTCCCCATCGTCCTGGTGAAAGGACGGGGGGTGCGCCTGTGGGACTCCGACGGGAAGGAGTACCTGGACTTCGTGGGCGGGATCGCCGTGGACGCCCTGGGCCACTGCCACCCGCGGATGCTGGAGGCGATCCGGGCCCAGGCCGAGACCCTGATCCACGTGAGCAACCTGTACCACATCGAGCCGCAGATCCGACTGGGGAAGCTGCTGTGCCAGCACTCCTTCGCCGACCGGGTCTTTTTCTGCAACAGCGGGGCCGAGGCCAACGAGGCCGCCATCAAGCTGGCCAGGAAGTACGCCAAGGACCACTGGAGCACCGACCGCTTCGAGATCATCGTCATGCGCCATTCCTTCCACGGGCGGACGCTGGCCACGCTGACCGCCACGGGGAACGAGAAGTACTGGCACGGCTTCGAGCCGCTGATGCCCGGGTTCAAGCACGTTCCGTACAACGACCTCCTGGCCGTGGAGCGGGCGATCGACTCGCGCACCTGTGCCGTGATGGTGGAGCCGGTCCAGGGCGAGGGCGGGGTGAACGTCCCCGGGGACGACTATCTGCCGGGGCTGCGGCGGCTGTGCGATCAGGCGGGGATCCTCCTGATCCTGGACGAGGTCCAGTCGGGGATGGGCCGGACGGGGAGGCTCTTCGCCTACCAACACTGGGGGCGGAGCCGGACATCATTGACGCTGGCCAAGGCGCTGGCGGGGGGCATCCCCATGGGGGCCATGCTGGCGCGAGAGCACGTGGCGGCCAGCTTCGTCCCCGGCACGCACGCCTCGACCTTCGGCGGGACCCCCTTCGTGTCGGCGGTGGCCCACGCCGTGGTGCGCACCATCCTGGAGGAGGACCTGCCCGGCAACGCCGCTCGGGTCGGAAAGTATTTTCTGGACCGCCTGGTGGCGCTGAAGGCGCGACACCGGGTCGTGACCGCGGTGCGGGGCAAGGGGCTGATCCTGGGCATGGAGGTGTCGGTCCCGGCGCGGAGGATCGTCACGGGCTGCATGGAGCGGGGGCTGCTCACGCTCACGGCCGGGGACAACGTCGTCCGCTTCGTCCCGCCCCTCATCGTCACCGAGGCGGACGTGGACCGGGCCGTGGCGGTCCTCGAGGGGGTGCTGGGAACCGTCACCCAGGAAGGTGCAAGCCACAACTGACCACGGACTCCTGACCACGGACCACCGGACTGCGGGGGTGGTCGGTGGTCTGTTGTCCGCTGAGCTGAGGTCCATCATGAATCGGCATCTGGTCACGCTGGACGATGTCACCCCGGGCGACATCCAGGATCTGTTCGAGCTGGCGGCCTGGCTCAAGGCCAAGCACCGCGAGGGGATCGCCCACACGCCGCTCCTGGGCAAGAGCCTGGCCATGATCTTCGAGAAGCCATCGCTGCGGACGCGGGTCACCTTCGAGGCCGGGATGACGCAGCTCGGCGGCCACGCCATCTACCTCGCCCCCGCCGACATCCGCCTGGGCCAGCGGGAGACGGTGCAGGATGCCGCCCGCAACCTGGAGCGGTGGGTGGACGGGATCGTGGCCCGCACCTTCAGCCACCAGATGGTGGAGCGGCTGGCGCTGTACTCGCACGTCCCCGTGATCAACGGCTTGAGCGACAGCCACCATCCGGTCCAGATCCTCTGCGACCTGTTCACGTTGTGGGAGCGGCGGGGGCCGCTGGCGGGGCTGCGCGTCGCCTTCATCGGCGACGGCAACAACGTGTGCCACTCCTGGCTGCAGGGGGCGGCCAAGCTGGGCCTGCACTTCACCCTGGCCTGCCCGGTGGGGTACGAGCCCGACCCGGCCGTGATGGCGCGGGCCCGGGAGGATGCCAAAGGAAGCGGGGCGCGCCTCTTGGTGACCCATGATCCGGGCGCTGCGGCGAAGGGCGCGGATGTCCTCTACACCGATGTCTGGGCCAGCATGGGCCAGGAGGAGGAGCACGCGCGGCGCCTCCGCGACTTCCAGGGATTCCAGCTCGACCGCACGCTGGTGGAGCAGGCGGGCCCGGACGTCCTGGTGATGCACTGCCTGCCGGCCCACCGGGGCGAGGAGATCAGCGACGAGGTCCTGGACGGGCCGCGGAGCATCGTCTTCGATCAGGCGGAGAACCGCCTGCACATGCAGAAGGCGATCCTGGTCCGCCTGCTCGGCAGGGGAGAGCCGAGAACCTAGAGCCGAGAGCCGATTCCCCCCACCCCTTCCCTCCTCCGTGGACGGGGGAGGGCGGGGAGGGGGGCCGAGCGCCGAGAGGGTCAATGGGTCGAGAAGTCGCATGGCGGACCGGCAAGGACGGCGCGACCGCCGGACCAATGGGCCAGTTGACAGCGTCCAGCCTTGGTCGTCTCCCCGGCGAAAGCCGGGGTCCAGAAGAGCCCGCGCAGTGGATTCCGGCTTCCGCCGGAATGAGGACCCAGGAAAGGGCATGCCAAGCGCGACGGCCCGGGCTGAACCCTCACGACCAGTTGACGGGTTGACCAATTCACGCGCGAGGGAGGAGCGCATGCGACTGGCCGACAGGATCGCCATGGTCACGGGGGGCGGGGCCGGGATCGGCCGCGCCATTGCCCTGGCCATGGCCCGGGAAGGGGCCGACGTCCTCGTGGCCGACATCCGGCGGGAGGCGGCCGAGGGGGTGGTGAAGGAGGTGCGGGCCCTCGGCCGGAAGGCCGCGGTGATCGGGGTGGACGTGTCGAAGCAGGCCGAGGTGGAGCGGGCCGTCGCCGACGGGATCCGGGAGTTCGGTCGCATTGACATCCTGGTGAACAACGCGGGGGTGATCCCCAGGCTGGGCCTGCCCTTCACGCGGCAGGACGAGGCCGACTGGGACAGGGTATTCGACATCAATGTCAAGTCCGTCTTCTTCATGTGCAAGGCCATGGCGCCCCATTTCATGGCGCGGCGATCCGGGAAGATCGTCAACATCGCCTCCATCGCGGGGCCGCTCTCCAGCCAGACCATGCCCTCCTACAGCGTCTCCAAGATGGGGGTGATCACCTTCACCAAGATCGTGGCCAAGGAGCTGGCGGCCTACAACGTCAACGTGAACGCCATCTGCCCGGGCCTCCTCTATACCGACATGTGGCAGAGCATCGGCGAGGTCATTCGGGCGACGGATCCCGCCTACCGGGACCTCACCCCCCGGCAGATGTTCGAGCGGCGGGTGCAGGAGTGGATCCCGATGAAGCGGGAGCAGACCCCCGAGGATATCGGGCACGCGGCCGTGTTCTTGGCCTCGGAGGAGGCGCGCAACATCACCGGCCAGGCCCTCATGGTGGACGGCGGCGCGGTCATGTAGCGAAAGATCGTTCGGTCGTTCGAGCGTTCGCCAGTTCGGCTGTCCTTGAACGACCGGACTGTCGAACACCCGAAGCGCCGAAGGCTTTTGGAGGGACGGACGGGGGCCTGCCGAAAGCGAAGGCGACCTCGGGCGGCCCGTCTAGAAGCCAGGCGGTGTGGTAAACTCAGCACCGACTCCTGGCGTTCAGCCCTTCGGTATAGGTTCTCGACAAGGAGGTGACCTTCCAATGCCTCGTCTGCAGACCCCCGAGGGCGTCCGCATTGATGTACCTTTTGAGTCGCTTTCGGCGGTCATCGCAAAGCTCCCCGCAGCCAAAAAGATTCGCCTCCCGAAAGCACTCATGGCTGAGCCTGCGGTTGAGGAGTTTGTGCTCGAACTGAACCCCCGGATTCGGAAAGAGATTCGAGCTGCTCTGGGCGAACAGGTCGAGGATTATCGAACCGTTCGACGACAGCTTCGCGCGAAGTGAGGGCGTACCGCGTCGAGGTCACCAAAGGTGCACAGAAGCCGATTGGAGCCCTTTCTCCGAAGGATTTCCGGCGTATCGACCGGGTTATCCTATCCTTGGAAGGGAATCCCAGGCCTCCTGGGTGCAAGAAGCTGCAGGCGGAGCAGAATGTGTACCGACTGCGTCATGGGAATTATCGGATCATCTACCACGTGAATGACGAGGTATACCGGTAACGATTCCTCTCTGGGCCGCGGCCAGGGTGGGGGTTGGAGGCATCATGGGGGACGTCAAGAAGATCGTGCTGGCGTACTCGGGCGGGCTGGACACCTCGGTCATCCTGCGGTGGCTGATCGAGACCTACCAGTGCGAGGTCGTGGCCTTCGTGGCCGACATCGGCCAGGGCGAGGAGGTGGAGCAGGTCCGCCAGAAGGCCATCCGGACCGGCGCCAGCAAATGCTACGTCGAGGACCTGCAGGACGAATTCGTCCGGGACTTCGTCTTCCCCTGCCTCAAGGCGAACGCCCTCTACGAGGGGCGGTACCTGCTGGGCACTTCCATGGCGCGGCCCCTCATCGCCAAGGGCCAGATGGCCGTGGTGAAGAAAGAGGGGGCGGACGCCGTCTCCCACGGGGCCACCGGGAAGGGCAACGACCAGGTCCGGTTCGAGCTGACCTACTACGCCATGGATCCCCACATCCGGATCATCGCGCCCTGGCGCGAGTGGACCTTCCGCTCGCGCACCGACCTGGTGGAGTACGCCAGGCGGCACGGCATCCCGACGCCGGTGACGGCCGAGCGGCCCTACAGCAGCGACCGGAACCTGTTCCACATCAGCTTCGAGGGGGGCATCCTGGAGGACCCCTGGGCCGAGCCGCCGGAGAAGATGTACGTCCTCTCGGTCTCGCCCGAGGTGGCCCCCAACCGGGCGACCTACGTGGAGGTCGAGTTCGAGCGGGGAGTCCCCGTGGCCGTGGATGGGGTGCGGATGGGGCCGGCGGCGCTGCTCCAGCATCTGAACCGGGTGGGGGGCGAGAACGGGATCGGCCGGGTGGACATGGTGGAGAACCGCTACGTCGGGATGAAGTCGCGCGGGGTCTACGAGACCCCGGGCGGCACCATCCTGCACGCGGCCCACCGGGCGGTGGAATCCATCACCATGGATCGCGAGGTGATGCACCTCAGAGATTCCCTCATCCCCCGCTTTGCCGAGCTGGTCTACTACGGCTACTGGTACTCGCCGGAGATGGAGCTGCTCAGGGCCACGATTGACGAGTCGCAGAAAAACGTGACGGGCACGGCCCGCCTGAAGCTCTACAAGGGCAACTGCGACGTGGTGGGGCGCAAGTCCCCCGTGTCGCTCTACGACCCCGAGTTCGCCACCTTCGAGGCCGAGCAGGTCTACCACCAGGGGGACGCCACGGGCTTCATCCGGCTGAACGCCCTGCGCCTGCGGATCCGGGCCCTGACCCGGGCAAGGAGGGGGGCGGGGGCATGAGGCGAAAAAAGCCTTGGGGCGGTCGGTTCACGGACGACACGCACACGCAGGTGGAGGCCTTCACGGCCTCGATTCATTTCGACCGGCGGCTGGCCGCGCACGACATCGCCGGGAGCATCGCCCACGCCCGCATGCTCGGCAAGTGCGGCCTGCTCGCCAAAGGCGAGATGGATGCCATCGTCAAGGGCCTGGAGGAGATCGGGGGCGAGATCGCGCGGGGCGAGCTGCGCGCCGACCCGGCCCTGGAAGACATCCACACGCACATCGAGCAGCGGCTGCGGGACAAGATCGGCGAGACGGCCGGCAAGCTCCACACCGCCCGCAGCCGCAACGACCAGGTGGCCCTGGACCTGCGCCTCTTCGTGCGCGAGGCCATCGGGGAGATCCGGGAGAGGATCCGGAGCCTCCAGGAGGTGCTGGTGGCCAAGGCCGAGGTCCACCTGGGGACCATCATGCCGGGCTACACCCACCTGCAGCGGGCGCAGCCGATGCTGCTGGCGCACCATCTCCTGGCCTACTTCGAGATGTTCCAGCGGGACCGCGACCGCCTGGCCGAGTGCCTCGGGCGCGTGAACGTCCTGCCGCTCGGTGCGGGGGCGCTGGCGGGGACGAGCCTGCCCATCGACCGGGCCTACGTGGCCAAGCTGCTGGACTTCCCCAAGGTCGCGGCCAACAGCGAGGACGCGGTGGCCGACCGGGACTTCGCCGTGGAGTTCCTGGCCTGCTGCGCCATCCTGGCCATGCACGTCTCGCGCCTGGCCGAGGAGCTGACCCTGTGGGCCAGCGCCGAGTTCGGCTTCCTCGAGCTGCCCGATGCCTTCGCCACCGGATCGAGCATGATGCCCCAGAAGAAGAACCCGGACGTGGCCGAGCTGGCGCGGGGGAAGACGGGGCGGGTGTACGGGGATCTGCTGGCGCTGCTCACGATCCTCAAGGGGCTGCCCCTGAGCTACAACCGCGACCTGCAGGAGGACAAAGAGCCGCTCTTCGACGCCGCGGACACCATCCGGCAGACCCTGGACGTGCTGGCCCCCATGCTCAAGGCGATCAAGTTCCGCCCCGAGCGGATGCGCGCGGCCGCGGCCGAGGGGTTCCTGAACGCCACGGACCTCGCCGACTACCTGGTCACCAAGGGGGTGCCCTTCCGCGAGGCCCACGAGATCGTGGGCCGCATCGTGCGGGAGTGCGTGGAGTCGGGGCAGCGGCTGGAGGAGCTGCCCGTGGCGCGCCTCCGCCACTACCATCGCGCCTTCGGGGACGACGTGGCCAAGTACATCCGGTTGGAGGCCTGCGTCGAGCGGAGGCGATCGGCCGGCGGCACCAGCTCGCGCCTGGTGGGCGAGGCGATCCAGCGGGCCAAGAAGACCCTGCGCCTCCCATGAGCCTCGCCCTCCGGCGCTCTGTCCCGGCGCGCGTCCTGCTCGGCTCGGTCCTGCTCGCCGCGGCCCTGCCGGGCTGCGGGCGCAAGGGTCCGCCCGTGCCGCCGCGTCCTCTGGCCCCGGCCGCGGTGCGGGCCCTGCTGCGG
>JBBIQE010000030.1:0-29134 GCA_037442485.1 Methylomirabilis sp. (SeqCode)
CGCCCTGGCCGAGGAGTATGCGGCCTTCGATGCGCAGGTCCGGTTCGGCGTGGCCGACCGCCCGGCCGCGCCGTCGCCGGAGTGCCAGAGCGGGCTGGTGCTCCAGGGGGCGTTGAAGCCGCCCGCGTGCCCCGCCTTCGGCACCCGCTGCACGCCCGAGCGCCCCCTGGGGGCGACCATGGTCTCCGCCGAGGGCGCCTGCGCGGCCTATTACCGCTACCGACGAAATGACCAATGACCAATTTCCAATGACCAATGGTGGTGGGGTCCGGGCTCAGGCAGAGGCATAGCACCCATGGAGGAAAAGCAGGACTTTTCCCTCAGTTGTCCAATCCCGATCAGCGAGTATCCCCGCGTCCTGCTGGCCCACGGCGGCGGCGGGGAGCTCATGCACCAGCTCATCCAGCGGCTGTTCCTGCCCGCCTTCCGGAATCCCCTCCTGGAGGCGCGGCACGACGGCGCGGTCTTTGTGCGGGAGGGGGGGCGGCTCGCCTTCACCACGGACGCCTACGTGGTGCGGCCGCTTTGCTTCCCCGGCGGCGACATCGGCAGCCTGGCCGTGAACGGCACCGTCAACGACCTGGCCATGTGCGGGGCCCGGCCCCTCTACCTCAGCGCGGCCTTCATCCTGGAAGAGGGGCTGCCCATGGAGACCCTCTGGCAGATCGTGCAGTCCATGCGCCGGGCGGCCGAGGCGGCCGGGGTCCAGCTCGTGACCGGGGACACCAAGGTGGTGGATCGCGGGAAGGGGGACGGCGTCTTCATCGCCACGGCGGGGATCGGCGCCATCTCCCACGGCCTTGCCATCGCGCCGGCGAGCGTGAGACCCGGCGATGCCATCCTGCTCTCCGGGGACATCGGGCGGCACGGGATCGCCATCATGGCGGTGCGCGAGGGGCTCCAGTTCGAGGGGACGATCGAAAGCGACTGCGCGCCCCTGGGCGATCTCGTCGGGAGCCTCCTGGACGCCGGGATCGAGGTCCACTGCCTGCGCGATCTCACCCGGGGCGGGCTGGCCGGCGCCCTGATCGAGATCGCGGAGGCCGCAGAGCTTCGGATCGCCATCGAAGAGGCTGCCATCCCCGTCCGGGAGGATGTGCAGGGGGCGTGCGAGATCCTCGGCCTCGATCCCCTGTACGTGGCCAACGAGGGCCGCTTCATCTGCCTCCTGCCAGCGCACGAGGCCGAGCGGGCCCTCACCATCCTGCGGGCGCACCCGCTGGGTACCCGGGCCGGCCGCATCGGCCAGGTGGCGGAGGAGGGCCCGGGCCTCGTCACCCTGCGGAGTCGGATCGGGTCGAGCCGCGTCGTGGACCGGCTGAGCGGCGAGCAGCTCCCGCGCATCTGCTGAGGCGGGCCGCCCGGCCAGCCGGCTATCCCTCCACCGGCGCTCGCCGTCGGACGGCGACGCCGACGATCTCTTCGAGGACCTGGATCGTGGCGGTCTGGTCCAGCTCTCCCAGCCCCTTCGCCAGGGCGGCCGTCTGGAGCTGGGCCACCGCGGCCAGGCCGAACAGCGGGACCCCCAGGCTGCGGCCGGCCTCCAAAGCGAGACGGACGTCCTTGTGGGACAGCTTCAGGGGGAACCGGGCGGCGAAGTCGCCCTCGAGCACCCGAGGGGCCGCCCGCTCGATGAGGGGCGAGCGCTCTCCGAGAACCTCGGCCACCAGGGCGGGATCCAGACCGGCCTTAGTGGCCAGGACCAGCCCCTCGTTCATCGCGGTGACGATGGAGGCCGCGACCAGATTCGCGACAAGCTTCAGCACCGAGCCCTGACCCATGGGCCCCACGTGGAGGACCTTCTTGCCCATGGTCTCGAGCAGCGGCCTGGCCGCCGCGAAATCCTCGGGCGCTCCGCCCGCCATGATCGTCAGGGTCCCCTGCTCGGCCGCCCCCACCCCGCCCATGACCGGCGCCTCGAGGTAGCGCAGACCGAGGGAGGCCGCCCGCGCCGCCATGGCCTGGCTGGTCCCCGGGTCCACCGTGCTCATGTCAATCACCAGCGTCCCGGGCCGGCACCCGGCGAAGGCCCCGTCGGGACCTTCCAGGACAACCGAAACGGCGGCCGGATCGGCCACCATCGTGATGACCGCGTCGGCGCCCGTCGCCGCCTCGCGCGGCGAGGCCGCGATGGCGGCTCCCAGGGGGCGGAGCGGCTCGGCCTTGGCCGCCGTCCGGTTGTAGGCCCGCAGGGGATACCCCGCCTTCAGAACGTTTCTCGCCATCCGTCCGCCCATGATCCCCAGGCCGATGAAGGCCACCGTGCGTGCCATGCTTCTCGTCCCCTTTCCCGCCCCGCGCGATTCCGCTGGTCTCCGCCCCCCGCGCCCCTACCTCGCGATCACCCCGGCGCTGAGGAAGCCGCCGTCCACGTAGAGGATCTGTCCGGTGACGTAGTCCATGTCCGGGGAGGCGAGGTGGGCCACCGCCGCCGCGCAGTCCTCGACGCTCGCCAGCCGACCCATGGGGATCCGCTCCAGGCGCTTGCCGATCGCCTCGGGCGTGACGTTGGCCCGCAGGTAGGGCGACTCCACCACGCCCGGCGCCACCACGTTGACCGTGATGCCGTAGGGCGCCAGATCGCACGCCATCGCCTTGGCCAGCGCGTGCACCGCGCCCTTGGCGGCGGTGTAGGCGGCAAAGGGGGCCATGAACACCGCGCCCGCGATGGAGCCGACGTGGATGATCCGGCCCCATCTGCGCGGCAGCATCTGTCTGGCCGCGGCGAGGCTGCAGTAGAAGTAGCTGTCCACGCACCCCGCGAAGGTCTTGCGCCAGTCCGCAGCGGACGTTTCCAGGAACGAGGAGCGGACGCGCCAGGCCGCCCCGTTGACCAGGATGTCCGTCGGGCCGAGCCGCCCGGCCACGCGGCCGAAGAATCCCTCCACGCTCTCCGGGACGGAGAGGTCCAGCGCCTCGGCCATAAACCGGGCCTTCGCCGCCTCGAGGTCCCGCACCACCTTCTCCACCTTGGCCGGGGTGTTTCCCGTCACGGCGACGGCCGCGCCTTCGGCGGCCAATCGCAAGGCGATGGCCTTGCCAATCTCGCTCGTCACCCCGGTCACAACCGCCACCTTCCCTTCGAGCGCCATGAATGACCTCCGACGCGTGAGATGAACGCCCCTTTCGGTTCAGGATCCCGCGGCCGCCGCCGGCTCACTTCCCCATGATCAGTTGGGGCAGGAACGTCACCAGGCCGGGGACATAGGTAATCAGGATCAGGACCACGAGGAGTGCCAGCATGAAGATCCCGCACTCCCGGGTGAAATCGGTGACCGAGACCCTGGCCAGGCTCACCATCACGTACAGCGTCATGCCCACCGGAGGGGTCAACAGGCCGATCATCAGGTTCAGGGTGAGGACGACGCCGAAGTGCACTGGATCGATGCCGACCCGGGTAATCAGGTCCATCAGCACGGGGGTCAGGATTACCAGGATGGCCGTCGTCTCCATCAGGCAGCCCAGGATGAGCAGCATGACGTTGACCATCAGCAGGATGACCCACGGCTCGTTGGAGAAGGACAGGAAGAAGCTCGTGAGCCGCTGCGGGGCCCCCTCCCTGGCGAGCAGCCAGCCGTAGAGCGAGGCGCTGGCGATGATGAACGTGATCTTGGCCGTGTTGGCCGCCACGGTGATCAGGACCCGTGCCAGGCCGCGCAGGGTGAGCTCGCGGTAGAGCAGGACGGACAGGAACACCGCGTACACCACGGCCACCACGGCCGCCTCGGTGGGCGTGACGACCCCGCTGAAGATCCCGCCCAGGATGATGATGGGGAACAGCATGACGGGAATCGCACGCCCGACGCTTCGCAGCGACTCTGCCAGGGTCAACCACCCCTCGGCCCGGTAGCCCCGCCGCTTGGCGACGATGTACACCGCCCCCATCATGAAGACGCCCATGAGGACCCCGGGCACGATCCCGCCGAGGAAGAGGCGGCCGACGGACACGCCCGTGATCCCCCCGTAGATCACGAAGGGGATGCTGGGCGGAATGACCGGGCCGATGGTGGAGGCGGCGCCCACCAGCGCCGCCGAGAAGATGCGGGGATACCCGGCCCGCTCCATGGCCGGGATCAGGACCGCCCCCGTCCCCGTGGCGTCCGCGACGGAGGACCCCGACATCCCGGCCATGATCATGTTGGTGATGACGGTCACATGCCCGAGCCCGCCGCGGATGCCGCCGACCAGGGCCTGGGCCAGGTCCACCAGCCGCCTGGTGATGCCCCCCTGGTTCATCAATTCGCCGGCCAGGAAGAAAAACGGGATGGCCAGCAGGACGAACGAGTCCACGCCGACCGTCACCCGCTGGGCCATGACGACCAGGGGGATGCCGCCCTGGAGCAGCACGTAGATCGCCGAGGCCCCGGTCATGGCAAAGGCCACGGGGACCCCCAGGGCCAGCAGGATCAGCAGGCCCCCCACGAGGAGAGTCATGGGCCCCGCCTCCCCTCGGGCGGAAAGGAGGTCGGCGCCTCCCGTCCCAGGCGCCAGTTGAAAATGAGCGCGGCGATCATCAGGCAAGCCGCGAGGGGCAGGGAGGCGTACAGGTACCCCCGGGAGATTTCCATTGCCGGGAATTCCAGGCTCCAGGTCGCTGCGGTGAGACGAAATCCTTGCCAGGCCAGGAGGAGCAGCAGGACCAGAACGCCCAGGTCCGCGAGCCGTTCGAGCCAGCGCTGGACCGCCCGCGGCAGGACCAGCACCAGGGTGTCGATCCTGATGTGGGACCGGGAGCGAATCCCGACGTAGGCGCCGATGAAGGTGAGCCAGGCGAAGAGGAGCGAGGCGAGTTCCTCGCTCCAGGCGAGCGGGCTGTTGAGGACGTACCGGAACACCACGCTCACGAAGACGATGCAGGTCATCGCCCCCAGGCAGGCCCCCACGGCCCAGCCCACCAGGCGATCGATCAGATTCTGCATGGTCGCGCCGACGTTTCAATGATGCCGTGGCCCGAGTGGCAAACCCGCGCCTCAAGAGGGTTCGGCAGTTCGGCTGTTCGGCGGTCCTAGAATGGCCGAACGGCCGTACGGTCGAACCGCCGAACGCTTTCCCGTCAGGCTACTTCACCTCCTGGATCCGCTCGTAGAACCGCGGCTCCCACTTCTCGGCGAACTTCTTGTACACGTCTTTCGTGGCCTCGCGGAACGCCTTCACGTCCGGCTGGACGACGGTCATGCCCTTTTCCTTGAGCCGGTTCAGGTCAGTCGTCTCCTGCTTCACCACCAGGTCGTTCTGGAAGTTGCCGGCCTCGATGGCCGCCTCGAGGAGGGCTTTCTGCAGGGCGGGAGAAAGCCCCTGGTAAAACTTGTCGTTGATCACGAGGGCCTGGTTTTGCGTGATGTGCCCGGTCAGCATCACGAACTTCTGTACCTCGAACAGCTTGGCAGAGTACAGGACGCTGGGCGGGTTCTCCTGGCCGTCAATCACGCCGCTCTGGAGGCCGAGATACACCTCCTTCCAGTCCATCGGGGTGGGGTTGGCCCCCATGGCGCGGATGGTCTCCAGATAGATCGCCGTGGGCTGGACGCGGATCTTCATTCCCTTCAGGTCCTCAGGCTTGTAGATGGCCTTGGCCCGGGTGGTCAGATGGCGATTGCCGAAGAGCCAGCCGAGATCCAGGATGCGCATTCCCTTGGCTTTCACCAACCGCTCCGCCAAGCCCTTGCCAATGGCGCCACGGACGACCTTCAGCATGTGGTCGGTGTCCCGCCAGACGTACGGGGCCGCAAACGCTTCCAGCTCCGGCAGGAAGCGGCCGACGGAGCCGGTGCTCCCCTCGAACATGTGGATCGTGCCGAGCTGCACCCCTTCCAGGATCTCCTGTTCGGTGCCGAGCTGCGACGCGGGGAACACCTGGACCTGAATCTGGTTCTTCGTCTTCTCCGCCACCAGGTCCGCGAACTTCCTGAGGCCGATATTCACCGGCATGTCCGCCGGCTGCACGTTCCCCAGCTTGATCACGATCGGCTCCCCCGCGCCGACCTGGACCGGTGCGGCGAGTGCCGCCGCGACCGCCACCCACACCCCGATCCCGATCCATCGCTTCATGTTGCACCCTCCTCTCTGCGGGCAGGGACCCGCACCCGTTGCCCTTATCTGGACGTGGCCAGCGCCGCCGCCGTGGTGATGGCGCGGACGAGCATGCCGTGCTTGGCCACCCCCTTCCACGCGATGTCGTAGGCCGTCCCGTGCGGCACCGTGACCACCGGGACGGGCATCCCGAGGAACAGGCTCACCCCGGGATGCTCCCGCCCGATGAGCTTGCGCCCGATATTGGCCTGGTCGTGGTACATGAACACCACCCCCCGGAAGTCGCCGCGCAGCGCCCGCGGGAAGACACTGTCGGCCGGGATGGGCCCGAGGACCTCGATCCCCTCGGCCCGCGCCCTCTCGATGGCCGGGGCGATGGCGTCAATCTCCTCCCGGCCGAACATCCCGCCCTCGCCGGCATGGACGTTGAGCGCCGCCACCCCGATCGTGAGGGGCCGCACCTTGGCGGCCGCCATCACCCGGTGCAGGGTCCGGATCTTGCCGAGGACCGCCTCGGTCGTGATGAGGTCGGGGATCTGCCGGAAGGGCACGTGAAAGGTGACGGGGGTGGTCCACAGCCCCGCCACCTCGCCCACCTGGTAGGCCTCCGGGGACCCGAAGCACTCCTGGAAGTAGGTCATGTCGTCCATGGCGGTGTAGCCGGCCATGTGGAAGGTCTCCTTGTTCAGCGGCGCGGACACGATGGCGGCCGCCTCGCCCGCCTGCGCCGCCTGCACCGCGCGCCGGACGCAGTCGGCCTCCGAGTGGCCCCAACGGGCATCCGGCTTGCCGGGCGTGAGGGCGGCGGGGTCCACCTCGCCCGCACGCAGCACGTCCACGGTCCCCGGATCGCCGCCCGCCCCGGCGACGGAGGCCACCTCGCGGACGCGGAGCGCGCTCTGCACCAGCTCTGCGGCGCGAGCGAGAATCCGGGGATCGCCCACGACGACGGGTCGGCAGGCCGCGCGGACCCCCGGCTCTCCCAGGGCTCGGACCACGATCTCGGGGCCGATGCCGGCCGGATCCCCCATGGTGACGGCGATGGTCGGTAGGCTCATCTCGTCGCTCCTTCTCCATCGAAGATCCCGACGGCCCGGATGGGAGATCCCGTGGCCCCCCGGATCCGCAAGGGCACCCCCACGAACTGAAACCGGGGCGACGGCAGCGTCTCGAGGTGGGCGATGTGCTCCAGGATGGGAATGCCCTGTCCGAGCAGGATCATGTGGACCGGCCGCGTGAGGTCCTCCGGGTCGTCGGGACTGGCGAGGTCGCAGCCGAGGGCCTTCACCCCCCGCGCCACGGCCCACTCGGCCGCCTGGCGGTTCAGGCCGGCGCAATGCAGGAACCCCTCGTCGGTGTGCCCGCCCGGCCACGCCCGGACCAGCAGGATGTCCCCGGACTGCACGGCGGTACCGGCGCGCCGTTCCGCCGCCTCCAGCAGGGCCGGTGTCACCGGCTGACCCGGCGGCTTCCCCGAGACGTCCAGGCACACCGCCGGGCCGACGAGGCGCTCCAGCGGGACCGACTCGATCGTCCCGCCCGTGGGAATGAAGTGAAAGGGGGAGTCCACGTGGGTCCCGATGTGGTCCGAGAACATCAGAATGCGCGAGGCGAAGCCGACGCAGGGCGGCCGGAATCGGGGCGCCGTCGCCGCGTGGCTGGCGAACTCGATCACCACGCAGCGCGCATGGGCCGGATGGGTCTGCACCCCGTCGGCGAGTTCCAGGGTCAGGTCAATGATGCGCATGCCTCTCCCCGCGACGTGGCAATCCGGCAATTCGGCCACCGGGCAATCCGGAAACGCGCCATGCCAGGGGCCGGAGTGCCGGTCCTATCTCCCCCGACGATCCCCCGGCGCCGGCCGGATGAGCCGGATTGCTCGTCGGAGCGTGTGGCCGAGCATCACGATCCCGGCGACGGGGATCGACACGTACCAGAGGGGCTTGGGCCACTCCAGGATCGGCGTCCGGTTGCCCACGGCTTGGCCCGCGAGGAGCCAGCCCTCCCACGTGAGCGTCACCAGGAACCCCAGCGCCAGGAGGGTCACCAGCCCCTCCAGCAGCCGCCCCCCGGGGGTGCCACTCAGGAGGTCCGACAGGAACGTCACGGCAATGTGGGCGTCCTCCCGCCAGAGGGCGGCCGTGCCCAGGAACACCATCCAGGCGAAGGCCAGTTCCACGACCTCGTCCGCCCACCCCAGAGAGAACAGGGGGACGAAGCGGACCAGCACGCCCGCGGCCAGGAGGACGAGCAGAAAGACCAGGCAGAGCACACTGCCCCAGCGTAGGGCGGCCGCCAGAAGCCGATCCGCCGAGACCGGCCGGCCCACCGCCGGGCGCCTCATCGCGCCGCCCCCATGAGCAGGTCCGGCACCCAGAGGACCACCTCGGGGATGTAGGTGACGATGCCCAGGGAGATGAGCAGGGCCACCATGTAGGGCCAGAGCTCGCGGGCCAGCGGCCACAGCGGGACCTGGCTCACGCTGGAGACGGCGTACAGGGCCATTCCCACCGGCGGGGTGAGCAGGCCGATCATGAGGTTCAGGGTCATCAGCACGCCGAAGTGCACGGGGTCCACGCCCACCCGAGCAATGAGCGGCATGAAGACGGGGATCGTCAGCAGCATGATGGCGATCCCTTCCATGAAGCATCCCAAAAGCAGCAGGATCCCGTTGATGATCAGCAGGATCACCCAGCGCCGATCCGTCAGGGCCACCAGGCCTTCCACCACCAGGTTGGGGATCCGCTGCTGGATCAGCATCCAGCCGAAGAGGCTGGCGGCCGAGATGATGAACATCACCCGGATGGTGTGCTCCAGCGTCTCCCAGAGGATGCGGGGCAGGTCACTCACCCGGATTTCCCGGTACAGCAGGAGCCCCAGGATCAGGGCGTAGAGGCAGGCGACGACGGAGGCCTCGGTGGGCGTGAAGATGCCGGCCAGGATTCCCCCGATGATGATGGCCGGGGCCCCGAGGGCGGGCAGGCCGGCCAGGATCGCCTCGAGAAGCTCCCGGGCGCCGACCCGTCGCTCCTGTGGGTAGCCCCGGCGGGTGGCGATGATGTAGACCGTGATCATCAGGGCGAGGCCCATCAGGAGGCCCGGCAAGAACCCGCCCAGGAAGAGCCGCCCCACCGAGGTGCCGGTCATGCTGCCGAAGATGACGAAGGGGATGCTGGGGGGGACGATGGGGCCGATGGTGGAGGAGGCCGCGGTCACGGCGGCACTGAAGCGGGGATCGTATCCGGCCTTGCGCATGGCCTCGATCTCCACCAGGCCCAGGCCGGCCGCATCGGCCACGGCCGAGCCGGACATGCCCGCGAAGATCATGCTCGCCACCACGTTGACGTGGCCCAGCCCTCCCTTGATGTGACCCACCAGGCACCGGGCGACCCGGAAGATCCGCTGCGTCATCCCCCCGGTGTTCATGAGGTTGCCCGCCAGGATGAAGAAGGGGATCGCCAGGAGGGGGAAGCTGGTGGTCCCGGCATACATCCGCTGCGGCACCATGCTGAGCAGGTCGGGTTCCCCCAGGGCGAGGAAGCTGAGGATGGCGGTGAGCGCCATGCTGACGGCGATGGGCAGGCCCAGCAGCATGAGGGCCGCCAGCACCCCGAAGACGGCCAGGGTCTCCACGGGCGTCACCCGGACGGTCGCGGCGATTTTACTTCTTCCGGGCGGCCTCGACGAACTCGCGGAACCTCTTCACATTCTCCTCGCCCGCGTACTTGCCGATGCGTTCGTAGGCCGGCCCCATGAGCGCCCGGAAGGGGGCCAGGTCGGGCCGCGTCACCGTGACCCCCGCCTTCTCCATCTTGCCGATCAGATCCTCCTCCTCCGCCTGAATCGTCTGGCGCATGTAGGTCCCGGCCAGTTGGCTGGCCTCTCGGAAGACCTTCTTTTGCTCGGGCGTCAGCTTGGCCCAGGTCTTGGCGCTCACCACGTGGATCTGGTTGTTGTAGACGTGCCGGGTGATGGCCAGGTACTTCTGCACCTCGTAGAACTTGTTGTAATAGATGGTGGCGATGGGGTTGTCCTGGCCGTCCGCCACGCCCTGGGCCAGGGCCATGTACAGCTCGGGGAAGGCGATGACCGTGGTCACCGCCCCCAGGGCCTCCATGGTGGCCTGGAGCTGGATCTCGGGCGGCACCCGCAGCTTCAGGCCCCTGACGTCCGCCGGGCTGTGGATGGGTCGCTTGTTGTTGGTCAGGTGGCGAAAGCCCCACTCCCAGTTGGAGAGGAGGATGAATCCTTCCTTCTCGGCCAACTGGCTGAACCACTGGAACGAGGGGCCGTCCAGGACCCGGTGGGCATGGGCGTAGTCGTCATACAGGAAGGGCATCATCACCGCCCCGAAGGCCTTGATCCACTTGTCGAGCTGGCCCTGGGTCGGGGTCGCCATGTCGGTGACGCCCAGCTTGACCTGCTCGGCCACCTCCGGGGGGGCGCCGAGGGTATTGGCCGGGTAGATGTGGATCTTGATCTCCCCCTTGGTCCGCTCCTCCACCATGGTGGCGAACTGCTTGGCCGCGAGGTGACCCGGGTGGCTCTCGTCGGCAAAGTGGCCGAACTTCATCCGGAGCACCCCGGCGTCCGCACCGGAGGCTGCGAGGAGACCGACCAGCAGCCCGATGAGGGCCAGTCCGAGGACCGGTGTGAAAGGGGCCGTGCGCCGCGCTTCCATGATCACACCTCCTTGCCGCAAGGGTTCACCTCCAGGCCGCAGGCCGTCGGCCCGCGACCGATTCCGCGAGGGGTCTTGGCGCCCTGGCGATGCGTCATCCCGAGGGCGCAGAACGTCGTCGCCGCCTGGCCGGATTGCCGGGTCCGCACCTCCGGGGGGAGGCCGCGCGGTTCGGCCCGTGCCGTGAGCCCGCGCGGCGACCCGGCCCCGCCTCGCCGGCAACGGGCGGGCTCTCATCCGCTGGGGGCGGGGCCCACCGGGGTGGAGGTGAATTCCACGAACATCTGGTAGCGGTCCCCGCGGAAGATGGACTTGCCGTACTGGATGGGCCCCTCAGGATCCAGATACCAGATGTTCTCCCGGACCAGGACCGGCGCCCCGACCTTTGTCTCGAGAATGATGGCCTCTTCGCGCCGGACCACAGAGGCCGAGACCCAAAGTGCCAGCCGGGTCCTCGCGCGCCCGAGAATGCGCTCGACTGCGGGGACCAGCGGTCGATTGTGAATCTCGTCCTGGGTCAGGGCCTCGCCAATCTTTCGCGGAAGAAAGCGGTTCTCGTAGCCGGCGACCTGGCCATCCACCAGGCGTTGCCGCTGCAGGAAGAAGACCGGAGTGCCCTCGGGGAGGGCTAGATGCTCCGCCGCCTTCCCCTCGATGGGGACGATCCGCATCTGCAGGAGCTTGTGGGCGATCTTGGACCCTCGCGCCTGCATCTCCTCCTCGAAGCTCAGCCACATCTTGGTGTGCTCCAGGCGAGGCTCGGCCACGAAGCTGCCCCGTCCCCGATGACGCTCGATGAGCCCCTCGAAGACCAGGCGGGAAAGGGCTTGACGGACGGTCATCCGGCTGGTGGAGAACTGCTGGGCGAGCTGGGACTCTGGAGGAATCGCCGCGCCGGGCTTGAGCGCACCGGACAGGATCTGGTCCCGGAGAAACTTCTCGAGGCGGTAATAGACCGGGATGAAGCTTTCCTCGGCGCGCATACTCATCTTCTCTGTTCTCTGTAGCACGGGAAAATATTGTATAGACATCTATATGTCAACTATAATTTCAGCCCTCCCTCTCCGATCCCGCCAGCGCAGCGCGAAGGGCCGCCAGGGAGCGGCCGATGATTCCCCGGATCTCCGCGAGCGGCGGCACCTCCGGCGTCCGCCAGCGGGGCTCGAAATCGCGGGAGCGCTGGCGGGGCGACACCTCGATGCTCACCGGGACCTGCGGCAGCCGCTCGCGGAGGATGCGCGCCAGCGCCGGGAGGTCCAGGATCCCCTCCCCCAGGGCGACCCAGCGCAGGAGGCCGTCCTCAACCCGGGGATCCTTCAGGTGGACGTGGGCGACCACCGGCGCCACCTCGGCGAGTTCCGCCACCGGATCGAGGCGCCCCCTGGCATAGTACCAGGCGTTCCCGGTGTCATAGTTCGCCCGAACGGCGGGAATCCCGATCCCCTCGATGAACGCCACGATCCGGCGCCCGCGATCCACCAGGTCTCCGTGATTCTCCAGCGCCAGGGTGAGGCCCAGATCGGCCGCCCGCCTGCCGATGGCCGGGATGTTGGCCCGGAATCCGTCCAGGCCCGACACGGGCCCGGCGATGGTGTTCACGATCCGCGCCCCGAGGGCGGCCGCGAACTCCAGCCGACGGCGGAACCGCTCCACCGCATCCGGCTGGGTGAGATCCATGTGGGCGGAGAGCGAGACGCAGCCGAGGCCCCGGGCGTCGAGCTCCTCCCGCAGCCAGGCGGCGCGGGCCTCGCAGAAGTCCTCCTCCCGGAGGTGCTGGAACACCTTGTCCACGCTGGCCGGCTCGACATACCGCGCCCCGAGGGCGGCCAGCTCGTCCAGCGCCACCTCCAGCGGGTAGCCGTCGAAGGCCATGCTGCTGACGGAGATGATGCGCTCCATCGCCGCTCCAGAAAATCGGCCGTCGGCGCTCCGGGGCCAGAGGTCAGCGCGCGACGTGCCGGTCCATTGCGCCATCCGCAATTCGCACGGCCCTACTTGGGCCCGAAGAGCGCCGGGAGGAACATGATCAGCCCGGGAACATAGGTAACGAGGAGCAGCACCGCGATCTCGATCAACAGGAACGGGAGGATGGCCCGGCTGATCTGGTCCAACCGCACATCCGCGATGCCGCAGGTCACATACAGGCAGAGCCCCACCGGCGGCGTGATGGTCCCGATCATCAGGTTGACCGTGATCAGCACGCCGAAGAAGACCGGGTCAATCCCCAGCCTATGGATGAGGGGGAGCAGGACCGGCGTGAAGATGATGAGCGCGGAGGCGCCGTCAACGAAGCAGCCCACGATCAGGAGCAGGACGTTGATCAGGAGGAGCATCACGTACTTGTTCGTGGTGAGGCTCAGGAAAAGCTCCGCCACCAGCAGGGGGATCCGCTCCACCGCCATGATGTAGCCGACCAGGTTGGCCACCCCCACGATGATGAGGATCATGGCCGTGTTCAGTCCGGCCCTGTAGACGATCTGGGGCAGTTGACGCCACGCCAGCTCCCGGTAGACGAATTTCCCCAGGAGGAAGGCATACACGGTCGCCACCGCGGCCGCCTCGGTCGCCGTGAATATGCCACCGAAGATGCCCCCCAGGATGATCAACGGCATCAGGATGGCCCCGAAGGCGCTGCTCGTGGCCTGGAGGAACTCGCGGGCGGTGGGCCGCACCGTCTCCCGCGGGTAGCCGTGCCGCTTGGCCTGGACGTAGGCCACCGCCATCAGCGCCAGCCCGACCAGGATCCCCGGGACGAAGCCTCCCATGAAGAGCGCCCCGATGGACACGCCGGCCATGACGCCGTAGATCACCATGGGAATGCTGGGCGGGATGATCGGCCCGACCACACCCGCGGCCGCCACCACACTGGCCGAGAAGAGCTTGGGGAATCCCCGCTTGTCCATGAGAGGGATGAGGGTGGAGCCGATGGCCGTGGTATCCGCCACGGCCGACCCGGTGATGCCCGCGAAGAACATGGAGGCCATTATGGCGACGTGGGCCAGTCCCCCGCTGATCCAGCCCACCAGGTAGTTGGAGAACCGCACCAGGCGCGTCGAGATCCCGCCCGTGTCCATCAGGGCGCCGGCCAGCATGAAGAACGGGATGGCCATCATGGGAAACGAGTCAATGCCGGCGAACATGCGCTGGACCACGAGCTGGGGGACCAGCATCCCCTTGTTCCAGAGCAGGGCCAGGGCGCTCAGGGCCAGGCTGAACATGATGGGGGCGCTGATGATCAGCGTGAGGAAGAAGACGCCGAAGAAGAGGATGAGGGTCATGGCCGGTCGCTCCCGGCCAGCTTCCGCGCTGCCTCGATGGTCTGGATCAGCACCCAGATCGCCATCAGCCCCGAGGAGACCGGGATCGCCACGTAGACCCAGCCCATGGGGATCTCCGTGGCCGGGGCCAGTTGCCGCCACTCGTTGGTGGTGAGGGCGATGCCGCCGACGACGAAGAAATAGACGCAGATCACGGCCACCAGGTTCGCGAGCAAGACCGCGACCCCCCGGAGCCGAGCCGGGAACCGGTCCAGGAATATGGTCACGTTGATGTGCTCGCGCATCCGCATCAGGGCGCTGGCCCCGAAGAACGACACCCACACGAACGCGAAGCGCGCCATCTCCTCGGACCAGCCCAGGGGGACGTTGAAGACGTAGCGGAACAGGATCTGCAGGCAGACCGCCACCGTCATGACCAGCATCAAGACAATGACCACCCAGCGGACGGCGGCGTCCACGGCCCGCTGGATGGCCGACAGGACATTCCCCATGCCCGCTCCTCGAAGGAAGGCGCACCACTGCGGGCGTGGGAGGATACCCCCCACGCCCGAACGCGTCGTGTCCCCGCGCCTACTTCGTGGCCTCGATCCGCTCGATCCACTCCTTGGCCTTGGGGCCGAATTCCTTCACCGCCTCCTCCCGGAGAGGCAGCACGCTTTTCCGGAACGCCTCCCGGTCGGCCTCGTTGACCTGCATCCCCTTGGCCTTCAGCTCCTTCAGAAGGTTGGCGTCGTCGTCCCGCACCGCCTTGCGCTGCGTCTCTTGCGACTCGATCACGGATTCCCGCACCACCTTCTGGAGGTCGGCGGGCAGCTTGTCCCACAGCTTGGCGCTGTACATCACCATGTGGGTGAGATGGAGGTGGCCGGTGAGGGAGAGGTACTTCTGCACCTCGTAGAACTTGGCCTTGTAGATGTTGGACAGGGGGTTCTCCTGGCCGTCCACGACCTTCTGCTGCATGGCCGTGTACAGCTCGCCGAAGGACATGGCCACAGGGTTCGCCCCCATGTACTTCAGGGTGTTCAGGTGGTACTTGGCCTGGGGGGTTCGGATTTTCAGCCCCTTGAGGTCCGCCGGCGTCCGGATGGGCCGCACGTTGTTGGTGATGTGGCGCAGGCCAGCCTCGTAGAAGCCCAAGAGCTTCACCCCGTGCTTCTCCACCAGGGCCCGGATCTCGTTGCCCATGGGCCCGTCGAACACCTTGTAGGAGTGCCAGCTATCCCGGAACAGATAGCCGCTCTCGATGACGTTCAGGATCGGCTCGTAGGAGCCGAAGAAGCCCACCGTGACCCAGGTCATCTCCAGGGTGCCGAGCCGCATGTTCTCGACCATGGTCCGCTGGTCGCCGAGCTGGCCGTCGGTGAAGACCTGGACCTCAAGCCGGTCCCCGGCCTTCTTCTCGACCAACTCCTTGATCTTCCGGGCGCCGATGTTCTCCGGATGATCCGGCGCCACGCCGGTGCCGATCTTGATGATCGTCCTGGCCGCCGCTGCCCGGGCGGGCCGCCCGAAACTCGCCGGGAGCCCCAATCCCACCCCGGCGATGGCACCCGCCTTGAGCAGATCCCGCCGCGTCACACCTCCGTTGCTTCGCCTCATGCTGTGCTCCTTTCCCTCCAAGAGGCATCCTGCGCCCTTTTCCACTGCCGCTTTCCCACCCACCCGCACCGCTGTCCTTCGCCTCACCTCCTCATGACCCGTCGGCTCCGCAGGGAAACCGGGCGGGCGAACGCTGGAACAGTTTCGGCTCGTGGCCCGGAAGCACGTGGTCCGCCTCCCGGGCGATCCGCTCGAGGGAGGCCATGCAGTCGATCACCGAGGTGTGGATCCCGGGCGGGATGCGCCGCTGCAGGTTTTCGTACTGCATGACCGCGTCCCCGGCGATGCAGTAGCGTCCGCCCGCCGTGTCCACCACGACCGACTGGTGGCCCGGCGTGTGGCCCGGCGTGGCGATCACCCGGACCCCCTCGGCAATCTGGGCGTCCCCGTCCAGCAGCTCGAACCGCGTGCCCAGGTAGTCCGGGGTGATCCCCAGGCTGGGCGCGAAGTAGGCCGTGGCGTCGAAGCTGGTGGGGGCCAGGGCATAGCGGAGCTCCTCCCGCTGGACGAGGAACCGGGCGTTGGGGAACAGCCGGTTGTTGCCGGCATGGTCGTAGTGCAGGTGCGTGTGGATCACGAGGGCGACCTCCTCGGGCCGGACGCCGGCCGAGGCCAGAGCCGCCACCACCTCTTGGGACGCCCCCCGGGCGATCTTGCGGCGCCGGATCTCCCACGTCCGCTCCACCGAGAGGAAGCTGGTGTCCACCAGGATCGTCCGGGGGCCCCGGATCAGGGCCACCGTCACCGGCACCTGGATCTCGCGCCCCATGTCCGTGAGGTAGGTCATGACCCCCTTGTCCACGGTCTGGGTCCCCGTGTCCAGCATGGTGATGGTCCAGTGGATCATCCTGGACCCTCCTGAAGCGGCGAGGCGCGTCGGGGCAACCGGTCAGGGAACTGGGGCGCCGGATACCACACGGGGCGTCCCCTCGGCCGTGTACCCCCCGTCCACGTACAGCACCGCCCCCGTGATGTACCGGGCGGCATCCGAGGCCAGGAAGGCCACGGCCCGTCCGATGTCC
The DNA here is from genome assembly GCA_037442485.1 of Methylomirabilis sp. (SeqCode). Taxonomy (GTDB): domain Bacteria; phylum Methylomirabilota; class Methylomirabilia; order Methylomirabilales; family 2-02-FULL-66-22; genus 2-02-FULL-66-22. The sequence continues at coordinate 16,611 of JBBIQE010000030.1, forward strand.
TCGGGCTCGCCGATCTCCCCCCAGGGCACACGGGAGAGCACCGCCTGGCGCAAGGCGATGTCTTCCGGCCTCGTGCCCTTGTAGAGCGGGATATTGATGTCGGTGGTGATGGTGCCGGAGGCTACCACGTTCACATTGATCCGGTGCGGGGCCAGCTCCACGGCGAGCTGCTTGCTGAACATCTCGATGGCGGCCTTGGTGGCGCAGTACGGACCCAGAGAGGCCTTGGCCATCCGTCCGTGGATGGACGAGATGCTGACGATCTTGCCGCCGCCGCCTCGCGCCACCATGTGCTGTCCCACCAGGCGCGAGCAGTAGAAGCAGCCGTACAGGTTCGTGTGAACCACCCGGTCCCACTCCTCCAGGGGGACCTCCAGGATGGGCTTGCGGCTCACGATGCCGGCGTTGTTCACCAGGATGTCGATCCGGCCGAACCGCTCCAATGACGCCGTCACGAGCCGCTCTACCTCGGCATACCGGCCGACATCCGCCTGGATGGCAACGGCCTCGCCGCCCCCGTCCCGGATGCGCGCCACGACCTCCGCGGCCGCGTCGGCGCGGTTCACGTAGTTGACGGCCACCCGTGCCCCCTCCCCGGCCAGCGTGAGGGCGATCCCCCGCCCGATGCCCCGTGCCGCCCCCGTGACCAGCGCGACCTTGCCCCGCAACTGGAGATCCATGCTCGCCCTCGCCCGTCTCCCTCCGGCGCCGCCGTCACCGGAGAGCCTTGCCTGAAAGGCCGGCGGTATTTTCCTATAGATGTCTATACAAGTGTCAAGGGGGTTCGGATGGGATGTCTGGATTGCAGATCATCCGGTGGGGGAGGCGGGAATCCGTCCCTGGCGCGACGCGCAGAATTGCCCGGAAGCTCGCTCAGCCCCCTGGCAAGGCATCGGCCCAATCGGCGCGGGCCAAGAAGATGTCGGGGCCGGCCCCCACCCGGGGGGCGACGCGAACCAGTCTGGCACCGTGTCGCGCCACCGGAGAAAGTCGGTGTCAACGGCCGCCAGATCGGAAGAGCCCGGGGTCGCCCCATGGTGAGCCCGCCAGGGACGGCGTCGGGTTCCTCGCCAATGGGTTGTCCGGACCTTTGCTCTCCTTGTGACTCCTGCTTGGGAGTCGGCTTCCCGCGCCGCTGTGCGGTGACCTGCTGCCGGGTCTGCTCCGCCCACTCGGCGCGGTCGCGGTTGCTCGTGAGGAGGATGGACCCCCGCTCGTACCGCTCGTGGATGATGGCGTAGCGATCCTCGGGGCCCGGCGCCCTGGCGTCGGTCCGCGTCCCCCTGTCCCGTGCAACGGGGCCCACCCGCCTGGGGGCCCTTCGCGCGTTCCCGGTCGCCCCACCACGAACGCCCGCCTCATCGGCGACTCGGCCTATGCGCTTGACGCCACCAGTCGCGAGATGCTGTACCGCGGTGGGGCTGCTCGCGGCATCGTATCAGGGTTGGTTGAGCGAGGTGCACGCGCCGATCAGCGATAGACCGGCCGGACCGGCATGTCCGAGCTGTGGATGAACACCTTGACGAATTCGCTGGCCGGCCTCTCGTAGACTTCCCTGGGGGCGCCGATCTGCTCGATGCTGCCGCGGTTCAGCACCGCCAGCCGGTCGCCCAGCGCCATCGCCTCCGGCAGATTGTGGGTCACGTACAGCGTCGTCGCCTTGATCTCGCCGTGGATCCGCCGAATCTCATCCCGCACCCTCACCCGACTCAGGGGATCCAGGTTGCTCAACGGCTCATCCAGCACGAAGAGTTTCGGCGGGATGGCCAGGGCCCGCCCCACCGCCACCTTCTGCTTCTGCCCGGCGGAGAGCTGGTCGGGCCACCGCGGATACAGGTCCTTCTCGATGCCGACCCGCCGCGCGACGGTCGAAATCACCCCCGCGATCTCTTCCTGCAGGAACTTGCGGATGCGGAGCGGGAAGTTCAGGTTGGCCCAGCGCCGCTCGTCGTAGACCTTCAGATGGGGGAAGAGGGCGTAGCCCTGGAAGACCATGCGCACGCCGCGTTGCGAGGGCGGAAGATCGGTCACCTTCACCCCCCCGATGTACACGTCCCCCGCGTCGGCCGGTACGAGGCCCGCGATCACCCGCAGGAGCGTGGTCTTCCCGCTGCCGTTCGGACCGACGACGACAAAGAACTCCCCTTCCTCCACGCTGAGGCTGACCGCGTTCAGGGCCACGATGTCCCCGAACCGCTTGGTCACCTTCCGCAATTCGAGCCTGGCCATTGCCCTCGCCCTCCCTCACGTCCCCTTCCGCGAAGGCCTGACGCTCGTGCGGGGCGACCCCGTGAGGGACCGCATCCCGGCGGCGATCTCCGCGACCTCGGGGCCGCCCGCTTCTCCAGGACCTCGTGGAAGGCGCTGGGGACGTTCCTGCCGGCCACCCGCACGGCGCCTGCGGGCGCCGCCGGCCTTCCCCGGCCGGCCGTTTTCTGCGCAGCGGGCTTCTTCCCGGGGGCCACCCTCTCCTCCGCGTCCCGGGTGCCGGAACATCTCCCCGGCTCGGCCTCGGCGTCCGGATCGGCAACAGGGCCCGCCCGGATCCCCCGGAAGCCCCGCCCGTGCAGTCTCGGTTCGCCGGAGGCCTGCGCAATCCGGGGGGAATCGGCCCCCGGCCATGCCTCTGCTCCCGGGGACGGCGCGGGCTTTCCTGCACCGGGCGAAAGGCCGGGAGGGCCCCCGCCGACGCGAGGCCAGGCGCACCGGCCTACTCGATCAGCCCGTGCTTTCTCATCAGGTCCAGGTAATCCTGCCGGGGCGGCGCGAAGATATCAATGCCCTTGAAGCCGGTGGGCGTGTGGCCGCCGTGCTCCACGTTGGGCGGGTGGACGCAGACGTCCCCGGCCTTCATCGTGAACTTCTCGCCTCCGCAGATGTGCTCCTCGGTGCCCTCCAGGATGACGAGGATCTGCTCGGAGGGATGGCTGTGGAGGGGGAAGGTGGCCCCCGGCGGCTGCTCGATGAAGCTGCACAGGATGTTCTGCCCGGCGATGAATCGGGTCCCCACCCTGTCCGTCAGGGGGACCAGGGGGACATCCGCGACGCGGTAGTAGTACCTCCGCTTCTGCTCGGCCATGATCCGCCTCCTTCGCAGGCTGGGCGCCCGGGGTCAAAACAGCTTGAACCGCCCGTCGAATTCCGGCTGCACCGTCACCTGGGTGAAGACGCGGTCCTGCTCTTCCCGGATGGCGGCCATCATCCAGAGGAATCCCGTGGTCGTGCCGGGGGTGGCCACATTGTAGTGGTAGCCGCTCTTGATGGCCACGGCGTCCCCCTCCCACACGGGCGCCACCAGTTCCATCGCCTTCCAGTCGGTATAGTTGAGATGGAGGGAGAAGCCCGGCGCGGGCATGTCAATGTACAGGTAAATCTCCTCCTTTTCCTTGGTGTGGTCGTGGGGCGGCCAACTGGTCCAGTTGCCGTCCTTGCTGAAGGTGACTCCGGCCAGCAGCCGGGCGGCCCGGACGTTGGCCTCGCCGATCAGCGTGTGGATGGTGCGGGCGTACGGCTCGACGCCCGCCTGGGTGACCAGCTTGGGATTCTTCAAGACTTCCTCGAAGCGGACGTACTGCACGGGATAGAGCTTGCTCGCCGGCGAGGCCATTTCCGCGAGGTCGAACGGCTCGGTGGATGCCACCGTGCACCGGCTGTCCCGCGGCAGGTAGAGGGCGTCGTACTTGCCGAGCTGGAACGCCTGCCCGTCCGTCCGGATCGTCCCGGTGCCGGCCAGGCAGACGAAGGCCAGCTCCTCGTCTCCCGATTCCACCTCCACCGTGCCGCCGCCGGGCCCCAGGACGATCCGGCCGTAGCGGAGAAACTCCAGGCCCGTGTTGTATTCATGGATGATGCGCTTCCGTCCCCGGACGCGATGCGTCCCCCGGAACAACCAGGCGTGTGCCATGATCTACCTCCGCTCCCCCGAGAGTACAGGGCCCATCGGGCCACGGACACGGCATGCCGGCTCCGCACGAACCGCTGCGGGGCCTAGAGGAGCAATTACGCCCGCCCCTCCCCAATGTCAAGGGCAATCCCGCCCAGGTACGGGGAAGCTTCTCTCCCGCATTCCTCCCTCACGACCCGGGTCGGGTCGCGGAGGAACAGCAGCCAGAGATCGGTAAGGACGTACAGGCCCGCGGCTCAGGAAGCCTTGTGGCAGGTGAGGCACTTGTTGCCGTCCATCACCGCAAAGGCCCTCCGGCCGTCGTGGCAGGCGCCGCAGGCCTGGCCCTCCGCCATGGCGTCCATCCTGAGCGTGACGCCGCCCTTCTGTCTCTTGAACAGGGCCGGATGGCAGCCGGCGCAGGTGGCCCCCCGGGCGAGGTGCGTCGCATGCCTGAACGTGACGGGGCCCGGGGAGCCGGGGCCGGCCGGGAACGGGATGGGCGGCGGTCCTGCCACCGTGGAGGCCTTGGCGGCCGCGGGAGGGCGGAAGGCGTGGCACTCGGCGCAGGGGGGGCCGGGGTTGTGCTCGGCCCTGTCGGCGTGGCAGGTGAGGCACGTCTCCCGCGGCTCGGGCGACCAGGCGTGGGGGACGTGGCAGGCGGTGCAGCCGGCCGCGGCGTGGCCGGCGGCCCGGTGCAGCCCGCCCATGCCGGCGTGGCAGATGGCGCACTTCGCCAGGGGCTTCCGCTGCTGCACCCTGAGGTGACACGCCTTGCATTCCATGGAGGCCATGGGCGCGCCCGAGGCGGGAAGGTTGTGGCAGCCCCGGCAGGTGGGCGGCTTGGCCGGCCCTCCCGTATGGCAGGCCCCGCACAGGATCTCGGCGTGCCGACCGCCGAGCCTCCAGGGGTGGGCGAAGGCCGGTGTGGCCGGCACCTCGAACAGGCCGGCCTTCCGCCGCTGCAGGAAGTCGTGGCAGGAGGAGCACTCCTTGCTGATGGCCCGTCCGTCCTTGCTCACGTGCTTCCCGTCGTGACAGCGGAAGCAGCCCGGGAATTCCTTGTGGCCGATGTCATCCGGGTAGGCCTGCCAGTTCACGCGCATCTCCGGGAAGAAGTTCTGCCCGTACACGCGCTTGACCTCGTCAATGGCCAGCGCGAGCTTCGCCTCCTGCTGCCGGATGACGGCGGGGTATTCCCGGGTGTAGAAGTCGCGGATGTACTGCTCGATCTTTCGGTACGCCTCGGCCGTGGTGGCGTAGGGCTGGACCATGGCCTCGACCGCCACCTTCTTCAGGTAAGGGAGGTCGGTCGGAATCCTCTCCGCCTCGAAGGACAGGTCCAGCGCCCTCCCCGCGGGGAGAAACTTGTGGCTGGGGCGGTTGTGGCAGTCCATGCAGTCCATCAGCCGGATCCGGTCCTCCCGCAACTCTGCGGGCGAGACCGGCCGCTCCGTGGAGACATACTCCGTGACTTCCCCGTTGACGTCCATGAGACGGACCCAGGGGATGACCTGCCGCTTCTCGTCAGCCGCCAGGTACCAGATCTTATTGGCGATGTTCATGTGGTAATGGATGCCCTCGTTCAATCCGTAGGCCGCTCCCCCTGTCTTGAGGAGGAGGTTGATCTCCCGGCGGGTGTTCTCCTTGTCCGAGGCGTAGTGCACGCGGGTCGCGAGCTGCTCCCCCCAGAACTTGGCGGGCCAGTGGCATTGCTCGCAGGTCTCCTGCGCGGGGCGGAGATTCTCGATGGGCGTGGGGATCGGCCGCGAGTACTTGTGGAAGAGCACCGAGTACACCTGGTAGGCGCCGGAGATCTTGGCCTTGACGAACCACTCCGCGCCGGGCCCGATGTGACAGTCCACGCAGGGGACCCGGGCGTGGGGCGAGTTCTGGTAGGCGGTGAACTCGGGGCGCATGACGGTGTGGCAAGCCTGCCCGCAGAACTCCACCGAGTCGCTGAAATGGTAGGCCTGGTACCCGCCCACGGCCGACAACCCCAGGAACGCGACGATGGCCAGGAAGCTGAGGGAGAGGACATACCGGTGCCGGGGAATGTTGAGGTCGAGCTGGGGAAGCTCCACCACCGCGCGGCCCCGGCGCAGCCTGAGGTAGCGCACGCCGGCCCCGGCCACCACCACGCCCAGCCCGGCCAGGGTGATCCCCGGCAGGAGCATGTAGGTGAGGATGCCCACGTACGGATTGTGGCGGGACGCCAGGAACTCCACGATGAGGAGGAAGATGTTGACCGTGATGCTGAGGCCCGCAATCACGGCCCCGATCAGGCTGGTCCAATTGCGGAAGAGCCGGCGGAAGGTCAGGCGCGTGGGCATGGAATGTATCCTCTCGATCTCCCGGGTCCCTCGGGAAGCCGGCGCGTAGAGTATTCGGCCTTCTCGGTATATGATGCCCGGGCCGGGCCCACCCCTGGGAGAAAGATCGCAGACGGCGTGTTCAGGCTGAGCGCGTGTGAAAGAATCCCCGAGCGACCTCGCCTTCAGCCCGGCGCCTCGACCAAATCCCCCCTGGCCCCCCTTTGCCAGAGGGGGGCCAGAGGGGATTTCGAAGGCGGTGGGGCTTCGGCCGTTGCGAGCGGGATTCTTTCACAAACTCTGCGTCCATGCGCGCATGACGAGGCCGGAGGATACCTGTAAACCCATGGCAGCGCAAACCCGTTTTCCAGAGCCGTCCGCCGGAAGGCGCTGCGCCGATCGCCGCGCCGCGCGGGAAGCCCGGGAGCAGGGGATCCCTCCTCCGCCCGGCTCCCTCGAAGTTCCCGTGTACCGCCCCTTCGCCCTGCTGGCGCTGGCGGCGACGCTGGGCGTGGCCACGCCGGTGGGCGCCCTGACGCTCTACCGGCTTCTCGCCGCGCCCGGGCCCCTCCCCGCCGTCTGGTTGCGCCTGCACGGCCACCTGCAGGTATTCGGCTTCGCCGGTGTTCTCATCATGGGTGTGGCGCACCATCTGATCCCGCGATTTGCCCATCGCCCCGTCCATCGCCCGGCCGCCGCCCCCTGGATCTTCGGCCTCGTCCTGGCCGGCCTCGCCGCCCGCATCGCCGCCGCGATTTTGGGTGGACCGGCCGGCGACGCCCTATGGACCGGGTCGGGCATCGCCGAGACACTGGCCTTTGCGATCTTTGCGGTCTGGGTGACCGGCGGCCTGCGGGCCGTGGAGCCCCGCTTTCCCTCGGACTGGCTCATGGTCACCGGGTCCTGGTGGTTCGCCGTGGCCCTGGCCGGCGAGACTTTCGCAACCATCCGCGCGGTCGCCGTCGGCGCCGATCCGGCCATGGCGCCGCCCGTTCCGGGACGCTACGCCATGGGCCTGTACGGGGGGGTCTTCGGATGGGTGCTGGGCGTCGCCATGCGCGCCGTCCCGATGTTCATCACCGGGCGCCGGGCGGGGCGCCTGGGCCTCCCCGCCCTGGTCGGCGTCAATGGCGGCGTGCTTCTCGGCGTCCTGGCAGGAATCGCCCCCCCGACCTCGCCCGCTCCGCAGATCCTGCTCGGGCTGGCCGAGCTGGGAGTGGCGGCGGGCCTTCTCGCGGGCGCTCTGGCGGTGGGCGCCTGGCAGCCGGAGCCCCGGGGGGCCGTCGCCCTCTACCGGGATCGCATCGAGGCACGCTTTTTCCGGTTCGCCTTCGCCTGTGCCGGGCTGGGGATGGCGGGCACGCTCGCGGGGAGTGTCTCCAGACTTGCCGGCTCGCCGGTGTCCGGCCTCCTGGCCGACGCCACGCTGCACCTGCTCACGGTGGGGTTCATGGTCGGGATGATCTGCGCCATGGGATTCCGCTTCGTCCCGGTCATCGAGGGCGTGCGGCTGGCCATGCCGGTGGCGCGCAGCGTCGCCTTCTGGTCCCTCACGCTGGCGGTTCTCCTCCGGACGGTCGAGGTGGGAGCAGGTGCCTTCCCCGGCAGCCTCGTGCACCTCGCCGCCGTCTCGGGCTTCCTGGCGTGGGCGGCCCTCCTGGCCTGGGGGCTCGCCGTGGGCCTCACCATGCTCCGGGGCGCCGCCATCCGCCGCAGGCAAGACCCGACCCCACGTATCCGCAGAGTCCGTTGTTTTTGGTTGCGGCCGGGAGGCCGCGCTGGGAAATCGGTGGCGATGGCGGTTCTTCAGTCCGGCCAGGTCCGGCTGCAGACGCGGCCGGCCAGGACGCCGGTCTCGAGGCCGTTCTCCAGGGCGATCTGCCCGTTCACCAGGACGTACCGGATGCCGTCGGGATCCCGCGTCGGCTCCTCGTAGGTCGCGCGGTCAATGATCCGCGCGGGATCGAAGACGGTGATGCTTCCCCGCATCCCCACCCGGATCAGCCCCTGGTCCCGGAGCCCCAGGCGCTTCGCGGGCGCGCCGGTCATCCGGCGGATGGCCTCGGGCCAGGTGAGGAGCCCCCGCTCGCGCACGTATCGGCCCAGCACCCGCGGGAACGTCCCGTAGAGGCGCGGGTGGGGCTTGGCGCCCCGGATCCCGTCCGTCCCCACGGTGTGGAAGGGCAGGCGCATGTACTTCTCGACGATCTCTTCCGACTGGGAGTGGACGATCATGGCGACCTTCATCTGCTCTTCCAGGAGGAGATCGAAGAGGACCTCACACGGCTCGGCCCGGCGGAGCCGCGCGATCTCCGCCAGGCTCTTCCCCACCAGCGCCTGGTTCCGGGTGGAGCCGACCGTGGAGATGACGATCCCGTCATAGGTCGCCGCCCGCACCGTGCTCTGCCACAGGCCGCGGGGCGGGCCCTCGATCTCCTCCCGCATCCGGGCGCGGTCGGCCGCATCCCGCAGGCGCTTCAGGGTCTCGGCCGCCCCCCCGTCGTGGGCCCACGGCGGCAGGCACGCCCCCAGCACAGTGCAGCCCGCGGTGTACGGGTACTGGTCGCAGGTGACCTCGATCCCCTCGCGGATCGCCTGCTCCAGGATGGCCGCCAGCGCATCCGCCTTGTGGAAGTTGTCCTGGCCCGACACCTTGAAATGGGAGACGTGCAGGGGGCAGCCCGAGGCGCGGGCGAGCTCCACCATCTCCCGCAGGGCCTCCTCGCTGCCATCGCCCTCGTTCCGGATGTGCACGACCCAGAAGCCGCCCGCCCGCGCCGCCGTGGTGGCCAGCGCCACCAGCTCGTCCCACGCGGCGTAGACGCACGGCGGGTAGATAAGGCCGGTGGAGATGCCGACCGCGCCCTCCTGGATGGACTCCCGCAGCAGAGCGCACATGGCCTCCCGCTCCTCCGCCCTGGCCGGCCGTGCCTCGAAGCCCATCACCCACCAGCGGAGCGCCCCGTGCGGGACCAGGTAGGCCACGTTGACCGTCGTCCGGCGGTGGAGTAACCGGAGATATTCGCCCACCCGCTGCCACCGCCACGCGATGGGGTGATCCCCCAGCAGCGCATCCAACTGGGCCCGGACCCCGGGGACGTTCTCGGGGCGCATGGGGGCCACCGAGATCCCGTCCTGGCCGAGGACCTCCAGCGTGACCCCCATGCGGACCTTGGGCGAGGACTGCGGGTCCACCAAGAGGTCCAGGTCCGAGTGGCTGTGCATGTCAATGAAGCCGGGCGCCACGTACAGCCCCGCGCAGTCCAGCACCCGCCGGGCCGCCGTCCGCGAGAGGTCCCCCATCTCCCGGATCCACTCGCCCTGGATGCCGACGTCCGCCCGGAACCCCGCTGTCCCCGATCCGTCGAACACCGTTCCGCCGCGCAGAACCAGATCCAACATCGGAACCCCCCATGGGAACCACAGATTTCGCAGATTACGCAAATTCTTTTGGGGAAAATACGAAACGTTTGTGCTGAAGGGACGGCGCGCCAAAGTTGAAGAGTGTCCCCACGATGACGGACTGGCGGTGCACGAAGTCAGCTCGATAACTGGTCGAGAGTCTATCGCCTTTGGAGAAGACGGGTAGCTCCACCTCCGCCCGGAAGGGGATGCCTCGCTGGGTCAACTCCCTGGCGAATGCCTCTTGATAAACCGCCTCAAGAAAACCGGGCCCGAGGATGCGGTGCACCTCCATAGCGGCACCGATCCGAGCGAAGCTCCGGGGCTCTCTTTGCATTGCGGCTCTCGAAATCTGTGGTTTATTCAGTTCCGCCCCGCATGAAGGCCGTGACGAACTCGCCGGCCCGCTTGAGGAACTCGGCGGTGAGCCGCTCGCCTAGAGCGGGGCTGGCGCGCCGGGCGTCCCCGTAGGCCCCGTTCCGGGTCAGCTCTTCCCAGAAGTACGGCACCTCCACGGCGCCGCCCTTGGTGGCGTCGGTGTGCGGATAGGGGTCGGCGTGATCCCGGCCCTTGCGGAGGGCCGTCTTGCGGACGAGGCGGGGGGCGAGGTACAGGCCCATGCTCGCCTCGATCTCGTCGGCGTGCACCCGCCGCCGGGGGATGAACGTGAGGCAGGCCTCGCGGACGAGTTCGAACCAGGTGCAGGCCGCCACGGGCAGCCCCTCCTCGTACCGCAGCCGGGTGCAGAGGACCGAGAGGGCGCCCCGGTTGCCGCCGTGGCCGTTCAGGATCAGGAACCGGGGAATCCCGTGGGCGCGGAGCGCCCGGATGGTGTCCGCGACGCAGGCCTGGAAGGTGTCCGCGCGCCAGGTGATCGTGCCCGGGAAGTGCATGTGGTGATTGGAGAGGCCGACGGGCAGCGGCGGGGCCACCAGGACCCGAGGGAAGTGTTGCAGGGCCAGCCGGCGCGCCAGCTCGGTCGCGATCACGATGTCGGTCTCGAAGGTGAGGTGGGGACCGTGCTGTTCGGTCGAGCCCACCGGCAGGATGGCGAGTTTCACCTTCGGCAGCCGCGCCTTCATCTCCGGCCACGTGAGATCCGTCAGGAAAACCCGCTGGTCCATCGCCGCCTCCCCATGGCTGCGCAGACATCAAGGCAACCCCCGAGACTTCCAAGGAACCACAGAGTACGCAGAGTTCGCAGATTCTCCTTCGCGGCTCTCGGCTCGCGGCTCTCGGCTCTCATCCCAGTCTGCGTAATCTGCGTAATTCGCGGTTAAGTAGATCCCCGGCCCTGTCTGTTCGCGACCCGGGCGTACTCGGCCAGGAATGCGACGGAGGAGAAGATGGAAAGCAGTCCCGTCCGCGGGTTGGTGGGCGAGGGCACGTTCTCGACCTCGACGGTCAGCCGCCCGAATTCGCCCCGCACCTCGATCCGTTGCTCGTTGAACCGGCCCCCCGGCACCGCGATGACCCGCACCTGCGTCCGGTCGGGGCCGATGCCCGCCAGGCTCAGGGCGGCCGAGACGTTCACGTTCATGGGGAAGCCCCGGCAGGCCTCCCGGGCCGTGCCCTCGAAGAGGAGCGTCTCCTGCGTGAGGCCGTCCAGGCTGATCCCCCTCTCGGTGAGGTAGGGGGCGCCGGCCAGTCCCTGCGGCGGCTTCCGGGTGGTGAGGGTCACCGAGTCCACCCGCCCCACGCTCGCCCCCCGGACGCCGTCCAGCCCGGCGATGGCCCCGGTCGCGATCAGGATGCGACAGCCCCGGGCCTCCGCCTGGCGGAACCACTCCTGGTGATCCAGGAGGCCACCCACGCTGAGGACGAAGACGTCCTTCCCGTGATGGAGGCAGGTCGGGACGATCTCCTCCAGGGCCTTGCCCGTGGCCGCCTCCACCACCAGGTCCGAGGCCCGAACGAGCCCCGGCACGTCCAACACCGGCGGGACGGCGCAAAGCGATGCGGCCAGCGCCTCGGCCTTGGCCCGGTTCCGGTTGGCCAGGCCGACGAGGCGCGCCGGGATCTTCCCGTCGTCAATGGCCCGGGCCAGCGCCGACCCGATGGTCCCGCACCCGACGATCCCGATGGCGAGCATGACGCTTCCTCCTGCCGAGCCACGTCCGAAGCCCGCTTCCGACACATCCGGGGATCTCCCCGGCCCCCCATCCATGGTCACCCGAGGTCGTGGCGGGGCATCGGGCGGCGGCCGCGGCCCGATCTCCGGCCCACCCCCGATGCGCTGGCGGGCGTCAGTCCGCAGACGGCCGCGAGGCACGCGGCCGCCGGGGGCGGCTCGTCCCGGCGGCCGCGCCATACCGCGTTCGGAACACCCACCCCTCCACCCGCAGCCGGCTGGCGATGCTGGCCATCTGCCAGAGCATCGCATTCCGCTCGGCCTCGCCGTCGGGCTTGGCCGCGTGGTACAGGCCCGCGGCCCGCCGATAGCCCGCCGCCAGGAGGGCCAGGTGGGTTTCCAGCGTGTCCCGGGTGGGGTGCAGCAGCAGGTCGTCGGCGATCTGGAGCAGCAGGTGCTGTTGATATCCCACGCGCGCTCCGGGCCCCTCCCGGAAGCACCCGGCATGGATGGTCTCGAGCAGCTCCAGGTTGTTGGGGATGACGGGATCCCGCTCCAGCATCCACGCGAGGAGCGCCGGAGCCTCTTCCGCGGAACGGGTGGGAGGCGGTAGCGGCGGGTCGAACCTCAGGAGCGAGTGGGCCCACATCCAGCCGCGCGCGGCCGAAGTGTCGTCGGTCTCGTCGCGGGGCGAGTGCGCGGTCTCGGCCGGGGCAGCCGGCCCGGCGGGTGGCGGCGTGGGCCCGGAGGGCACGGAGACGTCCGTCGGGCCCGGAGTCGGGGGGCGGGGGGCCGATGCGGCCGCCGGCAGCGGGGTCTCTGGCTCGTCGGCGGGTGGTGGGGAGCCGGCCCGCCC
>JBBIQE010000031.1:0-28667 GCA_037442485.1 Methylomirabilis sp. (SeqCode)
GTCGATGATCTTGGATGCAGCATAACTCCAACGCCCTTTGAAAGTGGGTCCAAGAACTAAATCGTCAGTTTCCGCAAACCTGGCGCCGTTGGATTTCCCATAAACCTCTGAAGTAGAGAAGATGACCACCGGTTTTCTCTTCTTCGCGGCAAGCTCGAGGACCAGCTCGGTCCCGTTGATGTTGGTTTCGATCGTCCGAACCGGGCTTTCGACAATTAAGCGAACTCCCACTGCCGCCGCGAGGTGAAAAATCAAATCTGCCTCGTCTACCAGTTCTGACATTAAAGACCGATTAAGGACCGTATCCAAAACATACCGGAACCGCGCGTTCGATTTGAGATGCCGGATATTCTCGATCGCACCAGTGGAAAGGTCGTCTAGGACCCGTAGTTCGTCTCCTTTTGCCAGGAGCGCGTCGGCCAGGTGTGAGCCGATGAAGCCGGCCCCGCCGGTGATGAGAGCCTTCATCGATTACACCCTCCTACACAATACCGGATTTTCTTGGACACTACATTGGCCGTGAGTCCGGCTACGGGCCGCCGGTATCCGCTCCAGATGGTGTGCGACGTGTTGGACTTGACCCGGTTTCGTGGACACCCCATGTTTGGGGGGAAGGAGGTCCACGATGCCGAAGAGTCATCGGCCGTACCCGCCGGCGTTCCGGCGGCAGATGATCGAGTGGGTCCGGCGGGGCCGGACCCCGGAGGAACTCGCGCGCGAGTTTGAGCCCTCGGCCCAGGCGATCCGGACCTGGGTCAAGCAGGCGGCCCTGGATGCCGGCGAGCGGACGGATGGCCTGACGACGGAGGAGCGCGAGGAAGTGCGCCGGCTCCGGCGTGAGGTCCGCCAGCTCCGCGAAGAACGGGCGATCCTGGCAAAAGCCGCGGCCTGGTTTGCGAGGGAGACCGGCTCGATCCCGTCCAAGGATTCGAGTTCGTGACTGCCCACCAGGCCGTCCATCGCGTCGCCACCATGTGCCGGGTGCTGGACGTCTCCCCCAGCGGGTACTACGCGTGGCGGAAGCGGCCGCTGTCGGCGCGCGCCCGGGCGGATGTCGAGCTCAGCGCGCACATCGACGCCATTCACCGGGCCTCGCGGGGCACGTATGGGGCGCCGCGCGTGCACGCCGAGCTCGCCGCGCTCGGCATCCACGTCGGCCGCAAGCGGGTCGCCCGGCTCATGCGCACCCTTGGCCTCCACGGCGTCAGCCGGCGCCGGCGGCCCCGGACGACGCTCCGAGATCCGGTTCACCCGCCCGCGCCGGATCTCGTCGCCCGCGACTTCACGGCGCCGGGGCCCGATCGGCTCTGGGTGGCGGACATCACGTACATCCCGACCGGAGCGGGGTTCCTGTATCTGGCCGTCGTCCTCGACGCCTGGAGTCGGCGCGTGATCGGCTGGGCGATGGCATCCCATCTGCGCACGGAGCTGGTCCTGGCCGCCCTGGACATGGCCCTGGCGCAGCGCCGGCCCGTGGACGTCATCCATCACTCGGACCAGGGCTGTCAGTACACCTCGCTCGCCTTCGGACGCCGGTGTCGCGAAGCGGGCGTTCGGCCCTCGATGGGGAGCGTCGGCGACGCCTACGATAACGCCCTGTGCGAGAGCTTCTTCGCGACCCTCGAGTGCGAGCTCCTGGACCGTCAGCGGTTCGACACCCAGGCTGAGGCCCGCCTGGCGGTCTTCGACTTCATCGAGGGCTGGTACAACCCCCGTCGCCGCCACTCCGCGCTGGGCTATCTCTCGCCGCTCGCCTACGAGCGGCGCGGCCCGGCGGCGGGCGCAGCCAGCCGGCACGAGGCTGCTTGTGCGCGCGCCTGATTTTGTGATATCAGAAATTTCATGGCCCCGCGCGGCCGGCCCCCGCTCCGGCATCCCCGCCAGCACGGGGTCTTCGTGCGCTTCTCGGACACCGAGTGGGGCGCCCTCCAGCAGGCCCGGCGTACCGAGCACTCTGTGCCGGGCCGGCGGCCAGCGCTGCCCGAGTGGATCCGCGACCTCCTCATCGCTCATGCCGGGGAGGTTCTCGGCGTCGAGGTCACGCGGGCCGCGCTGCGTCCGGCCCCTGGGGGCGCGCCGAACTGGAAGCGGTGGCGCCTGGCCCGGGCCGTGCGCCGGGCCGCTTCTCGGCGCCGCAAACGGCGTCGCTAACCTGTCACCGGGCATGACTTGGGCGAAAGCCCTAAACCCTCCACGAAACCGGGGCAACTCCAGTTTGGCAGGTGAGACCCGAACGAAAGGGGATTGCGAACCCCCCCACCCCTTTCGGTCTCCCTCCCCCGCGGCGGGGGGAGGGAGGTAGACGTGAATCTCGTCATCGGCGGAGAACTCCTCCCTCCCCTGCGGCGGGGGGGAGGGTGCGGAGACTGTCCCGAGCGTGGCGCGGGATGACCTCACGAGGGGAAGAAGCGTGCGCGTGAGCGTGAGCCGTGGCCGTGGAGAGGCGTGACCGAGACCGTGCGCCGTGGCCGTGGGGAAAGACGAGCATGGGCACGGACACGAGCGGTGGCGGATGCCGGCAGGGATCCGGGCCTTCGGCCAGGCCCTCGGCCCGCGCACTCCGCCGGGCTATGTGATCCATCCGGGGACGGGGCGGGCGCATGGGCCCGTTCCGCCCCGCTGCCTCCCTGCAGGATGTCCAGTCCTGGTGTGACGCAAGCTGGGAGCACGCCAGGATTGGGGTCGAGGATTGTCAGACCTGCCTGAAGCCTCGAAACCCTCGGAGAAAACTGAATAAATTTGCTTGACACGGCGTTTGGGGCCGGTATATTGTGCGCGCCAGGGTGGGATAAAGTGGGATGAGATGGGAAAACATCCCACAAACGTCCCATCGGTGGGTCGGCAGGGCGGGCATGTTCCGAGGCCAGTACGAGCACGCGATTGACGACAAGGGGCGCCTGAGCATCCCGGCCAAGCTACGCGAGGCGCTCAAGAAAGAGAAGACGCTGGTGCTCACCAGCTTCGATGCCTACATCACCGCCTTTCCCATGAAGGCCTGGCGGGTCATCGAGGACCGCATCCGGGCCAACCCCACCTTCAAGCGCGACATGCGCGACTTCCTGCGCCTTGTCTACTCCTCGGCCGAGGACGTGGAGATCGACCCGCAGGGGCGCATCCTGATCCCGCAGGCGCTGCGCCAGCGCGCCGGGATCACCCGCGAGGTGGTGATCCTCGGGGTCATGGACCAGATCGAGATCTGGGACAAGGCCCGCTGGCAGGCCAAGGCGAGCACGGCCCCTTCGCCCGAAGAGCTGTCGGCCAGGCTGGGCGAGCTGGGGGTGTGAATGCAAAACCGCCCACCGATCCGCCTGTGGCGGAACACCCGGAGCAGGTTGGATTCAGTGTTGCCGGGCTCCGGTTGAGAGGGGTCCCGGCGGCGAAGGGAGGCGACATGAGGCGACCTCGACAACCACAACAACCACGGGCGCGCCCGGCCGCAGCGGGCCGCTGGAAGCTGAGGGAGAGGGCGCCCGGTTGGTTCCGCCGCGTCTGGAAGGAACGTTCCCGGGAAGTGCCGAAGCCGCAGGACGAAGAGCCGAAGCCGCAGGACGTGGACATGAGCCGGATCCGCCGCGTCGCCTATCTGTAGGAGGGAGACATGCAGGTCCGCTGGTCGGAAGCGCACAGGGTGGCCGTGATTGACCCGCAGGGAGATCTCGGCATCCGCACCATGGTGGAGATGAAGAACGCGGTGGGGGCGCTGCTCCGCGACGGCTGCCGCACGCTGATCGTGGATTGTCACGGCGTGCGGAAGGTGGAGGCCATGGGCCTGGGGGTCCTGGTGGAGCGGTTGTGCCGCGCCCGCGAGGTGGGCGGGACGCTGGCCCTGGCCAACCTCGGGCCGGAAGTCTCGGCGCGGATGCGCGAGCTGCGGGTGGATTCGCTGCTCCAGGCCTTCGACTCGGTCCAGGCGGCCCTGGACGCCCTGGGGGGGCAGGCCGAGGCGGCGGCGACGTTAGCGGCGTAGTGGGCGGTCACGTCCCGGTCCTGCTGGCGGAGGTCGTCGCCATCCTCCGGCCGAGGCCGGGCGGTTCGTACCTGGATGCCACGGTCGGGTTGGGGGGGCACGCGGAGGCGATCCTCCGCGCGAGCGAGCCGACCGGGACCCTGCTCGGCATCGATCGGGACGGCGAGGCCCTGGCCCTGGCCGCCCTGCGGCTGGCCGCGTTCGGAAGTCGGGTGACCCTGCGCCAGGGCCGCTACGAGGACCTCCCCGACCTGGTCGGGGCCGGGCGGACCTTCGACGGGATCCTGTTCGACCTCGGCGCCTCCTCGCTGCAACTGGACAGCGCGGCCCGGGGATTCTCCTTCGGGCGCGAGGGGCCACTGGACATGCGGATGGATCAACGCGCGGGGGAGACGGCGGCGGACCTCGTGAACCGCCTGCCCGAGCGGGAGCTGGCCGACCTCATCTTCCGCTGGGGAGAAGACCGGCACGCCCGCCGGATCGCCCGCGCCATCGTCGAGGCGCGGCGCCGATCGCCCCTTTTGACCACCACGGCCCTGGCCGAGGTGGTGGCCCGGGCCATCCCCCGCCCGGCGTGGCCGCGGCGCATCCACCCGGCTACCCGGACGTTCCAGGCGCTCCGCATCGCGGTGAACGACGAGCTGGCTGGACTCGACCGGGCGCTGGAGGAGGCGGTCGGCCTCCTCAATCCTGCGGGCCGACTCGCCGTCCTCAGCTTCCACTCGCTGGAGGATCGGATCGTGAAGCGGACCTGGCGGCGCCTGGAGGCGGCCGGGCTGGTGAGGATCCTGACCAGGCGGCCCATACGGCCGACCGAGGCCGAGGCGGCGAGCAACCCCAGGGCGCGGAGCGCCAAGCTCCGCGCCCTGGAGCGGTGGCCCGAGGCGTCGGTCCGCATTCCGCCCGACGACCCGGACGCCGTGGGAGAGGCGGCCTGACATGGGGCCGGTGATCGGCGGTGCCCGCGCGGGCGTCGGGGTCGCCTCACCGACGGCGCGGCGCCCGGCCGCCCGCTGGGAGTGGGTGGAGTTTCTCTCGACGGTGGCCCTGGGCGTCCTGATCCTGGCGGCGGCGCTCGGCTATGTCTGGCAGCACATCCATGTGGTCCGGCTGGGCTACGAGATCGAGCGGCTGCGCGAGCAGCAGGCGGCCCTGGTGCAGGAGAACAAGACGCTCCGGCTCGAGATGGGGCAGCTCCGCTCGCTCAGGCGGGTGGAGGAGATCGCCCGCACGCGGCTGGGGATGGTCACGCCGAAGCCGGGACAGGTCGTTCTGATTCTGGAGCCGGCGGTCCACTGACCGGCCTCGCGGGTGCGCCGCGCCGGAGGTTTCCCCCTGGATGAGCCGCGCCATGTCCCTGCGCTGACGGCGGCTCGCAGGGCCGCGCCGCCGGCATCCGGCCTCGCGGCCGGGGGGCCGGGCGGCGTCGGCCGGAGGATCGCGGGAGAGGCCTGACCGACATGCGGCGTCGCATCATCTGCATCTTCCTCCTCTTGCTTTTCTCGCTCGGCGCCGTCGCGGGCAAGCTTTTCTTCCTCCAGGTCCAGCAGCGGGACCGCCTGGCCGAGCGGGCCACCCGGCAGTACCAGCGCCGCCTGCCCGTGGTCTCGCGCCGGGGCACCATCTCTGACCGGGCCGGCCGCGAGCTGGCGGTGAGCCTGCGGGCCGAATCCGTCTTCGCCCAGCCGGCGGCCATCGAGGACAAGACGGGGACGGCCCGCCTGCTCGCCCCCATCCTGGGGCAGCCGGCCCGGGAAATCCTGGCCCGCCTTGACAGCGACAGGCCCTTCGTCTGGCTGCAGCGGCAACTGCCGCCGGGGCAGGCCGGGGCCATCGGCGACCTCGGCCTCAAGGGCATCGGCCTGTTCCCCGAGGGCCGGCGCTACTATCCCCGGCAGGAGCTGGCGGCCCACGTCCTGGGGATGGTGGGCGTGGACGACCGCGGCCTGGAGGGGCTGGAGCGGCAGTACGACGACCTGCTGGGGGGCCAGCCCCAGTTCATCACGGCCCAGCAGGATGCCCTGGGCCGGATCGTCTTCCGCCAGGAGCCGCCGGAGCGGCGCGCCCCCGTCTTCGACCTCACGCTGACCATTGACGAGGTCATCCAGTACCTCACCGAGCGGGAGCTGCAGCGCGCGGTGGAGCGGTCGCGGGCCCGGGCCGGCACCGCCATCGTGATGGATCCTTACACCGGCGAGATCCTGGCCCTGGCCAACCAGCCCACCTTCGATCCCAACGACTACCGGAGGTCAAGCAGTGCCAGTCGCCGCGATCGGGCCGTCACGGATGCCTTCGAGCCCGGGTCCGTCTTCAAGGTGATTCTCACGGCCGGCGCCCTGGAGGAGGGGGTGGTCCGCCCGGACGATCGCTTCTTCGGCGAGAACGGCGCCATCCAGGTGGGTGGCGTCACCATCCGGGACCACGAGAAGTACGGCTGGCTCACGGTGCGGGAGATCCTGGCGCAGTCGAGCAACGTGGGTGCCATCAAGATCGGGCTGAAGCTGGGCAAGAGCCTTTACTACCACTACATGAGCGGCTTCGGCTTCGGCAGCCTCACGGGCGTGGATCTGCCCGGCGAGGTGCCGGGCCTCATGCGGCGCCCCCGGAGCTGGTCGGCGCTGTCCCTGCCGGTCCTCTCGCTGGGCCAGGAGGTCTCGGTGACGCCCATGCAGATCGCCACGGCCTTCGCCGCCATCGCCAACGGCGGCAACCTGGTCCGGCCCCACGTGGTCCGGGACCTGCGGGCGCAGGACCGCTCCCTGGCCCGCCGGGTGGAGCCGCTGGTGATCCGCCGGGTCATCTCCGCCGAGACGGCGCGGACACTCCTGGACATGCTGCGCAGCGTGGTGGAGGAGGGGACCGGCAAAGAAGCGGCCCTGGAAGAGTACACCGTGGCGGGGAAGACGGGGACGGCCCAGAAGATGGATCCCGCCTCCGGCCGCTACTCGCACCAGAAGGTGGTGGCCTCCTTCGTGGGGGCGGTCCCGGCCGAATCCCCGCGCCTGGTGATCCTGGTGCTGATCGACGAGCCCGAGACGCTGCGCTGGGGCGCCGCCATCGCCGCGCCCACGTTCCGGGAGATCGCCCGGGACGCCCTGCAGTACCTGCAGGTGCCGCCCTCGCCGACGCGGGATGTGCGGCTGGTCCGGGGATAGGAACATGGCACTCCGGCACCCGGGCACCCGGGCAATCAGGGTGTGCCTGACTGCCAGCGTGCCTGACTGCCAGCGTGCCTGACTGCCGGGTCATGCGCTTGAGCGAGCTGCTTTCGGCGATCCCGGGGGCGGAGGTCAGCGGTCCCACCACCCTGGAGGTCGCGGCCGTGGAGCACGATTCGCGCAGGGTCGGCCCCGGCGCCCTGTTCGTGTGCATCCGGGGGTTCCGTGCGGACGGGCACGCCTACATCCAGGAGGCCGCGGCCCGGGGGGCCGTGGCCGTGATGGTCGAGCGGGACCCCGCCGGCCTCGCCATCCCGGCGCATCTGACGGTGATCCGGGTGCCGGATACCCGCGCGGGCCTGGCGGCCGCGGCCGGCCGGTTCTTCGACCACCCCAGCGCCTCTCTCCGCCTGATCGGCGTTACGGGCACCAACGGGAAGACGACCACCACCTATCTCGTCGAGGCGATCCTGGTCGCGGCCGGCCGCCCTGTCGGTCTCCTCGGCACCATCGAGTACCGCTGCGGCGGCGTGACGTTCCCCGGCGAGCGCACCACCCCCGAATCCAGCGACCTGCACTCCCTCCTGCACCGGATGCGCGGTCTGGGGGCGTGGGCGGCGGTGATGGAGGTCTCCTCCCACTCGCTGGCGCTCCACCGGGTGGACGGGTGCGACTTCGACGTGGGGATCTTCACCAACCTCACCCAGGACCACCTGGACTTTCACGGGAGCATGCAGGCGTACGCCGAGGCCAAGGCGCTCCTCTTCCGGATGCTGGGGGCGGGCCGGCGCAAGGCGGGCGAGGCCGCGGCCGTGCTCAACGCCGATGACCCCTGGGCGGATTTCATGGCGGCCGCGACCCGGGCGCGGGTGATCCGCTACGGGATGGCCGGCCCGGCGGACCTGGCGGTGCGGGAGATGTCGCTCACCCTGGGGGGCATCCAGGCCTCCGTGGCCTCGCCCTGGGGCCCGCTGGCGATCCGGTCGGCGCTGGTCGGCCAGCACAACCTGGCCAACATCCTGGCCGCGGCGGCCGCGTGTCTGCACCTCGGCGTCTCCCGCGAGCAGGTCGAGGCGGGGATCCGGAGTCTCCGGGCCGTGCCGGGCCGGTTCGAGAAGGTGGAGGCCGGCCAGCCCTTCGGCGTGATCGTGGACTACGCCCACACGCCGGATGCCCTGGAGCGGGTGCTCACCTTCGCCCGGGCCTATGCGCAGGGCAGGCTCATCGCCGTCTTCGGCTGCGGCGGCGACCGGGACCGGGGCAAGCGCCCCCTGATGGGCGAGGCCGCGGCCAGGCTGGCCGACTGCGTGGTCCTCACCTCGGATAACCCCCGCAGCGAGGAGCCGCCGGCCATCCTGGCGGAAATCGAGGCCGGGGTGAAAAAAGTGTCCGGGGGCTGGGAGCGGCATGTTACAATCCCAGAGCGCCGCGAGGCTATTGCCGCAGCCCTGGCCCGTGCCCAGCCCGGCGACCTGGTGGTGATCGCGGGCAAAGGGCACGAGACCTACCAGATCCTGCGTGACCGCACGATCCCCTTCGATGATCGAGTCGTAGCGCGGGAAGAGCTGGCCGCGCTGGGGTACGCCAGCAGCGGAACCGGGACCTCTCCCGGGGACCGCTAATGGGATGGGTCCGTGCTGCTTCGGATCAACGGCCTGGACACGCACGTCGTGGAGGCGGGCCGAGGCGATCCCGTGCTGCTGCTGCACGGGTGGGGCACCTCCAGCGAGAGCCTGGAGCCTCTGTGCGGGGCGCTCCAGGATTCCTTCCGCGTCCTGGCCGTGGACCTGCCCGGCTTCGGCTGGAGCCAGGCCCCGCCCGCGGCCTGGGGAGTCGCCGAGTACGCGGCCCACGTGGAGGGGCTGATGCGGGAGGCGGGCCTGCCCCGGGCGGCCGTGGTCGGGCACTCCTTCGGGGGGCGGATCGCGATCCGGCTGGCGGCCGAACACCCGGAGCGTGTAGAGCGGCTCTGCCTGGTGGCCAGTTCCGGGATCCGGCCGCGGCGGGGCCCCGGCTATTACGCCCGCGTGGCCGCGGCCAAGCTCGCGCGCTGGTTCTTCTCGCTGCCCGGCTGGGGCGCGAGGGGACGGCGGCTGATCTCCCGGGCGTACGGGCGGCTCGGCTCGCGGGACTACCGCGCGGCGGGAGCCATGCGGGCGACGCTGGTGAAGGTGGTGAACGAGGACCTGACGCCGCTGCTGCCCACCATCCAGGCCCCCACTCTGGTCCTGTGGGGGGACCGGGACCTGGAGGTGCCGCGGCAGGCGATGGAGATCATGGCGGCGAGGATCCCCGGGGCGCGCCTCCGGGTGTTTCCGGGGGCGGGCCACTTTCCCTTCGCCGACCTGCCGGAGCAGGTCGGCCGGGTCGTGAAGGCCTTCTTGCGGGGGGAGGGCGCGTCGTGACGGTCGCGTGGCTGGGCCGGCTCGCCGCGGCCGGCGGGTGGGCGGCGCGCGGGCTTTTCCCCTACGCCGTCGTGGTGGTCGGGCGCCTGCTGGACTGCCTGTACATCCTGCAGCTCGAGCGCTACAAGCCCGACCGGTACGGGCAGTGGGTGTCCCGGCACCGGTCCCTGCTGGGGCCGCCCGTGGAGGTCCGGCTGCAGATCCCGACGGTGATCCTGGCGGTGCTCGTGGCGGGGGCGGGCCTGCACTGGGGGGTCGCCTACGCGCTCTGGCTCCTCAGCGGGCACATCATCGCCCGGTCCCGCGTTCCCCTCCAGGTCAGCCAGCGCCTCCAGTGGACGCCCCGGGCGATCCGCGTGGCCCTCCTGGCCTTCGCCCTCGGCGCCCTCGTGGCGGCGGGGGTCCTCACGCTCTCCGCCCTGGTTCTCTCCGCACCTCCGGCGCCGAGGCTGGTGGCGGGTGGGATAGCCGGGCTGGCCGTGGCGGGCGCCGCGGCGCCCTGGGCCGTGAGGCTGGCGGCCCGGCTCCTCTTGCCCGTGGAGGGGGCCATGGCGCGCCGGTTCCTGGCCGAGGCCGGGCGGCGCATGCGGGCCTATCCGGGCCGGGTGATCGGGATCACGGGTAGCTACGGCAAGACGACGACGAAGTTCATCCTGGCGGACCTTCTGGCCTCGCGCTATCGCGTCCTGAAGACGCCGGCCGGCGTCAACACGACCATGGGGATCACGCGTGTCATCCGCGAGGACCTCAGGGACGAGCACCAGGTCTTCGTGGTGGAGGTCTCGGCCTACGGGCCGGGGGAGATCCGCGAGGTCTGCGACATCCTCCGCCCCTCGCTCGGGATCCTGACCGCCGTGGGGGTGCAGCACCTGGAGCGCTTCGGCACCCCCGAGGCCATCGCCGAGGCGAAGTACGAGCTGCTGGCGGCGCTGCCACCCGGGGGGACGGCCGTGGTGAACGCCGACGATCCGGTCTGCCTGTGGCTGGCGGCGCGGGCCGCGGCCGAGGGGAAGCGCGTTGTGCGCTACGGCGTGGGCGAGGCGCGGGGAGACCTGGCGGTCCGGGGGACGGACCTTCAGGTCGGCGCCCAGGGGACCCGGTTCCGGGTCGTGACGGAGACGGGGGAGAGCCAGGCCTACGAGACCCGGCTCCTGGGCCGCTGGAACATCTCCAACATCCTGGCGGGCCTGGCGGCCGGCCGGGAGCTGGGCCTCACCCTCGCCGCCATGCGGGAGGCGGTGGGGAGGCTCGCGCCCGCGCCCCGGCGCCTGGAGATCCAGGAGGAGGGCGGCATCATCAAGATCCTGGACGTGGCCAACGCCAATCCCCGGGGGGCGCAGATGGCCCTGGAGGTCCTGGCGCAGTTTTCCGGCGGCTCGCGCATCCTGATCACGCCGGGGATGGTCGAGCTGGGGCCCATCGAGGCCGAGGAGAACCGGCGCTTCGGCGAGGCGGCTGCGGCCGTGTGCGATTACGTGATCTTGGTGGGGCCCAGACAGACCCGCCCCATCCGCGAGGGCCTCGCCCGGCGCGACTTCCCGGCGGATCGGATCCTGACCGCCCGGCACGCCGATGAGGTGGCCGACCGCCTGGCCGGGATCGTGCGGCCGGGCGACATCCTGCTCTTCGAGAACCGGTTGCCCGACACGTACCTGGAGGTCGGGACGTGAGCTATGGCGGCAAGTCAATTCGTCCCGCTCGCTGCCCCCAGGCTGCCCCTCGGAGGGCGAGGCCGCGACGGCACCCCAGCCCCCAGGGGGGCCTGGGGTGGGGCGGGCATGCTCCGGGTCGCCCCGCCTGACCAAGGGGGAGCCCGGCGGGGCTCCGGACCGGACCGGACCCGCCCGGTGGGCGGGTCTCCCCCCACCGCAACGGCGGGTACCCAGCCAGAAGGCTGGGTGTGCTCGGGGGCCCCCTGGGGGCAGCGAGCGGGTTGATGCAACTGCGGACGTGAGGCGCCCATGCAGCGCGTCGGTCTCATCTTCGGCAGCCGCTCGGTCGAGCACGAGATCTCGGTGACCACCGCCAGCAAGGTGTACGAGGTGCTGCGGCAGCTCGCCGGCGAGTACGAGACGGTCCCGCTCTACGTGAACCGGGCCGGGGCCTGGCTCACGGGGCCCGCCGTGACGCGCCTGCTCGAGGTCGAGGCCGAGGGCCGGACCGCCGCGGAGCCCGCGCGCCGGAGGGCCCTGCAGCAGGCCTTCAAGCAGGCGCTGGAGGGGCTGCAGGGGACGGAGGGCTCCGGCGAGGCGGTGCAGCGGTTCCTGCCGCCGGACCCGTCGGTTCGCGCCCTCGTCGGCAACCCCGCCCGGGCGGGGTGGTTCCGGAGGCAGGTGGGGGAGGCCCTGGACATCGCCTTCCCCGTGGTGCACGGGACCCACGGCGAGGACGGGACGCTGCAGGGCCTCTTCGAGCTGGCCAACCTGCCCTACGTGGGCCCGGGGGTGGCGGCCTCGGCCGCGGGCATGGACAAGATCCAGTCCAAGCTCATCTTCCGCGGGGCGGGACTGCCCACCGTGGAGGCCGCCTGGTTCACCCGGCGGGAATGGCTGCAGGATGAGGCCGCGGTCTCGGCGCGGGTGGAGTCCGCGGTGCCGTACCCCGTGGTGGTCAAGCCGGCCGTGGCCGGCTCCAGCGTGGGGATCGCCCGCGCGGCGAGCCGGCAGGAACTGCTCCGCGCCGTCCGCCAGGCCATGCGCTTCAGCAGCCGCCTGCTGGTCGAGCGGGCGGTGGAGGACCGGCTGGAGGTGCAGTGCGCGGTCCTGGGGAATCACGACCTGCGGGTCTCCGCCTGCGAGGAGCTGCTGCGCGCGGTGGGCATCGTCAGCTTCGAGGACAAGTACCTCGGGCGGGCCGAGCGGGCGGAGGAGGCGGATCTCGCCCCCAGCCAGATCCCGGCGCGGATCCCGGAGCATCTGGCGCGGCAGATGAGGGAGCTGGCCGCCGGCGCCTTCCGCGCCCTGGATGCCCGGGGGATCGCGCGGGTGGATTTCCTGGTGGAGCGGCCCACCCTCAGGCCCTACGTGAACGAGGTGAACACGCTGCCGGGGTCGCTCTGCCTGCGCCTGTGGGAGGCGAGCGGCATCCCGCCGGCGGACCTCGTCCGGCGCCTGCTGGAGCTGGCGGTGGAGGCCCACGCGGAGAAGACCGCCACGCGCTTCGAGTCGGAGGAGGGCCGGGCCATGGTGGACAAGAAGCACCTGATGAGCCCGCGCAAGTGAGCGAGGGACAGGGCACCACGCTGGGCACGTAAGGACGAGCCGTGCTGTATCACCTGCTGTACCCGCTGCACACCCAGTTCGGGCCGCTCAACGTCTTCCGGTACGTCACGTTCCGGACGGCGGGCGCCTTTCTCACCGCGCTGCTGGTGGCCATGATCCTGGGTCCGCCCATCATCCGCAGGCTCTCGGACATGCGCGCCCGGCAGGTCGTCCGCGCGGACGGCCCCCAGAGCCACCTGAAGAAGGCCGGGACGCCCACCATGGGCGGCGTCCTGATCCTGCTGGCGGTGGTCGCGGCGACGCTGCTCTGGGCGCAGCTCACCAACCATTTCGTCTGGCTGGCCCTGTTCTGCACGCTGGCCATGGGGGCGGTCGGGTTCGTGGACGACTACCTCAAGCTGAAGCGGGGAACCAGCACGGGGCTGCGCCCGCGGCAGAAGCTGTTCTGGCAGATCCTCATCGGCCTGGCGGTGGGGGGGTACCTCACCCTGTTTTCCGCCGACCTGTACACGACGCGGGTCCCCATCCCGTTCCTGAAGCGCTGGATGCCCGACCTGGGCCTCGGGTACATCGCCTTCGCCATGCTGGTCATCGTGGGCTGCTCCAACGCGGTGAACCTGACGGACGGTCTGGACGGGCTGGCCATCGTCCCCACGCTGATGGCGGCGGCGACCTTCACCCTGTTCGCCTACGTGGCGGGCCATGCGGTCATGGCCCGGTACCTCCAGGTGATCTTCGTCCGGGGGGCGAGCGAGCTTCCCATCTTCGCCGCGGCGCTGGTGGGGGCCAGCTTGGGCTTCCTCTGGTTCAACGCCCATCCGGCCCAGGTCTTCATGGGCGACACGGGATCGCTGGCGCTGGGGGGAGCGCTGGCCACCGTGGCCCTGGTGACGAAGAACGAGCTGATCCTGGTGGTGGCGGGAGGCTGCTTCGTGGTGGAGGCCCTGTCGGTCATCCTCCAGGTGTTCTGGTACAAGCGGACCGGACGGCGGATCTTCCGGATGGCGCCCATCCATCACCACTACGAGCTGAACGGGCTGCCCGAGCCGAAGATCATCGTCCGGTTCTGGATCGTGTCGTTCGTGCTGCAGGTGATCGCCCTGACGACGCTCAAGCTGAGGTGAGAGCCGACCGCGACAGGGATCCCGCCGCGGCGGGATCGGATTTCGCGGTCGGCAGTGGACGTCAGGGGGGAGGCGGGGAAGACGTGGGCGAGCTCGATCTCCGCGGCAAGAGAGTGACGGTGGTGGGGCTGGCCCGAAGCGGCTTCGCCGCCTGCCAGGCCCTGGCAGAGCGGGGCGCGCTCGTCACCGCCACGGATCAGAACCCGGCCGAGAAGCTCCGGGTGGACCTGGCGGAGCTTGCCCGGCGCGCCGTCCGGCTCGAGACCGGCGGGCACGGCGAGGCGAGCTTCCGGGAGGCCGATCTCATCGTGGTGAGTCCCGGCGTGGACCTCCGCATGCCCCTGCTCCAGCGGGCGGTGGCCGCCGGCATCCCGGTCTGGAGCGAGGTCGAGCTGGCCTACCGGCTGACGCGGGCCCGCTTCCTCGGGATCACCGGGACGAAGGGCAAGGGGACGACCGCCACCCTCACGGGGCAGATCCTGCGGCGGGCGGGCGAGGAGGTCGTGGTCGCCGGAAACATCGGGAAGCCGCTCTGCGATGTGGCGCCGCGCCTCGGCGAAAGCGCCTGGGTCGTGGCCGAGCTGTCCAGTTTTCAGCTCGAGGGCATCGTCACGTTCCGGCCCCGGGTCGCGATCCTGCTCAACCTGGCGCCCGATCACCTGGACCGGTATCCCGCGCTGGCGGACTACTACGCGGCCAAGGCCCGGATCTTCGCCTGCCAGAGGCCCGAGGATGTGGCCGTCCTGAACGCCGACGATCCGTCCGTCCTGGAGTACGCCCAGGGAATCCGCGCCCGGGTCCACCTCTTCAGCCGGACGCGGACGGTGGGAGATGGCGCCTTCCTCCGCGAGGATCGCCTGCTGGTCCGCCGGGGCGGCCGGACGGCGCCGGTCTGCGAGAGGTCCGCCCTCCGGGTCCCGGGGGAGCACTTCCTCGAGGACGCCCTGGCCGCCTGCGCCGCCGCCTCGGCCGCGGGGGTCGCCCCCGCGCCCATGGCGGAGGCCCTGGGGAGCTTTTCCGGGAGGCCGCACTGCATGGAGCTGGTGGCGGAGATCGGCGGCGTCCGCTACGTCAACGACTCCAAGGCCACCAACGTGTTCGCCGTCCGCCGCGCCCTGGAGGCCGCGGAGGGCCCGCTGGTCCTCATCCTGGGCGGGCGGGACAAGCGCGAGGATTTCCGCCCCCTGGCGCCCATCCTCGCCCAGCGCGCGCGGGCCGTCATCGCCATCGGCGAGGCGCGGGGGAAGATCCTCCGGGCCGTCGGCACGGGCTGTCCGGCCGCGGAGGCCGAGAGCCTGGCCGAGGCCGTGGCGCAGGCGGCCCGCCGGGCGGTGCCGGGGGATACGGTGCTCCTGTCGCCGGGGTGCGCGAGCTTCGACATGTTCCGTGACGCGGAGAACCGGGGCGAGGTCTTCCGCCAGCTGGTCCGCGGGCTTCAGGCCGGGAGGCAGACGAGTGGCCATGGCGACTGAGGGCCGGGCCCCCGGACCGCGGGGATGGGGCCCCGGGGGTCCGACGCCGTCGGACGAGGCGGGGATGGGGCCCCGGGTGAGGAACGAGGAGCTGGCCCGGATGGCCGAGGCGGCCTGGACCTGGCGCCGGTATCTGCCCCGCCGGAGAGGCCGGGTGCCGCAGGCCCCGTCGGACCGGCTGCTGCTCCTCACGACGCTCTGCCTGGTGGGCCTGGGGATCGTGATGATCTACAGCGCCAGCGCCATCCGCGCCCAGGACCGGTTCGGCGACCCGGCCTTGTTCCTGAAGAAGCAACTGGTGTACGCCTGCCTGGGCCTGCTCCTCATGGCCTGGGCGGCCGGGCGGGACCTCTCGACGCTGCAGCGGCTGACCCCCATCCTCTTCCTGACGAGCCTCCTGCTCCTGCTGCTGGTCCTGGTGCCCCACATCGGGGTCCGGGTCAATGGCGCGCGCCGCTGGCTCCGGCTCTTGGGGGTCTCGTTCCAGCCGGCCGAGCTGGCGAAGCTCGCGGTGATCCTGTTCCTGGCGAGCTACTTCGCCCGGCGGCAAGATCGCCTGCACGACTTCCTGGACGGGTTCCTGCCGCCGCTTTTCCTGACGGGGCTGATGGCGGGCCTCCTCATCCTGCAGCCGAACTTCGGGACGGCCGGCGTCCTGCTGTTCGTGGCCGGGGTGATCTTCTTCGTGGGCGGGGCGCGGAGCCGCCACCTCCTCGGCGCGGCCGCGGCGGCGCTTCCGGTCCTGGCGCTCCTGATCCTGCGGTCCGCCCACGGGCGGACGCGCTTCCTGGCGATCCTGGATCCCGCCCGGGTCTCGGCCCGGGCGACGTACCAACTGGACCAGTCGTTTTACGCCCTGGGTCCCGGCGGCCTGTTCGGCCGGGGCCTGGGCGACTCCATGCAGAAGCTCTTCTTCCTGCCGGAGCCCCACACCGACTTCATCTTCGCCATCGTGGGGGAGGAGATGGGCTTCGTGGGCGCCATGCTGGTCGTCGGGCTCTTCGGGCTGTTCCTCTGGCGCGGGACGCGGGCGGCCGTGCGGGCGGCCGATCCGTACGCCCGCCTCCTGGCGGTGGGGATCACCGCCCTGGTCGTCGGCCAGGCGGCGCTCAACATGGGGGTGGTGAGCGGGCTCTTGCCGACCACGGGGGTGCCGCTGCCGTTTTTGAGCTTCGGCGGGTCGTCGCTCGTCCTCACCCTCTTCGGGGTGGGGATCCTGCTGAGCGTCTCGCGCCAGGCGCCGTGATGGCGGCGGACGGCCATGGCCGATGGAGAACGGACCCCGGAGAACCGACGACCGACCGGCCCGGATGCCCGGCGGTTCCACCGCAGGCGGCTCGGGGGTCGGTTTTTCGCCGCAGGCATGAGGGAACGCGGTGCGGGTCGTGATCAGCGGTGGGGGAACGGGAGGCCACCTCTTCCCGGCGCTGGCCGTGCGGGCCGCGCTTCTGGCGCGCCGGCCGGAGGCCCAGGTCCTCTTGGTGGGGGCGACGGAGGGGGTGGAATCCACCCTGCTGCCCCGGCTGGGGCAGGCCTTCCGCGGCCTGCGGGTGCGCCCGCTGAGGGGCAAGGGCTGGCGCGGGCAGCTCGCGGCGCTCCTGGCACTGCCGTCCGCGGTGGGCCAGGCCGTCCGCCTCCTGCGGGAGTGTGGTGCCCAGGTCGTCCTGGGGGTGGGTGGCTACGCCTCGGTGCCCACGGTCCTGGCGGCACGGCTCCTCGCCATCCCGGCCGTGATCCACGAGCAGAACGCGTTCCCCGGGCTGGCCAACCGCTGGCTGGCGCGGATCGCCTCGGCGGTGGCGGTCGCGTTCGAGGCGGCGGCCGGCCGCTTCCCGGCCGGGCGCGTGAGCGTCACGGGGAATCCGGTGCGGCCCGAGATCCGTCCCGGGGATGCGGCCGAGGCGCGCCGGGAGCTCTTCCTCGCGCCCGAGCGGTTCACGCTCCTGGTCTTCGGGGGCAGCCAGGGGGCGCAGCGCCTGAACCTGGGCCTCGTGGAGGCCCTGCCCCACCTTCGGGAGCAGCGCGGCCGCATCCAGTTCCTGCACGCCACGGGCGCGCGTGATCTGGCCCGGGTGCGGCAGGGGTACGAGGAGGGCGGCTTTCCGGCACGGGTGGAAGCCTTCTTCCAGGATATGGCCCTGGCCTATAGGGCGGCCGACTTTGTCATTGCCCGGGCGGGGGCCGGCACGATCTTCGAGCTGGCGGCCGTGGGAAAGCCCGCGCTGCTCGTGCCCTACCCGTATGCGGCCAACGACCACCAGCGCCTGAACGCCGAGGTCCTGGTCGCGGCCGGGGCGGCCTGGATGGTCCCGGACCGCTACTGCGACGGCCGGCGCATCGCCGCCAGCGTGCAGGCGGCGCTGGAGAAGCCGGAGCTGCTCCGGCAGATGGGGGAGCGGGCCCGCTCCGTGGCGCGGCCGGACGCCGCCGAGCGGATCGTGGATTTGCTGGAGCGGGTGATGGGGAGCCCGCGCCCCGACCCTCTCTCCTCCGCAGGGCAGGGGCGAGGGTGAGGGGAGGGCTGGTCATGTTCAAGCGGATCCGGCGGATCCATTTCGTGGGCATCGGCGGCATCGGGATGAGCGGCATCGCCGAGGTGCTGCACAACCTGGGCTATGCGGTGAGCGGCTCGGACAGCCGCGAGTCCGAGAACACGCGCCGCCTCGCCTCGCTGGGGATCCGGGTGGCCATCGGCCACCGGGCCGAGAACGTCGGCGAGGCCGACGTGGTGGTCCGCTCCTCGGCGGTGGCCCAGGACAACGTCGAGGTCACGGCCGCGCGGCAGCGGCTGATCCCCGTGATCCAGCGGGCCGAGATGCTGGCCGAGCTGATGCGGATGAAGTACGGGGTGGCCGTGGCCGGGACCCACGGGAAGACCACCACCACCTCCATGGTGGCCGGGGTCCTGGCCCGGGGCGGGCTGGATCCCACCATCGTCATCGGCGGGCGCCTGAATGCGCTGGGGACCAACGCCCGGCTGGGCCAGGGGGACTTCCTGGTGGCCGAGGCGGACGAGAGCGACGGGTCCTTTCTCAAGCTCTCGCCCACCATCGCCGTGGTGACCACGATTGACGCCGAGCACCTGGATTACTACCGGGACCTCGCCCACATCCAGGAGACGTTCGTCGAGTTCATCAACAAGGTGCCCTTCTACGGCCTGGCGGTCCTGTGCCTGGACCAGGAGAACATCCAGAGCCTGCTCCCCCGGGTGGAGAAGCGGTTCGTCACCTACGGCCTGCGGTCCCAGGCGGACTTCCTGGCGGAGGAGATCCGGTTCCAGGGAATGATGTCGGAGTTCCAGGTCCTCTGGAAGGGCGAGCGGCTCGGCCAGGTTCGGCTCAGGGTGCCGGGCCTGCACAACGTCTACAACGCCCTGGCGGCCGTGGCCGTGGGGCTCGACCTGCAGATCGACTTCCCCACCATCCAGGCCGCCCTGGGCGAGTTCGCGGGCGTCGCCCGGCGCTTCCAGATCCTGGGCGAGCCCGGGGGCATCCTGGTGGTGGACGACTACGCGCACCATCCGGCCGAAATTCAGGCCACCCTGAACGCGGCCAAGTCGGGATTCGGGCGCCGCATCCTCGCCGTCTTCCAGCCCCACCGCTACACGCGCACCCAGGCCCTGGCCCACGAGTTCGCCACGGCCTTCTACCAGGCGGACCGGCTGTTCGTGACCGAGATCTACCCCGCGGGGGAGCCGCCGATCCCGGGCGTGCGCGGCGAGCAGATCGCCGCGGGGGCCAAGGAGCACGGCCACCGGAGCGTCACCTACGTCCCGGTGAAGGAGGACCTGCCGGAGGCCGTGACCGCGGTGGCCCGCCCCGGCGACATCGTGCTCACCCTGGGGGCGGGGGACATCTGGAAGATCGGCGAGGAGATCCTCCGCCGACTCGAGACGGAAGGCCGATGAGATGCCCGTGCTGAGCTGCGAGGACCTGGCCCGGGCGCTGCGCGCGCGCGTGCGGGGCGCCGTCCGGTGCCATGAGCCGATGGCGCGGCACACCTCCTTCCGGATCGGGGGCCCCGCCGACCTGGCGGTGGTCCCCGAGGACGGGGAGGACCTGAAGGCGGCCCTGCAGTTCGCCCGGGAGAGCGGGCTGCCCGTGCATGTGCTGGGCGGCGGCAGCAACACCCTCGTTCGGGACGGGGGCATCCGGGGGATGGTGATCCTGTCCGAGAAGTTCCAGGAGCTTGGCCGGGAGGGCGACGCGGTGAGGGCCGGGGCCGGGGTCCGGATCAGCCGGTTGCTGGCCTTCTGCAGCCGGCAGGGGCTGGCCGGTCTGGAGTTTCTGAGCGGCGTGCCCGGGAGCGTGGGCGGCGCCGTGTGGGGCAACGCCGGGGCTTGGGGCGGGGCCACCGCCGACCGCCTGGCCCGCGTCCACCTGGTCACGGCCGAGGGCGAGGATCTGTTCCTCGAGCGCGGGGCGATTCCCTTCGCCTACCGCTGCTCCGGCCTGCCCGCGGGGGCCGTCATCCTCCGCGCGACCTTCGCCCTGGAGCCGGGCGAGCCGGCGGCCATCCGCCGGCGGATCTCCCGCTGGCTGGTCCAGCGTAACGCCAGCCAGCCGGTGGAGTTCCGGTCGGCCGGCTCCATCTTCAAAAACCCGCCCGGCGATCACGCCGGCCGGCTGGTGGATCGGGCGGGGGTGAAGGGCACCCGGATCGGCGGGGCCATGATCTCGGAGAAGCACGGAAACTTCTTCGTCAACCTGGGCGGTGCCCGGGCGGCGGATGTCCTGGCGCTGATCCATCTGGCCCGGGAGCGGGTGCGGGCGACGGCGGGGGTCGAGCTGGAGCTGGAGATCCGGGTGGTCGGGGAGGACTGACCCACAAGGGTGGCAAGGCCAAACCGACAACGGACAACCGAGAACACTCAATTGGCCGGTTGTCGGTCGTCCGTTCTGGGTGGCCCGGAGGGGCAAAGTGATCCGCGACTACAGGATGCCCCGGCGGCGGGTCGCAGGGGGCGTGCGCAGGGGCGAGGGCTTCCCGCGCCTGGCGCGGCTGATCAAGGTGCTGGGCACGCTGCTCGTCCTCGGCGCGACGGGGGCGGGGCTCTGGGAAGGGAGCCGGGCGATCATCCACCTGCCCTACTTCCGCGTGGCCGAGGTCCAGGTGGAGGGCAATCTCCAGGTGGCGGCCCAGGACATCGTCGCCAGCCTGGGGCTCGCGCCGGAGACCAGCATCCTGGAGGTGGACCTGAAGGCCCTGGCCCGACGCGTCCTGGAGAATCCCTGGATCAAGGAGGCGTCGGTGCGCCGTCGGCTGCCCCTCTCGCTCACGGTGCAGGTGGTGGAGCGCATGCCCGAGGCGGTCTTCATCGCGGACCGGCGGTATCTGCTCAGCGCCGACGGCGTGATCCTGGCGGCCCTCACGGAGGAGGAGCTGCCCACGCTGCCGACGCTACGCGCCGCGGGCCCGCGCCGTGTCGCCATCGGCGAGCGGATCCTCACCTCGGAGATGGTCCAGGGCCTGTCGGTCTGGCGCCGGTTTCAACTGGCCAATGCCCTCCAGGGCGAGAAGGCGCACGAGATCGCCATGGCCGGCGATGGCAGCTATGTCGTCGATCTCGGGCGGCGGATGCCGGCCATCCGGCTCCACGCCCGGGATCTCGAGGGACAACTGCGGCGGCTCGGGGCGGCGCTGGCCGCCAGCGGTCAGAGCCTGGATCGGTTCGCCGACGTGGATCTGCGCTTCCGCGACCGGGTGGTCTTCCGGCCGATCGCGGCCGGGGCCAGTCGGCCATGATCGCGCCCGGCCCGGGCGGCGGGCCGGTCCGGCCGCCGGCGCGACGAGGGAGGTGGTCCGGATGGCCAAGGACGGCAACCTGGTAGTAGGCCTGGACATCGGCACGACGAAGGTGTGCGCCATCGTGGCCGAGACGAACGGGGACGGGGTGGTGGACGTCATCGGCGTCGGTCACAGCCCGTCCCGAGGGCTCCGCAAGGGCGTGGTGGTGAACATCGAGGCCACCGTGGACTCGATCCGGCGGGCCGTGGAGGATGCCGAGCTGATGGCGGGGGTGGAGATCCGGTCCGCCTTCGTCGGGATCGCCGGCGGCCACATCCGGGGGATCAACAGCCGGGGCGTCATTGCCATCTCGGGCAAGAACCGCGAGGTCAGCCAGCAGGACGTTGACCGGGTCATCGACGCGGCCAAGGCGGTGGCCCTGCCCGTGGACCGCGAGGTGATCCACGTCCTGCCCCAGGAGTTCATGATTGACGACCAGGGGGGCATCAAGGAGCCGCTGGGCATGTGCGGGACCCGCCTGGAGGCCGAGGTGCACATCGTGACCGGGGCCGTGGCCTCGGCCCAGAACATCATCAAGTGCGCCAACCGGGCCGGGCTGGAGGTGCAGGACATCGTCCTGCAGCAGTTGGCCAGCTCCGAGGCCACGCTGGCCCCCGAGGAGAAGGAGCTGGGCTGCATCCTGATAGACATCGGGGGCGGCACCACCGACGTGGCGGTCTTCGTGGAGGGCAGCATCTACCACACCGCGGTGCTGGCGGTGGGCGGGGACATGCTGACCAACGACATCGCCATCGGCCTCCGGACGCCGCATCCCGAGGCCGAGTCGCTCAAGCGGAAGTACGGTTGCGCCATGGCCGCCCTGACCCGGCCGGAGGAGAAGATCGAGGTGCCCAGCGTGGGCGGCCGCCGGCCCCGGGTGCTTGCCCGCCAGACCCTGTGCGAGATCATCCAGCCGCGGCTGGAGGAGCTGTTCATGCTGGTGGAGCGCGAGGTGCGCAAGGCGGGCTACGCGGACCGGGTGAGCGGCGGGGTGGTGGTGACGGGCGGCTCCTCCATCATGGAGGGGGTGCCCGAGCTGGCCGAGCAGATCTTCGACATGCCGGTGCGCCGGGGGCTGCCGCGGGGGGTGGGGGGCCTCACGGACGTGATCGGCAGCCCCATGTACGCCACCGGGGTGGGCCTGGGCCTGTACGGGGCGGCCCACCGCGACCGGCGCAAGTTCCGCCAGGTCACGGACCGGAACATCTTCGACAAGGTGGTCGCGCGGATGAAGGAGTGGTTCGGCGAGATCTTCTAGGACATGGCTCTTGCGCGCCGGCGCAAAGACCAGGGAGGAGAGCGCATGACGATCAAGCTGGAGATGAATCCGGAGGCGACGGCGAACATCAAGGTGATCGGTGTGGGGGGCGGCGGCTCCAACGCGGTCAGCCGGATGTACACGTCCAGCATGACGGGGGTGGAGTTCATCGTGGTCAACACCGATGTCCAGGCCTTGCGCCATTCGCCGGTGGAGATCAAGCTCCAGATCGGGGAGAAGCTGACCAAGGGGCTGGGGGTGGGGGCCGATCCGGAGAAGGGCCGCAAGGCGGCGATCGAGGACACCGACAAGATCCTCCAGTACCTGCAAGGGGCCGACATGGTCTTCCTCACGGCCGGCCTGGGGGGCGGCACCGGGGGCGGGGCGGCGCCCATCATCGCCAACCTGGCCAAGGAGATGGAGATCCTCACCGTGGGGGTGGTGACCAAGCCCTTCGTCTTCGAGGGCAAGCGCCGGGGCGAGCAGGCCGAGCGGTGCCTGGAGGAGCTGAAGGCCACCGTGGACAGCCTGATCATCATCCCGAACCAGCGGCTGATCAACCACGCCTCCAAGAACACCGGCGTGAAGGAGGCCTTCGCCATGGCGGACAACGTCCTCCGCCAGGCGGTGCAGGGCATCGCCGACATCATCGTGAAGCCGGGCTACATCAACGTGGACTTCGCGGATGTCCGCACCGTGATGTCGGAGCGGGGGCTGGCCATGATGGGGATCGGCGAGTCCAGCGGCGACAACGCCGCCGTGGACGCGGTGCAGAAGGCCATCAACAGCCCGCTGCTGGAGAACGTCTCCATCAAGGGGGCGCGGGGGGTGCTGCTCAACTTCACCCACGCCTCGACCTTGCCGATCTACCAGCTCAACGAGGCCTCCAAGATCGTCCACGACATGGTGGACCGGGACGCCAACATCATCTTCGGCGACGTGCTGGAGGACGAGATGGGCGAGACGGTGCGCGTGACGGTCATCGCCACCGGCTTCGACGAGGCGGACGCCCAGCCGGTGGAGGAGCCCCCGCGGGTGACGGAGCTGCGGGCCTACGTGCCGAAGGCCGCCGCGGCGGCGCCGCCGGAGCGGGGGGCCTACCTGCGGAAGGGCAAGAAGGTGGTGGGGTCGCAACTGGTGCTGGACGAGATCAGCGAGGAGGTCCTGGACATCCCGACATTCCTCCGGCGGCAGGCGGATTAGCGCCGCTGCCGTGGTCTTCGACGCCAGGCCGATTAGGACGCCTGGCGTGGCTTGCGGCGGCAAGCCGACGAGCGCGGCGGCCGGGGCCTCCGGCGGCCGGCGGACTAACACCGCTGCCGCGGTCTTCGACGCCAGCCGACTGCTCCCGGATTTTTCACGCCAAGATCGCCCAGCGCGCCTGTCTGCGTGCGGAACGCACAGGCCGGCCACGCGACACACGCTCGGGTCTTTTCCCTGGCCAACCGGGGCCCCATGATTCCCTCCGGAACCCGGCTGCTGGCTGCCAACGGGCAGCCAGCCCTGCCCGCCGCTCCATGATCGAAGCCTTGCTGGCGGAAGGCGACCCTGTCCCTGAGCCTGCCGTGGCGACTTCTGCCGTGTGATGATCCGATTTCGACCCGAACATTCTATCCTTCCGATGTGCGCCCGCCCCCTTCCCTCTCTGCTCCGTCAACGACGGGCCCCAAGACGATGGTTCATCGCCCGCCCCTCGTTGGAGGAGGCGACGATCGCGACCGGCATGGGGAGGAGGCGGCCGCGGCGCCAATCCACGGAGAGCCCCAGACCGTCGAGGCTGTAGGCGCCGAGGAGGGGCTGGCTCCCCGTCCTGCCCAACAGGACGAGGGTCGTGACCGACCGGCCGTCAACCTCCAGGCGGGCTTCCCCCACCTTCCATCGGACCGTCCGGCCGTCGGCAAACTGCACCGTCTCCGGGCGGATCGGCCGCGCCCCCTGGACGGAGAGGACATGGCGGGAAACCGCCGGGAAGAAGGCACCGGTGTCCGCAAGGAAAACGGAGCACGCGCTTCCGCTTCGGGGCGCCGGGTGGGGCCAATGCACCGCGGACTCGGCCGCCCTCCCCGCGAGGGTCGCCCGGGAAATTGGCCATCCTCGGATGCCGGGGCCCGCCGATCCGGATGGGAGTGACGGGGCTTCGGGTACGCCTCGTCGCCAGGGCAGAACGGCGGGGGGCGGCGTGGCGCACCGGGGGCGCTAGCTGGCGGAGGGGGACAAACTCCTTGAAGTCCCCCGGTTGCGCTGGTAGCATGCCTCACGCCTCCGGCGTGCGGAGCCGGGGGATCTTTCCGTGACGCGCGCATGAGCTGGCAATTCAAGGAAAAGGCCCGCAGGCGCCTGGCCGAAGAGACGGGGACGGTCGTGAAGGACTGGGGCGGCCGCGTCCGCATCGCCCTGGTCTTCCCCAACACCTACTACGTCGGGATGTCCAACCTCGGGTTTCAGACGATCTACTGGCACCTGAACCGGCGGCCCGACATCGTGTGCGAGCGGGCGTTCCTGCCGGATGCGGAGGAGCTGCCGGAGCACGAGCGGCTGGGGGTGCCCATCCTGAGCCTGGAGTCGCAGCGGCCCCTCCGGGAGTTCGACTGCGTGGCCTTCTCCACCACCTACGAGAACGACTATCTGAATCTGCTGCGGATCCTGGAGCTGTCGGGGATCCCACTGCGCGCGGCCGATCGGGGGCCGGCCGATCCTTTCGTCAGCATGGGGGGGGTCTGCGCCTGGTCCAACCCCGAGCCGCTGGCGGCCTTCCTGGACTGGTTCTTCCTGGGCGAGGGGGAGGAGTCGAGCCACGAGGTCTTCGAGCTGCTGCGGCGGGTGCGCGAGGCCGAGCGGGATCCGGCCGCGGCGCGGGAGGCGTTCCTGCGCGCCCTGTGCGGGATCGAGGGGATCTACGTCCCGCGCTTTTACGACGTGAAGTATCACGAGGACGGCACCGTGGCGGACGTGGTCGCCTACGAGGGGGCGCCGCTTCCCGTGCGCAAGCGCCGCCTGGCGAGAACCGACGACTTCGACACGGTCTCCATGGTCCGGACGGAGAACACCGAGTTCGGCGGGATGGCCCTGCTGGAGGTGGGGAAGGGCTGCGGCCGTGGCTGCCGGTTCTGCATGGAGGGCGAGATCTACCGGCCGGTGCGGCACCGGCACATTGACGCCATCCTGCGCGCGGCCGGGACGGCCCTCCAGTCCGGGCGGCGGATCGGCCTGGTGGGGGCCTGCGTCTCGGACTATCCCTGGATCGACGACCTGATGGCGGCGCTGCGGGCGCGGGGGGCGGCGGTCTCCCTCTCCTCGGTCCGCGCCGACAGCCTGAGCCCCGGCCTGGTGCAGGGGCTGGTGGAGAGCGGGACGCGGACGCTCACCATCGCCCCCGAGGCGGGGACCGAGCGCCTCCGCCGGGTGATCCACAAAGAGATCGGCGACGCGCGGCTGTTCCAGGCCGTGGACCTGATCGCCGAATCGGGCGTCCCCAGCGTGAAAATGTACTTCATGATCGGCCAGCCCACGGAGAGGCCGGAGGACATCGAGGGCATCATCCGGCTGGCCAAGGCGGCGCGACACCGCATCCTGCAGAAGCGCCGCGACCCCAAGAGCCTGGCGGAGCTCACCGTGGGCGTGAGCAGCTTCGTCCCCAAGCCCTGGACCGCCTTCCAGTGGTGCGCCATGGCCGAGGTGCGGGCCCTGGAGGAGAAAATTGACCACCTGCGGCGGGAACTCCGGCGGGTCGGCATTCGTTTTACCCATGATGTCCCGAAGTGGGCCTACCTCCAGGCGGTCCTGGCCCGGGGGGACCGGCACGTCGCCGATCTGCTGCAGCTTGCCCTGGCGCACCGGGGCGACTGGAGGCGCGCCTTCCGGGAGTGGCCGCGCAACCCCGACTTCTACGCCTGCCGCGAGCGGCCGCTCTCGGAGCGGTTCCCCTGGGACCACTTCGAGGTGGGGACGCGGCGCGACCGCCTGGAGAGGGAGTACCGGCGCGCCATGGGCGAGCTGCCCGAGCGGGTGGTGAAGTGGAAGGCCTCCCTGGCATGACAAGCGCTCCGATTCCCCGATTCCCCGGCTCACCGGTGCTCATTCAATCCGCCATCCTGAGGGACTCGGATCGAGTCGCGCATGCCTTCAGCACGCGGCAGGGGGGCGTGAGCCGGGGGCCCTTTGCCACGCTCAACCTGGGGGCGAGCGTGGGCGACGACCCGCAGGCCGTCGAGGAGAATCGCCGCCGGCTCTTCGGGGCGTTCGGCCTCCGGGCCTCGCAGGTGGTCCGGGTCAAGCAGGTGCACGGCGACGGGGTCCTGCGGGTGGACGAGGGGCTGGTCTCGCGCCAGGGGTTCCCGCGCCTCCTCCTCGACGAGGGGTACGAATACGACGCGCTCGTCACGAACCTGCCGGGGATGGCCCTGGTGGTGACCACCGCCGACTGCCTGCCGATTCTGATCCACGACCCGGTCAGGGGCGGGGTGGCAGCCGTGCATGCCGGCTGGAGGAGCACGGCCGGGCGGATCGCCGCCCGGGCCATCGAGGCCATGGCGGCCGCCTACGGCACGGACCCGGGAGATTGCCGGGTGGCCATCGGTCCCGGGATCCGGGGATGCTGCTACGAGGTGGATGCGGCCGTGACGGAGGCCATGAGGGGGGCGCTCTCCACCTGGGCGGAGCATGCCGTGGCGACCCGGCCCGGCCACGTCCGGCTGGACCTTCCGGGCGTGAACCGGGCCATCCTGGAGAGCGCCGGCGTCCGCCGGGATCATATCGAGGACGTGGGATTGTGCACGGCCTGCCGGAGGGACCTCTTCTTCTCCCACCGGGCGGAGAAACCGCGAACCGGCCGGATGATGAACCTCATCCTACTGAGAGACGAGCGCCTAGAGCCGAGAAGCGAGAACCGTGAGGCGTGAAACGTGAGACGTAAGACGTGGAGGCGAAACGCACTTTCCCCTGACGCCTCACCCCTTACGAGCCACGAGTCTGGAGGGGGAGCATGTTGATCAAGCCAGCGCCGATGTTCAAGGCGTCCGAGATAACCGACCCGAAGCTCTATTTCAACCGGCGGGAGTTCATCGCCGGGGCGGCCGTGTTTGCCCTCTGGCCCTGGGCATCCCGCGCGGCTGCGGCCCCTGCCGGCCAGCCGCTCAAGGCGGCCCGGAACGAGGCCTTCAGCATCAGGGATACGCCGACCAAGTTCGAGAGCGCCACCACCTACAATAATTTCTACGAGTTCGGTCCGGACAAGGACGACCCGGCCCGCCTGGCCCACACGCTCAAGACGCGGCCCTGGACGGTCCAGGTGGACGGGCACGTGGCCAAGCCGAAGACGTACGACATTGAGGAGCTGCTCCGGCTGTCCCCGCTCGAGGAGCGGGTCTATCCTCTCCGCTGCGTGGAGGCCTGGTCCATGGTGATCCCGTGGATCGGGTACCCCCTGGCCTCGCTCCTCAGGCGGGTCGAACCGACCGGCCAGGCCAGGTTCGTCGAGTTCACCACGCTCCTCGATCCGGAGCAGTTCCCCGCCCAGAGGCCGAGCCTGCTCGGGCTGTCCGGCATCGAGTGGCCCTATGTCGAGGGGCTGCGGCTGGACGAGGCGATGCATCCGCTCACGCTCCTGACCTTCGGGATGTACGGCCAGGTGCTGCCCAACCAGAACGGCGCCCCCCTCCGGGTCGTGGTGCCGTGGAAGTACGGATTCAAGAGCGCCAAGTCCATCGTCCGGATCCGCCTGGTGAGCCAGCAGCCCAGAACCACCTGGGAGAAGGCGGCGCCGCAGGAGTACGGCTTTTACTCCAACGTCAACCCCGAGGTGGACCATCCCCGCTGGAGTCAGGCCACCGAGCGGCGGATCGGCGAGTTCCTGCGGCGCAAGACCCTCATGTTCAACGGCTTTGCCGACCAGGTCGCCTCGCTGTACGCGGGGATGGACCTGCGGAAACACTACTAATGACCGATGACCAATGCGCCAATGACCAATGGGTTCAGGGAGCTCAGCCCGAATTGGTCATGGGGATTTGGTCATTTGTCATTGGTCATTGTCTCTCTCGAGGGTGCGCCGCGTGAGTCGTAAGGCGCGGATTGTCGTCAAGACGGTCGTCTGGGTCCTCTGCCTGCTGCCGCTCGCGATGCTCGGCTACCGGGCGGCCACCGAGGACCTCACGGCCAATCCCATCAGCTTCGTCACCAACTGGCTGGGGCAGTGGACCTTTCGCCTGCTGCTCGCCGGCCTGGCCCTCACGCCCCTTCGCGTGCTATCCGGGATGTCCTGGCCGGTGAGCCTGCGGCGT
>JBBIQE010000032.1:0-28628 GCA_037442485.1 Methylomirabilis sp. (SeqCode)
GGGCTCTCCTCCCTCGGGGACGATGCCCTGCCAGGCGGTGAGGAGGCGGGCCAGGGCGGCCGGCTCGGCCGGCTCCACCTGCTGGCGGAAGCGCGCCAGGGACCGCCGCCGCAGGGCCCCGAGGACCTCGGCGTCGCACCACTCGCGCCCGCGGCCCCCCGGGCGGAACTCTCCCTCGAGGACCCGACCCGATGCCGCCAGCCGGCCGAGCGCCGCGGCGACTGCCGCCTCGCCGAGGCCGTAGCGGCGGGCCACCTCCGCCGTCCGGAAGGGGCCGTGGGTGCGCGCGTACCGGGCCACGATCTCGGACAGGGCATCGGGCACCGGCTCGAGGAAGGCGGCCGGAAGGCCCGGAGGCGGCTGCAGGCCCAGGGCATCCCGGAACCGGCCCGCCTCCTCGGCGGCGATGATCCGCTCTTCGCCCGCCAGCCGGACGCGGAGCGCCCGCCGCTCCGCCACCAGCGTTGCTATCAGGCGTTCGGCCAGGGCCTGCCGCGGGGCGGCGGGGGACCCGCTCTCGCCGCCCCCGCGGGGGGCGACGCGCGCCGCGATCTCGGCGGGCGTGAGGTCCCCCAGGCGGAGCAGCAGGTCGTGCAGCCGATCGGCGCTTCCCGCCTTCCGGCCCTCTTCCAGCCCCTGCAGGGCAAGCTCCAGCGCCTCCAGGGCCGCGGGATCGAGCAGCTCGCGAAGCTCCGCCTCGCCCAGCAGCTCCCGAAGCTGCCGCGGGTCCACGGACAGGGCGTGGGCGCGGCGCTCGGCGAGCGGCGCGTCGCCGTCGTAGATGTAGTTGCCGACGTAGCCGAAGAGGAGCGAGGCCGAGAAGGGCGAGGGCGCCGGGCTATCCACGGTGACGATCCGGATGTCGCGACGGCGCACCCGCTCGGCGAGATCCACCAGGGCGGGCAGGTCGAAGATGTCCTGCAGGCACTCGCGGTACGCCTCCAGGAGGATGGGGAAGGTGCCGTACCGGGCCGCCACGGCCAGAAGGTCGGCCGCGCGCTTGCGCTGCATCCAGAGGGGGGTGCGAAGCCCCGGCCGTCGCCGCGGCAAGAGCAGCGCCCGCGCCGCGGCCTCGCGGAAGCAGGCCGCAAACAGGGCCGTGCCGCCCAACTCGCCGACGACGAGATCCTCCATCTCCTCGGGATCGGGGAGCAGGGCCGCCGCCTCCGGCGGGCGATCGCGGTCCGGCAGGCGCAGGACGATGCCGTCATCGCTCCACAGCGTCTCGACCTCCGGCTCGCCCGCCCGCTTGAGCCTCGCCTCGATGGCCAGGCTCCACGGCGCATGCACCCGGCCGCCGAACGGCGAGAGGAGGCACAACCGCCAATCCCCCATCTCGTCGCGGAAGCGCTCCAGGACGATCGTGCGATCGTCCGGGAGCGCACCGGTGGCCTGCATCTGCTCCGCAAGGTAGGCCAGGAGGTTTTCCGCCGCCTTCTCGTCCAGGCAGTGAAGGGCGGTGAGGCGGGCGAGCGCTTTGCGGCGCGGGACCGCCATCAGCTCGCGCGTGAGCCGGCCGATGGCCCGGCCGAGATCCACCGGCCGGGGCGGCCGGTCCGCGCGCCAGAACGGCATCCGGCCGGGCTCGCCCGGGGCCGGGGCGACCAGGACCCGGTCGCGGGTGATCTCGAGGATGCGCCAGCTCGACGCCCCCAGGACGAACACGTCGCCGACGCGGCTCTCGAAGACCATCTCCTCGTCCAGCTCGCCCACCCGCCGCCCGCCGCGCCTGCCGGTGCCGTCCGCCGGCCTCCCGCCCTCGGCCAGGAAGACGCCGTACAGCCCGCGGTCCGGGATCGTGCCCGCATTGGCCACCACCAGGGCCCGGGCCCCTTCCCGCGCCCGCACGCTCCCGCGCAGGCGGTCCCACGTCAGCCGCGGGCGCAGCTCGGCGAACTGCTCCGAGGGATAGCGGCCCGACAGCATGTCCAGGACGCCCTCGAACTGGCGGCGCGGGAGGCTCGCATAGGGGGCCGCCCGGCGGACGAGGGCGAAGAGCTCTTCCACCTTCCGCTCCCCCGCCACCACCATCGAGACGAGGTGCTGGGCGAGGACGTCCAGGGGGTTCAGGGGGATCCGCGTCGCCTCGACCTCGCCCGCCATGATCGCCCGCGTGATCGCCGCCGTCGCCAGGAGGTCGCCGCGGTACTTGGGGAAGAGGATCCCGCGCGAGATACCGCCCGCCTGGTGGCTCGCCCGCCCGATCCGCTGGATGCCGCTCGCCACCGAGGGCGGGGTCTCGATCTGGATGACCAGGTCCACGGCCCCCATGTCAATGCCCAGCTCCAGGCTGGAGGTGGCCACCAGCGCGGGAAGCCGCCCGGCCTTGAGGGCATCCTCGACGAGCCGCCGCTCCTCGCGGGCCAGCGAGCCGTGGTGCGCCCGCGCCACGGGCGCTCCGGCCAGGTCATTCAGGGCCGCCGCCAGCCGCTCGGCCAGTCGCCGCGAGTTCACGAAGAGGATGGTGGATTTGTGGCTGCGGATCAGCTCCAGGAGCCGCGGCTGGATGGCCGGCCAGATGGAGCGCCGATGGAGGAGGGCCGCGGGCCCCTCGGGGATCTCGCCCGCGCCGGGCTGGATCGGCTCCCCGAGGCGGGACATATCCTCGACCGGAACCTCGACCCGAAGGTCGTAGGCCTTCGTCGCCCCGGCATCCACGATGGCAACGGGCCGGCCCCTCCAGCGCCGGCCCCCTCCCCCGCCGCCGAGGTAGCGCGCCACCACCTCCAGGGGGCGCTGGGTGGCCGACAGCCCGATCCGCTGGAGGTCGCGGCCCGCCAGCTCCGCGACCCGCTCCACCGAGAGGGCGAGATGCGCCCCGCGCTTGCTGCCCACCAGGGCGTGGATCTCGTCCAGGATCACCACCTCCACCGGGGGGAGGATCCTCCGGGCCTTCGACGTGAGGATGAGGAACAGGGACTCGGGCGTCGTGATCAGGATGTCGGGGGGTCTCCGGGCCATCCGGACCCGCTCCCCACCCGGCGTGTCGCCCGAGCGGACGGCCACGGTCGGCACGTGAATGGCATCCCCGCGGCGGGAGGCCTCGCGACAGATCCCGGCCAGGGGAGCCCGAAGGTTCCGCTCCACGTCTACCGCGAGGGCCTTGAGGGGGGATACGTAGAGGATGCGGCAGCGGGCCTGCCGGGGCGGGGGGGGCGCGAACATCACCCGCTCGATCGCCGCCAGGAAGGCCGCCAGGGTCTTCCCGGACCCCGTGGGCGCGAAGACCAGGGTCGAGCGCCCGGCCAGGATCTCGGGCCAGGCCAGTTCCTGGGCGCGGGTCGGCCGCTCGAAGGAGGATCGGAACCACGCCTCCACCGCGGGGTGAAAGCGGCCAAGGATGTCGCGGCGGGTCCGGGCGCCCATGGATAGCCACTCGGTTCTTCCCGGGAGGATGGTCCCGAAAGGTCCCCCTGTCAAGTCGCCGGGGGACCCCCGGGGCCTGCCGGGACCGGCGGGGTCACACGGCGAACCGGCGGATGAAGTCCAGGTCCAGGCTGACACCCAGGCCGGGGCGATCCGGGATCTCGAGATAGCCGTCCTGCATCGCGAACCGCTCCCTCGTCACGCCCTCGCGCAGCGGATGGGGCGAGCGGTCGTACTCGAAGAGCGGCTCGGCCGGGAAGCGGCGCTCGGGGAAGTGGGGGAGCGCCGCGAAGAGCTGGA
The DNA here is from genome assembly GCA_037442485.1 of Methylomirabilis sp. (SeqCode). Classification (GTDB taxonomy): domain Bacteria; phylum Methylomirabilota; class Methylomirabilia; order Methylomirabilales; family 2-02-FULL-66-22; genus 2-02-FULL-66-22. The sequence goes on from JBBIQE010000032.1 coordinate 3,667, forward strand.
GGGAGGCGGCCAGCCCCACGTTCGTCCCCCACACGTGGGGGATCACCGGCAGGTTGGCGGCGCTGGCCATGGCGATGACCTTCATCATCTCGCTGAAGCCGCCCATGGCGCACAGATCCGGCTGGAGGATGTCCATGGCCCGCCGGGCGATGATCTCGCGGAAGCCGTAGCGCGTGTACTCGCACTCCCCGCCCGCGATGCGGATCCGGGAGTGCCGCTTCACCTCCACGTAGCCGTCCAGATCCTCGGGCGGCACCGGCTCCTCGAACCAGTGGATGTCATACGGCTCCATGGCCCGCGCCAGGCGGATGGCCTCGGGGGCGTTGTAGGCGTGGTTGGCGTCCACCATCAGGTAGAGGTCGGGGCCGATGGCCTCGCGGATCGCCGCGACCAGCCGCAGGTCCCTCTCGATCCCGTATCCTACCTTGAGCTTCATCCCGGCAAAGCCGGCCGCCTTGTACCCGAGGGCCTCCTCGACCAGCGCCTCCTTCACGCGGGGCACATTCTGCGGCTCGTACAGCCCGGTGGCGTACACCCGCGCCCGATGCCGGTAGGCGCCGCCCAGGAGCTTGTACACGGGCAGGCCGAGCCGCTTGCCCTTCATATCCCAGAGGGCGATGTCAATGGCGCTGAGGGCCGAGATCGGGACGCCCTTCTGCCCCTGGTCCCGGTGCCAGTTGTAGAGCTGGTCCCAGAGGACCCCGCTGTCCATCGGGTCCTTGCCGACAAGCAGCGGCCCGAACCCGTCGCGCATGAGCTGGGCGACGACCGTGGCGGGTCCCCCGAAGTAGAAGGCCTCGCCGAGCCCCTGGATGCCCTCGTCCGTGTCGATCACGCAGAGCGCCGCCTGGCGGCGATCCGTCACCCGCTGAGACCACCCGAACCCCTTCTCGGGAAGCATCGCCTGCAGCACGTACGTCTCGATCCCCGTGATCTTCATCCGGCTCTCCTCCAGACTCCCAGAGAAAGGGGACGTTGCATTATAAGTATAATTTCTTACCGGCACCACCGATCCAACAGCTCCTTCCACGGGCGGGCAGCTTCTTCGCCCCGCTTGACCGCATGCGAGATATTGCCGCGGGTCTGCCCCAACACTCGGGCTAGCTCGCTGGCCCGCTGACCAAGCCGTTCGACCCAGACGTAGGCCAGAATGTGCCGGGCACGCGCCGCCGCCGGCCCGCGGCTTGGACCAAGGAGGCAGTCGGGGGGAATACCCAGGCTCTCACCGATCCGTTCGGCCAAGGTAGGCAGCGTCACACACCGGCGGCGCGATTCCATCTCATGGCGAGCGCGCTCCTCCACCTCCCGCCGAATCTCCTCCACAAAGTCACTGCTCCCGAGGATACGCTCGTCGCCTGTGTAGGCCTCCCGGCCGCGGCGTAATTCTCGAACCGCCTCCCAGCCTCCCAGACTCCGGACCAGCCCGCCTCCCTGCAACTCTGGTCGGCGCCCCAGCGAGATTCCCTCGGCGACGAAGGCCCGGTACTGGCTCCGGGCGCGGCGGGTGGCCAGGGCAAAGCGTGCCAGGACATCGTCAGTCGCCTGCCAGGGGCGTGGCATCCTCCCCACCAGCGCGGCGTGTCCCGTATACGGATACTGCTCCAGGGCCCGCAGATCGGCCACCACGCCGGCTCGGACGGGATTGAGGTGCAGGTAGCGGATCAACTCCAGGAAATACCGCTCCTCCTCTACCACGATGGACCGGTATCGATTCTGAAAGAGGTGACCGGTCCGGCGATGACGCCGGTTGAAGGCCCCTGCGTAGCCCGTCAAGAGACTCCCCATGCTGCGGGCCAACGGGCGGGCGGCACTCCGCACCAGCAGGTGAACATGGTTTGGCAGGAGCGCCCAAGCATAGACCACGAGGGCTCCGGACTCGGCGAGGTGCGCGAGGCGCCTCACGAAATCATCCCGGTCCCGGTCGTCCCGGAACAGGCGGCACCCTTCGATGCCCCGCACCATGACATGGTGGAGCACCCCGGGAGCGTCCAGGCGTGGGCCTCTAGGCATGGTGGCAGGGTCGTGTAATTCAACCTATAATGCAACGTCCCCCTTCTCTCAGTCTGCTACATCCCGTCCCCCGCAACGGTCCGGTTAGGCCGAGGGCGGCTTCGGGCGCCAGCGGAGGTTGGGCTGGCGGGCGGCCCGGGTCTCGTCCATGCGGCTGACCCGGGGGTAGTGGGGGGCGTTGCGGACGAGGTCGCCGTTCTCCCGCGCCTCCCGCGCGATGGCCTGCATGGCGGCGATGAACTGATCCAGCGTCTCCCTGCTCTCGGTCTCGGTGGGCTCGATCATCAGGGCCCCGTGCACGATCAGCGGGAAATAGATCGTCGGCGGATGGAACCCGTAATCCATGAGCCGCTTGGCGATGTCCAGGGTCTTCACGTTGTCCTGCATCTGGATGGCGTCGTCAAAGACGCACTCGTGCTTGCAGAAGCGGTCGTAGGGCAGGTGGTAGCTTCCCTTGAGCTGACTCAGGATGTAGTTGGCGTTGATGACCGAGACCTCGGCGGCGCGGCGCAGCCCGGCCGGCCCCATGGATCGGATGTAGGTGTAGGCCCGAACCAGGACGCCGAAGCTGCCGTAGAAGCTCCGCACCTTGCCGATGGACTTGGGCAGGTTGTAGTTCAGCGTGAACCGGTTCCCCTTCTTCTCCACCGTGGGCACCGGCAGGAAGGGGGCAAGGTGCCGCTTGAGGGCCACCGGGCCCGCCCCCGGGCCCCCGCCCCCGTGGGGGGTGGAGAACGTCTTGTGGACGTTCAACTGGATGACGTCCACGCCCATGTCGCCGGGCCGGGCGATGCCCATGAAGGCGTTGAGGTTGGCCCCGTCGCAGTAGACCTGCCCGCCCTTGCCGTGGACGATCTTGGCGATCTCGACGATGTGATCCTCGAAGATCCCCAACGTGTTGGGGTTCGTGACCATGATGCCGGCCACTTCCTCGTCCATCAGCTCGGCGACGGCACCCGGCTCCACCACGCCGCGCCGCCCCGACTTGACCGGCACCACGTGGTAGCCGCACACGGCCGAGCTGGCGGGATTGGTCCCGTGGGCCGAGTCCGGGATCAGGATCTTCTTCCGCGGATTGCCCTTGGAGGTGTGGTAGGCCCGGATCAGCATGATCCCGGTGAGCTCCCCATGGGCGCCGGCCGACGGCTGGAGGCTCACCCGGTCCATGCCGCAGATCTCGGCCAAGTACTGCTCCAGCTCGAAGAGGAGCTGGAGGGCCCCCTGGCTCAGCTCCTCGGGCTGGTACGGGTGGGCCCGGGCAAACCCCGGGAGGCGCGCCGCGTCCTCGTTCAGGCGCGGGTTGTACTTCATGGTGCAGGAGCCCAGGGGATACATCCCGAGGTCAATCCCGTAGTTCCACTGGGACATCCGGGTGAAGTGGCGGACGACATCCACCTCGCTCACCTCGGGGAAGCCGGGGATGTCCTCGCGGAGGAGCTTTTTCGGGATCAGCCGCTCCGCCTTCTTCTCCGGCACGTCGGCGGCGGGCAGCGAATAGCCGACGCGGCCGGGGGAGCTCTGCTCGAAGATCAGCGGCTCGTTGAAGAGGAGCCCGCGGGTTCCCAGCGTCGGTCCGCTCATCGTCCACCTCCCATCGCCCTGGCCAGGGCGTCAATCTCTTCCCGCGAGTTCTGCTCCGTCACGCACAGCAGGAGACAATCCGCAAGCTCCGGATAGAACCGGCCGAGGTCCAGGCCGCCCAGGATCTGCTTTCGCACCAGCCCCTTCAGGATGTCGGCCGGCCTCCGCCTCACCTGGAGGACGAACTCGTTGAACGTCGGCCCGGAGAACCGGACGGCGCAGCCCTTCGCCTTGGCCAGCCTCTCCTTGGCGTAGGCCGCCTTGCGCAGGTTCTGGAGCGCGACCTCCTTGAGGCCGTTCCGGCCCAGCGTCTCCATGTAGATCGTGGCGATGAGGGCGATCAGCGCCTCGCTGGTGCAGATGTTGCTGGTCGCCTTCTCGCGGCGGATGTGCTGCTCGCGGGTGGCCAGGGTGAGGACGTAGCCCGTTCGCCCCTCGCGGTCCACCGTCTCGCCCACGAGGCGCCCGGGGAGCTGGCGCATGTACCGCTCCCGCGTGGCGAAGAAGCCGAGGTAAGGCCCGCCGTAGCTCATGGGCACGCCCAAGCCCTGCCCTTCGCCGGCCACGATATCGGCCCCGCATTCCCCGGGCGGCTTGAGGAGGCCCAGGGACACCGGCTCCGCCACGGCCACGACCAGGAGGGCGCCCACCGCGTGCGCCGCCCCGGCCAGCTCGGTCAAGTCCTCGACCACGCCGAAGAAGTTCGGGTTCTGCACCACCAGGCAGGCCACCCGATCGGTGAGGGCGGCCTTGACCTGCCTGGCGTCCACGCTGCCGGCCGGGGTGAAGCCCACCTCGTGGAAGGTGAGGTCAATCTGCTGGGCGTAGGTGCGGGTGACCTGCCGGTACTCGGGATGGACGCTCCGCGCCACGATCACCTCGCCCCGTCCCGTCACCCGGTGCGCCATGAGGATCGCCTCGGCCGTGGCCGAGGCGCCCTCGTACATGGAGGCGTTGCTCACCTCCATCCCCGTGAGCTGGCAGATCAGCGTCTGGTACTCGTACATGGCCTGGAGGGTCCCCTGCGAGATCTCCGGCTGATAGGGCGTGTAGGCCGTCAGGAACTCGCCCCGCGAGATCAGGTGCCCGATGATCGCCGGGCTGAAGTGGTTGTAGCAGCCGGCCCCCAGGAAGCTCGCGTACCGGTCCGCGTCCGCGTTCTTCGCCGCCAGCGCCCGCAGGTGCCTGGCCAGGTCCGCCTCGGACAGGGCCGGCGGCACGCGCAGCGGCCGCTTCAGCCGGACCGAGGCCGGGATGTCGGCAAACAGCTCCTCGACCGAGCGGACGCCGATCGCATCCAGCATCCGCCGGCAGTCGGCGTCGGTGTTCGGAATGTAGCGCATCACGCACCCCCTCCCCGGTTAGGCGAGCGTGGCACTCGGGCACTGCGGCACGCGGGCACGCGGGCAACCTGGCCCGCGGCCACTCCGGTACTCCCCGAGCGCCCGGGACCCTTCGCCGCCCGACGGGGCCATCCGCCCTGGGTGCCCAGGGCGCCGGATTGCCCGCCCTCGGCGCCCGTCGCTCGGCCCTGGGCGCAGGACTCCCGGCGCTCGGCGCTCTCCCCTCATCAGTGGCTGCCCTCGGCGGCGAGGTAGGCCTCGTAGGCCTGGGCATCCATCAGCGTGTTCAGCTCCTTCGGCTCGGCGATCTTCACCACGATCATCCAGCCCGCCCCGTAGCAGTCCTTGTTGACCAGCTCCGGCTTGCCCTCCAGCGCGGTGTTGACCTCGACCACCTCGCCGCTCGCCGGGCAGTACAGGTCCGAGACCGCCTTCACCGACTCCACCACGCCGAAGGTCTCCATCTGCTTGAGGCGGCGGCCCACCCGGGGCAGCTCGACGAAGACCACGTCCCCCAGGGCGCTCTGGGCGTGGTGGGTGATGCCAACGCGGCCCCTGTCCCCCTCCACCTTGATCCACTCGTGCTCCTTCGTGTACTTCAGGTCGGCCGGATACATGAATCCTCCTCCCTTCCCCAAGACCACAGGCCTGGACTGCGAACCGGAGACCCTCCCTCGATCCGGCAGGCTGGCTCCATTCCCGCGGGCCTCAGCGCTTTCGCTTGTAAAACGGCGTCTGGACCACCCGGGCGCGGACCGGCTGGTCCCGGATCACGACGTCGAACTCGGTGCCGATGGCAGAATGCTCCACCGCCACATAGCCGAGGCCGATGTTCTTGCCCAGCCACGGGGCCGGGCTGCCGCTGGTGACCTGGCCGATCGGCCGCCCGTCCTTGAGGATCGGGTAGTGGGAGCGGGCGATGCCGCGGCCGATCATCTCGAAGCCGACGAGCTTGCGCCGGACCCCCTCCGCCTTCTGCCGGGCCAGAGCGTCCCTGCCGATGAACTCCCCCTTCTCCAGCTTCAGGATCCAGCCGAGATCGGCCTCCAGCACCGTGTGCTGGTCGTCAATGTCGTTGCCATAGAGCGCCATCTTGGCCTCCAGGCGCAACGTATCCCGGGCCCCCAGCCCGCAGGGCAAAAGACCCAGCGGCCTCCCCGCCTCCAGCAGGGCGTTCCAGAGCCGGGCGGCGTGCTGGGGCTTGACGTAGATCTCGAAGCCGTCCTCGCCGGTATAGCCCGTCCGCGAGACGACCGCATCCTGCCCCAGGACCTTCCCCTGGGCGAACCAGTAGTACTTGATGGCGGACAGATCCAGGGGGGTGAGCTTCTGCAGGATCTCCGCGGCCCTCGGGCCCTGCAGGGCCAGGAGGGCCGTCTCGTCGCTCAGGTCCCGCACCTCGACGTGGCCCCGGGTGTGCCCGCGCATCCAGGCGACGTCCTTCTCGATGTTGGAGGCGTTGACCGTCACCATATAGCGGTCGTCGGCGAACTTGTACACCGTGAGGTCATCCACGAACGTCCCGGCCTCGGTGGTGAGAGCCGAGTAATGCACCTGTCCCACCTGCAGGCGCGAGGCGTCGTTGCTGGTCAGCCGCTGCAACGCCTCCAGGGCCGCCGGACCGCGGAACTCGACCTCGCCCATGTGGGAGACGTCGAAGAGCCCGGCCGCGCCCCGGACCGCCCGGTGCTCCTCCAGGATGCCGCGGTATTGCACCGGCATGTCCCAGCCGCCGAAGGGCACCATCTTCGCGCCCATCTGCCGATGGACGGCGTTGAGCGGGGTCTGCTTCAGGGGGCCTTCAGGCGAGGACATGGCGCACCTCCACGAGGGTTCACGGGGACGGGACCGCTCGGGCAAGGGGGCGAGCGGGGGCAACGAGGAGCAGGGCGGGACCGCGCGCGGGAGGCCGGGCCGAGAGGCTGGAAGCAGAGGAGACCCCCGCAAGCACGGGGGTCATGCCACTGGGCCCAGAGCGCGCCATCATCCAAGACACTCGAAGATGCGTCGGGAAGAGAAAAGGGGACGGAAAGCGCGGCTGATTCTTTTCTGACCCTGCCTGTTTGTCAAGGGAAAAGATGATCATTTTCCCGCGCAAATGACCAGCAGAAGAGTCTCCACCAGCAGCTGCTCGGGATGGCCGGAGGTCTTGAGGGCGAGGTCGGTCTCGTGGATGGCCTCCAGGGCCCGCACCAGGGCGGGCAGGGGGAATCGGGTGGCGGCCTTGAGCAGGCTGTAGGCACGGAAGGGCTTCATCCTGAGCAGCCGCGCGGCCGACCCGTCGTCCCCCTCGGTCTGCTGGGCCAGGAGCGGGAGGATCCTGGACTGAAACGTCGGGAAGGGCATCTCGATATCCAACCGGCCCTTAAGCTGCCGCTCCAGCGCGCCCCGGGCCAGGATCAGGCTGCGGATCTCGGCGGCGAGCACACCCAGGATCTGGGGGATCGGCTCGCGCTGGGCCATCAGGCTGCGGAAGGCCCGCACGGCCCGGGCCGCATCCCGATCGCTCACGGCGCTGGTCAGATCGAAGATGTTCGACGCCCGCGAGCTGCTGAACACCTCCAGGACGTCGGGCAGGGTGATGGCGGGACGCGCGCCGACATAGAGGAGGAGCTTCTCCATCTCCGACTCCAGGGCGCGCGCGCTGAGCCCCGTGCGCTCCACCACGGCGGCGACCGCGTCCGGGGCCATGCTCTTTCCGGCCGCCGCCACCGCCTGCCGGATCCTGGCCCGGGCGGCCTCGGGATCCATCTGCGTGTCCCAGCGCCCCCGGGGACGGCCCCCGCAGTCAATGACGAATCCCGCGGCGCTGATCTTCTTGAAGAGCACCCGGCGCTCGTCCACCACCTCGGCCGTGAGGACCAGCGCGGCGCCCCCCGGGATCCCCTGCTCGAGCGTCTCTTCGTAGATGCGGGCCAGGCCGGCCCCCGGGGCCTCGGGAATCGGCGCGCCCTCGGCCACGGCGCGGCCCGCCACCTCGCGCAGCCACTGCGCCGTCTCGGCATCCCCCTCGCCGCCCAGGAGCCGCGCCATCTCCGGGCCGGCCAGCACGCCACGCGCCGCCCGGGCCAGGAACTCGTCGGCCTCGCCCACGGCCGCCACCGCCTGGAGGAACAGGCGGACCGCGCGCCCGAAATCCCCCTCGCGCCATCGCGCGACGCTTTTCTCGACCAGGTCCCCGACGTTCTCCTTGGACACGAAGGCCTTGCTGTCGTGGACGACGACGACCTTGCTCCCTCCGAGCAGGGGGAGCGTGCGCAGGCGGATGGGGAGGCTGGCGAGATCCCGATCCTCGGCGACCACCTCGACGCCGAGCGCCTGCCGCTCCGCCGGGACCAGCGCGTCCACGATGGCCCTGGCGCCCTCCTTGGCCAGGAACTCGTCCCCGTGCAGAAGGTAGATCGGGTGCCGCCGCCCCTGCCGGATCGCTGCCACCGCCTTCTCGACCGTGCCGGTCATGCGGACGATCCCCCTCGCCCCCCGCCCCGCCGGACCTGTCCCGCCCGGGGGCCGACGGAGGGGGAACCGGACGGGCGCGCCCCAGGGGCTGCCGCGGCCAGGGCGCCCAGGATCTCCTGGCCGAAGGCCTCGGCACGCCAGCGCCGAATCCCCGGGATGGCCTGCAGGGCCTCGGCGTCGGCCGGGGCCTCCTCCGCCAGTGTCTCGACGAGACGGCGCGGCAGGAGCAGGCCGGGGTCCAGCCCGAGCCGCTCGGACGCGGCCGCCCGCCACCGCGTGAGCGCCTCCCTCCGCCGCTGCACCGCGGGGGGGACCCGCGGCTTCCTCGACCGGGGGTAGACCGGAAGCTCCGCCGCCGGGATGGCCTCGGCGCGGGCGATGGCGGCCAGGAGTCCCTCGCCGTACCGCTCCACCACCCTGGGGCTGAGGCCGGGAATCCTCCGGAGGTCCTCGCAGGAGTGCGGACGCCGGGCCGCCAGGGCCACGAGGGTCTCGCTCCCCAGCACCTGGAACGGGGGCCGGCCGGCCTCCCGCGCCCACCGCTCGCGCGCCACGAACAGCTCGCGCAGGACGGCCAGCCCCCGGCCGTCCAGATCCCGCGCGCCCTTCACGCGGACATAATCCTCCGGGTCGAAGACGCGCGGCGCCGCCGGGATCGCCGCCAGGACCTCGCACTCCTCCTCGACCCAGGCTTCCCGGCCGCGCGCCCGGAGCTCCTCGCGCAACCGCTGGTGCAGGGCGAGCAGGTGCCGGACATCCTCCGCCGCGTACCATTCCTGCGCGGGGCTGAGGGGCCGGACGGCCCAGTCGTCCTTCTGGCGCGAGCGCCCCGGCGGGATGGCGAAGAAGCGCAGGAGCAGCGACGCCAGGCCCAGCTCCGGCAGCCCCAGGAACTGCGCCGCCAGCATGGTGTCGAAGACATTGGCGAACGCGAACCCGAAATCCCGCTTCATGGAGGCGAGGTCATACGAGGCCCCGTGGAGGACCTTGACCACGGAGGGGTCGGCAAAGAGCGGCGCCAGGGGGGACAGGTCCTCGAGGCTCAAAGGGTCCACCAGGGCGACGGCCCCCGTCGGATCGGCCACCTGCACCAGGCAGACCTTCTCCGGAAAGCGGTGCAGGCTGTCGGATTCGGTATCCAGGGCGACGGCCCGCGCGGCGGCGAGGCGGGCGGTCAACGCCCGGAGATCCTCGGGGGTCCGGACCCACTGGCAGACGGACTGGCGTGCGTCCATGGCGGAGGACCTGGCGATCTCAGCGACGGGACTCGGGCCTGGGACACGGGAACGCCTGCTGCAGGAGCGGGGGCCTACCGGATGGCCAGCTTGCCCTGGGCCGCCAGCGGGGTCAGCCAGCGGATGCCGGTGCATCCGTAGGCGTAGATGCCCGAGCGCACGACGAGGACCGGGACCGACACCTCGGTGCCCGCCGGGATCGCCACCCGGACGCCCAGATCGGGGATGAGGAAGTAATGCGCCTTCCCCACGCTGGTCACCCTGAAGGTGATCAGGATGGCCCGGCCCTGGCGGTCGGCGGCCAGGATGCCCGGCTCGCACCGGTTCTCCCGCGCCAGCACCTCGAAGGTGGCGCGCTGGACGTCCGCCGGCGCGCTCGCCGGCGGGACCCGCTCGGCGAACAGCCCTCCGCATCCCGCCAGCAGCACCAGCACGATCCCCAGGAGCCAGGCGTACCGGGGAGCCATCGAGACCTCCCTGCATTCCCGAAGAAGGCCGCCACACCGTAGCACAGCTCCTGGGAAGTTGCAACGGCTGCCCGCGGCGCCGTCATCCCAGTTCCCCGTTGACGGCCCTCTTTGCGCTCTGCTATTTTCTGCCCACCTCCTGCGGGAGGCCTGCAGGGAGGGAGGGAGGATGCGACAGCCGGTCGCCCTGGCGGCCCTGCTCGTCGGGACCGCGATGCTCAGCCTCGGCACCGCCGGAGCCAGGGCCGCCACGCTCACCCTGGGAGAGATCAATCCGCTCACCGGTCGGTTCGCCGCCCAGGGCACTGCCCTGCACCGCGGAATCCAGCTGGCCGCGGAAGAGGCCACGGCCGGCGGCAGGCACCGCCTCACCCTGGTCACGCGCGACGACGAAGGCCGGCCGGAGCGCGCCGTGGCGGCGGCCGAGGAACTCATCAGCCGGCAGCGGGCCGCGGCCCTGGTGGGCGGCTACGTGGACACCCTGGTCGGCCCCATCAGCGAGGTGGCGGAGCGGCAGCGGGTTCCCTACGTGGCCACGGCCTCCCTGGACGAGCGCCTCACTGGGCGGGGCTACCGCTATTTCTTCCGGATCAGCAACCTCCAGGCCTACGTGGACAGCATGGCGGGTGTCATCCTGGACGTGTTCAGGCCGCGCCGCGTGGCCATCCTGTATTCGGCCACGCCCGGGGCCTCCCAGCTCGCCCACCGCCAGCGCGAGCGCCTCACACGGGCCGCCGTCCAGGTCCCGGTCTTCGAGATGTTCACCTCGGGACTCTCCGACTTCACCCCGCTCCTCGCCCGCGTGCGGGATTCGGGCGCCGAGGTCCTCGTCGCCGACGCCTTCTTTGCCGATCACCTGGTCATGGTGCGGCAGCTTCGCGCCCTCGAGGTCACCGTCAAGGCCTTCCTCGGCGCCTTCGGGATGGAGTTTCCCGAGGTCGTCCGTGACCTCGGCCCCGCGGGCGAGTTCCTCTTCGGCACCACCGGATGGGAGCCGGACCTCGCCGAGCCGGGGACCGAGGCCGCCTCGCGCGCCTTCGTGCAGCGGTATCGGCAGCGATTCGGCGCCGAGCCGCCGCCCCTCGCCATGCACGGGTACGTCGCCGCGCGGGCGGTCCTGGCGGCGGCCGACCGCGCGGGTGGCGGGGTGGCGGAACCCGAGGCCATCCGCCGGGCCCTTCTCGGGCTGAACCTTCTGACGCCGCTGGAGCGGTTGCAGTTCGACGGGCGCGGCGAGGCGAAGCACTACCGGCGGCTGATCGTCCAGATCCAGCGGGGGACCCGGGTGGTGATCTATCCTCCGGACAGGGCCACGGGACAAGCCATCTACCCGATGCCCCCGTGGAGCCAGCGATGAGCAGATCGTCCGAGGGCGGATTCGGGGTGAGGATGATACGCCGCTCTCGGCCTGCCGCCTCCTGCCCTCTGCCCTCTGACACCGCAGGTGGACCGTGTTCGAGGCGATCCTGAGCGGCCTCATCACGGGGACGCTGTATGCCCTGCTGGCCTCGGGCTTCGCCCTCGTCTTCGGCGTCACGGGCGTCTTCAACCTGGCCCACGGGGACCTGGTGATCCTGGGGGCCTACGTGGGGGAGTTCCTCTGGCGCCTGGCCGGGTGGTCGCCGCTGTTGGCCATGCCGGCGGCGGCGCTGCCCGCCATGCTCCTGGCTGCCGGTGCCCGCCCGCTCCTCTCGCGGGTGGGATCGCCCTTTGTCCTGCGCTCGGTCGTCCTCACCTTCGGCGCCTCGCTGCTCCTCCAGAGCGCCCTGCAGACGGCCTTCACCGCCGACTTTCGGCTGATCGCCGTGCCGGCCTGGGATCGCGGCATTCGGATCTTCGGCCTGCGGGTGGCGGCGGGCCGCGTGCTGATCGCGGCCATGGCCCTGGCCATCCTGAGCCTGCTCCACCTCGTCTTCACCCGCACCTTCTTCGGGAAGAGCCTGCGGGCGGTGAGCCTGGATCGCGAGGGTGCGGCCCTCGCCGGAATCGACCCCGCCCGGGTGGACCGGGTGGCCCTGGCCCTGGGCGGGGCGCTGGCGGGCGCCAGCGGTCCCCTCTTCGCCGCCATTCACTCCGTGACCCCATCGGCCGGGATCGGGCCGACCCTGACGGCCATCGTCCTCACGATCTTCGGGGGCGTGGGCAGCATGAGGGGGCTACTTCCGGGTGGCCTGCTGCTGGGCGTGGCCGAGGCCGTGGCCGCCTGGGCCGGCGGCGCCATGTGGCGGGACCTGACGAGCCTCGCCTTCCTGCTCCTCTTGCTGCGCTGGCGGGGAGGGCCGCAGGCGGGCCGGGGGCTCGCCTGATGCCCGAGGGAGGATCGGCCGCGGCCTTCCCGCCGGCCCGGGCGGCCTTCCGCTGGGCCGGCATCGGGGGCGCCGCCCTGGCGCTCGGTCTGCCCCTCCTCCCGGGGCAGCAGGAGTACCTGCTCTACCTCATGACCATGACGTTTCTCTTCGGCCTGCTCGCAGAGAGCTGGAGCCTGCCCGCCCAGGCGGGACTGATCTCGTTCGGCCACGCCGCCTTCTTTGGCGTGGGGGCCTACGGTTCGGCCCTGCTGAGCCTGAAACTCCAGCTCTCGCCCTGGATCGGCCTGCCCACGGCGGCCCTCCTCGCCTCGGCCTTCGGCCTCCTGGCGGCCGGGGTGGCGGGGAACCTGACGGGCCCCTATTTCTCGCTGGCCACGCTGGCCATGGCGGAGATCCTGCGGGTCATCGCCCTCAACTGGACCACCCTGACGGAGGGGGCCTGGGGCCTCGTCGGCGTTCCCGGCCTCCCCTGGAGCGGGTTGGGGGCGCGGGCCGCAGACTACTACGCAGCCCTCCTCATGCTGGCCGCCGCCTGCGGGGCCTCCGCCTGGATCCGGCGGGCCCCCCTCGGCCTCGCCATTCAGGCGATCCGCCAGGGCGAGGCCAGGGCCGCCGCCTCGGGCGTGGATGCGCGCCGCGTCAAGCGCATCGCCCTGGCGGTGAGCGGGCTGTTCGCGGGCGGGGCCGGCGCGCTGCACGCCCACATCTTCCACTGGGTGGATCCCGCCAGCGCCTTCAGCCTGAACCTCTCGGTTCTGCCCCTCGTCATGGCCCTGTTCGGTGGCAACGGCTACCTCCTGGGGCCGGCTGTCGGCGCGCTGGTCCTCTACCTGGGAAACGAGCTGATCTTTCAACGGCTGGCCCCCGGCGGGCACCTGTGGCTGTACGGCGGGGCGGTGATCCTGGTCATCCTGGCCCTCCCGGAGGGCATCCTGGGATGGCTGGTGGTCCGGGCGGGTCTGCGGCCCAGAGGGAGCACGCCGTGATCCTGTGTGAGGCCATCCGCCTGTCCCGACGCTTCGGCGGGATCCTGGCGCTGGAGGAGGTGACCCTGCAGATCGAGGCCGCCACCATCGTCGCCCTCATCGGACCGAACGGGTCGGGGAAGACGACGCTCTTCAACCTCCTGGCGGGCGCGCTGCGCCCCTCGGCCGGCCTGGTGCGATGGCGGGGCCGCGAGATCACGGCCTGGCCGCCGCACCGGCGCTGCCGGGCCGGTATCAACCGGACCTTCCAGGTCGCGCAGCCGTTTCTCGACCTCACGCTCGCCGAGAACGTAGCCCTGGGCCTCCTGTACGGGAAGCCGGGCGCGCCCAGCGGGCGGCGCCGCGAGGCGGAGGCCTCCGCCCGCGAGGTCCTGGCCGAGTTGGGGCTGGAGGGCAAGTCGGGTGAGGCCGCCAGGAGCCTCAGCCTGGGCGATCGCAAGCGGCTGGAGCTTTGCATGGCGGTCGCCACACGGCCGGACCTCCTCCTGGTGGACGAGATCCTGGCCGGCCAGAGCCCCGCCTCCGCCCGCGAGATCCTCGGGTACCTGGCCCGGCTCCGTGCGAAGGGAACCGCCATCTGCCTCATCGAGCATCGCCTGCAGGCCCTCCTGGCGGTGGCCGATCGGGCGGTGGCGCTGCACGCGGGGCGAGTGATCGCCGAGGGCCGGCCCGAGGCCGTCATCGGCAGCCCGGCCGTCCTCGAATCCTACCTCGGCGAGCCGGCGGCATGAGGCCTCCCGTTTCGCCTGGCGGGCGGATGGCCGCGGGGGTCGGGGTGTGAGGGTGCCGGCGCTCCGCGTCCAGGAGCTCGACGTCTTCTACGGCGAGGCCCAGGCGCTGTACCGGGTCTCCCTCACGGTCGAGCACGGCGAGATCGTGGCCGTGGTCGGGCCCAATGGCAGCGGCAAGTCCACGCTCCTCCGGACGATCCAGGGCCTCCATCCCGCGCGGCGGGGGGAGATCCGGCTGGGCGACGAGCGCATTGACGGCCTGCCGGCCCACGAGGTGGTGGCGCGCGGGGTGACCTCCGTCCCCGAGGGGCGCCGGCTGTTCCTGGCCATGACGGTCCGGGAGAACCTGGAGGTGGGGGCCTTTCTGCCCCCGGCGCGGGCGCGGATGGCGGAGCGGCTGTGCGCGGTCCACGCCCTCTTCCCCGTCCTGCGAGGGAAGGCGCGGGCCCGGGCAGCCACCTTGAGCGGCGGCGAGCAGCAGATGCTCGCCCTGGGCCGGGGACTCATGGCGCGGCCACGGCTCCTACTGCTGGACGATCCGTTCATGGGGCTCGCCCCGCCGACCGTGGCGGGACTCTGCCGCACCTTGCGAACCCTGGGCGAGCAGGGGATCGGGATCCTGATCGCGGGCCAGCACGTCCGGCGGATCCTCGATCTGGCCGGCCGCGCCTACCTGCTGGAGCAGGGCCGGATCACCGCGCAGGCGCCGGGTCGGGAGTTGCTCCGCTCGCCTCACCTGCGGCACGCGCTGTTGAATGCGGAATAGCAGAGGACGACCGCTTCCGCCTCTGGCGGATGGGATGGTTCAGGGTTCGAAAAGAGAGGAGACGGGCATGGAGTTCCTCCGGCTCACTGACCTATGGACCGGCGACGGTCACGGGCTCCCCGCGTACCTCATCCGGCCGCCCTCCCCCGCGGGCGGCGTCGCCATCGCCCACGGCTACGGCGGCTGCAAGGAGCACATGCTCGGCCTGGCCGCCCGCGTCGCCGAGGCGGGCCTGGCCGCCTGTGTCTTCGATATCCGGGGACACGGCGAGCACCCGGCGCCCCTCGACCCGGCGATGCTTCTGGACCTGGAGGCGGCCCTGGCCTTCCTGCGCCGGTTCGGACGGGTGGCCGCGGTCGGCCACAGCCTGGGCGGGCGCCTGGCCCTCGCCTCCAGCGCCGATGTGGTGGCAGCGATCTCTCCCGCCCTGCCCCAGCGGCCGTCGGAGGAAGGTCGCGCCATGCTGACGCTGTTCGGGAGCACGGCCGTCCGCGCCCGGGATCCGGGGGAGATCCTGGACATCCTCCGGGCCCTCCCCTCCCCCGCGGCCGCCTCCCGGCCGACCCTGCTGCTGCATGCCGAGGGGGACATCCCGTCCCTGATCGAGGCCGTCCGCACCGCGGCGACTGCCCTGCCCGGAGCTGACCTGTGCGTAATCACCCGGAACCAGCACCGGGGCGGAGAGCTGCCGGTGGGCCTGCTGGCCTATCTGCCGCGCTGGTTCAACCACATTGACCTGAAGGCCAACCCCGAGTTATACGTGAGGGTGCCGGCCTGGCTGGCCGGCCGGCTGGCGTGAGGACCCGCGGATCGCGGCCGGGACCGACGGAGAGCCGAGCGGAGCGCAGCGTGGCCGAAGAGCCCCTCTCGAGAATCGAGTCCCAGCGCCGGTTCATCCGGCAGCGCGCCGAAGAGCTGCTCGGCCGGGTGGACGAGATGGAGGACGAGGAGCTGCGCTGGACGGTGCGGGTCTTCGCCGACTGCCTCGCGCCGGACGAGCGGCGGGCGACGCTGGCCGGGTACAGCGAGCACTGGAGCGTGGCGGAGCTCCGGCGGTTCGTCCCGACGTTCATCCGCCGCTACACGGCCCTGGCCCTGGAGGAGCTGGCGGCCAAACAGGGCGGCCCGGGCACCCGCCTGGCGGATCTGACCGAGGAGGAGCTGCAGAGCCTGGCGCTGGCGGAGAAGTGGGAGCGGCTCGCCGCGGAGCCGACCGGGTTGCGGCCCGACCAGCTCCGCCGCGAGCTGGCGCGCCTGTACATGTGCAGGTCCTACGATCTGTTCCACGACCCGGGCCTCTCCGAGGCGGCCGTGGAGTTCCCGGCCTACCACCGGGTGCGGGAGGCCCTGGAGCAGCAGCCCGACCCGATCGTGGAGGACCTCGTGCACCTGGTCCTGCTGCGGGCGAAGCGGCTCGCCGAGGGAAGCCGCTTGGAGGTCGAGACGGCCCTCGCGGAGATCCGCGAGGCCATCGGCCGGGCCCTGGGGATCGCCATCCCACCGGATCAGCTCTTTGCGGACCAGATGGTGAAGCTCCCGCTCGATTCCCCCGAGCCGGCAGCGGAGGCCCCGGCGCGGGCGGCCCTGTCCGCCCTGTCGGCCGACGACCTGGCCACCGCGTTCCTTGTCCTCACGGACCTCATGAGCCTGCGCGAGTGGGACGAGTACCTCCTCCCCCTCCGGCGCCGCTACCGGTCCATCGCCGAGATCCCCCCCCAGGATGTGGGGGGACTGCTCTCGCGCCTGTCGGCGCGGATGGGCGATCGGCGGCTCACCGATTTTGCCGAGCGCTACCGATCGGGCCGAATGGTGGCCGAACGCAAGGTGGATCCGGGCGTCTGGGAGCTGCTCGGGTTCGCGGAGCGGCTGGCCATCCTGGAGCGCGACAACCGCACCATGGACATCGTCCAGGCGGCCCGGCACCTGGCCAAGATCTTCTTCAGCTTCCAGTACGACATGCTCTTCGACGCCGGCTTTCACGTGGACCTGCTGCGGTCGCCGCGCTACCAGGAGCTGGTCAACCGGCTGATTGACCGGGCGGCCGCGGCGGCTGGCCAGGCGGCCGAGGGCCGCTCGCTGTACGCGCTGACCCGGACCGTGACCCGGAGGATGCTGGAGCTCGAGGCCATGCCGCCCGAGGCGCGGCCGGCCGGCCTGCAGGAGGTCCGCGCCATGATCGCCAGCGCTCTGGGCCTCCCGGACGACCTCACCTACCCGGCCAGCAGGGAGGGGAGGGCCTGAACGGATTTCGGATGGCGAATTTCGGATCGGCCCCGGATCCCGAAGCCGTCTCCAAAAATCCGAGATCCGAAATTCGCAGTCGGACATTCGCTGAGGGGGACTGACCGTGCCCGTGGGCAAGCGTCGCCATCCCATGTACGAGGGGATCGCCCTCCTGGCCGATCCGATCTACGGCTACATCCAGTTCACCGTCCCGGTGGAGGGACAGGCCGACGAGCGGACGGAGAAGGACCTCATCGACACCCCGTGGGTCCAGCGGCTGCGCAAGATCCACCAGCTCCAGTCCAGCTTCTGGGTCTTTCCCTCGGGCGAGCACAGCCGCTTCCAGCACTCGCTGGGGGCGATGCACATGGCCGGCCGGTTCGCCGACCGGCTGTACCCCAGCCTCAAACAGGTGTTCGGCCGCCACTGCCCCTCCCTGCCCTACGTCAAGGAGATCCTGCGCCTCACCGGGCTGCTGCACGACATCGGGCACGGGCCCTTCAGCCACTTCTTCGACCAGAACTTCCTGGAGCCGTTCTACGGGACCACCCACGAGGGGATCGGCCAGCGCATCGTGCTGGAGAAGCTGGGCGACATCGTCCGGGGAATCCGGCGGAGCCCCGACGGCCCCTTCGAGAAGGGCGAGCAGATTCAGCCCGAACAGATCGCCTTCCTGATGCGCAAGCCCGATGCGGGCGCGGCCGAGCCGGTGCCCAGCTGGCTGCAGACGCTCCAGCCCGTCTTCTCCGGCATCTACACCGCCGACAACATGGACTACATCCAGCGCGACGCCTACATGACCGGCTTCTCCCTGGACATGGTGGACATCGACCGGCTGCTCTACTACACCTTCATCACCGAGAAGGGGCTGACGCTGCACAAGTCCGGCTCCTCCACCCTGCGCCGCTTCGTCAATGCCCGCTTCACCATGTACGCCGACGTCTACTTTCACCGGACCAACCGGGCGGTGGACCTGCACATGCAGGAGATCTTCCAGGAGACGATCCGGCTGCTCTTCGCCTTCGACCCCCGCCAGGGACTGGACGCCTATCTTGGCGTGACCGACTGGTCGCTCCTGGAGGGGGTGCAGCGGTGGGCCAGCGACGAGGACCCGCGCAGGCGTGCCCTGGCCGCCGAGTGGGCCAAGATCCTGAACCGCGAGGTCAAGTGGAAGATGGCCTACGACCACACGGAGACGATGGACGAGCCGCGCGGCAAGAAGTTCCTCTCGGCCCGGGACCTCGAAGAGGCCATCCGGAAGCACCTGCCGGCGGAGCTGAACGATCTGCCCTTCAAGGTGGATCTGGCCCGCCAGGACCCCCGACCGCTCAACCCCTGGACCGAGGAAACCAAGAAGATCCTGATCTACGATCCCGCCACCGGGAAGGCCTCGCCCTCGGCCGTGGCGGACCTGTTCCGCTACATCCCCGCCCAGGTGGCCCACTACCGCGTCTTCGCCCTGGATCATGCCCACGACGCCGAGCTGGCCGCGGCCACGGCCGCGGCCCTGGCCGGTCAGGGCCAGGACGCCTTTGCCACCAACCTGTGAGAGGGTCCGTCCCGTCCGGATCAGGGCAGGATCCAGCCGCCGTTCACGTCAATGGTCTGGCCGACGATGTAGCTGGCCTCCTCCGACGCCAGGAACACGATGACCTTGGCGACCTCTTCGGCCGTGCCCACCCGGCCGACCGGGATATTCGGCAGGATCTGGCGAAGGTCGAAGAGCGGCGTGAGGCGGGAGTAGAACGGGGTGTCCACGGCGCCCGGGGCGATGGCGTTCACGGTGATCCCGGCCGGCGCCAGCTCGCGGGCGAGGCCCTTGGTCAGGGCGATGACGCCCGCCTTGGCCACGGCGTAGGGATACAGCCCCCCGGCCCCACCCAGGCGGGCGGCGATGGAGGACAGGTTGATGATCCGGCCCCACTTCTGCCGGATCATGTGCGGGATCACGGCGCGGCTGAAGAGGAACGTGCTCTTCAGGTTGAGCGACATCGTGAGATCCCAGACCCGCTCGCTCATGGCCAGGATGGGGGAGCGGCGCACCACACCCCCCACGTTGTTCACCAGGATGTCGATCCGGCCGAAGGCGCGGATGGCCGCCGTGACCAGCCGCTCCACCTGCGCCGCCTTGGTCGCGTCGGCCCGGTACAGGAGCGTCCGGCGGCCCATGGCCCGGATCGCGTCCCGCACCTGCTCCGCCTTGTCGCGGTTCTGGAGACAGGTGACGATCACGTCCGCGCCTTCCCGGGCCAGCGCCAGGGCGGTGGCCCGGCCGATCCCGGTGCTGCTCCCCGTCACCAGGGCCACCCGGTCCTTAAGCTTCACCGGCCTTCTCGGCGCTCGGTCATGGCTGCACGAAGCCGCCCGATGGAATATCGGAGTGCGGATCCCGCCAGGGCGGGCTCCGAAACGGTCCTCAGGCCGCGGGCACCGGCTGGCGCGCCTCGATGAGGAGCAGGCGGGTGGTCTGGCTCCGGGCGGCGTTGCGCTCCGCCTCGATGCCGGCCAGGGCGGCCCGCCAGGGCGCTAGATCGAAGGGGCGGTCCGCCGGGCGGGCCAGGTAGCTGTCAATCAGGCGGCGGTAAAACCGCACGATCTCCGCCACCAGCGGCACGGGATACTCGCGCCCCTGGACCTTCAGGCAGTGCACCCCCAGGTCGATCAACTGCGGGATGTCCTCCAGCCGGAAGAAGGCGTCGTTCTTCAGGGCCACCCGATCCTCCACCCTGGCGTCGCCGCTCCACAGCTCCCAGGACTCCAGGCAGACCCGGTAGTCCAGACCGCCGCGGTTGGGGCTGCCCTTGAACTGGTCCTTCCCGGAGGCGTCCGTCCTCCGCTCCAGGCGGTGGTAGGGGGACATCCAGCACTTGCCCAGGTAGGTGTAGCAGTGGTTGGCGTGGATCAGGATCTCGATGCCGACGCCGATCTGCTCCTTGCGCGAGGCCAGCTCCTTCAGGGTCAGCTTGGTGTCCGCCACGACCTGGGAGATCCCCATGGAGCGGTAGAAGCGCACGTCCTCGTCGTTCAGGATGTTGGCCCCGATGCTGGCGTGAAGGGTGAGCCCCGGGAACCGCCGGTGCACCTCGGCGATGGCCCCGATGTCCGTCATGATGGCCCCATCCACCCCCCAGGCGACGAAGCGCTCCAGCTTCCGGAGCATGGGCGGGATCTCCTGGGACTGCATGTTGGTGTTGAGCGCCACGCGCATCTTCGCCCCGCCCGCGTGGGCGACGGCGATGGCGTCCCGGATCTCCTCGTCCGACAGCTCGTACCGATCCCGGCGGCGGCTCCAGCCGCGCGGGCCCGCGTACACCGCGTTGGCCCCGCGCGCCACCACCGCCTCGACCATGGCGAGAGTCCCCGCCGGCGCCAGCAACTCGACCATGATTCACGCCCCCTGCTGAGAGGATGGCCCGCCCCCACGGCGGACCCTGTTCCGATTTCGGATTTCGAATCCTGTTCCGGCCCGTCATTCCGTGCCTGACACGGAATCCAGGCGGGCTTTCTGGATACCGCCCTTCGCCGGTATGACGAACTCGCGGCAAGCCGAGCGGAATGACCCCTCGCCGGTTCAATGTGAAGGCGAGATGGTCACAAGCGATCCGAGGGCCTCGGGCCGGATTCCCGCATAGTCCATCCCGCTCTTGCCGAAGTAGAACCCGTTGCAGAGCCCGACCCGGGCGTGGCCGCGCACCACCTCCCACCAGCGCGGATCCTGCTCGAACGCCCCGTGCGCGGCGCGCGCCAGCGCCTCCCGGTACACCCCCCCGATCTCGCGGCGGTAGGCCGGGCTCTCCGACACGGTCTCGATGCGGAAATGGTGGTGGCCGTCCTGGAGCAGGCGCGGCAGATGCTCCAGCATGCAGACGTCCTTGCCGCTCAAGACCCCCTTTCCCACCGACTTCATCGCCCAATCCCCCTGCCTCAGCCACAGGTCCTTCTGGCAGAGGTCGGGACACTTGACCCCCCACTTCTCCTCGTACTCCAGGAGGAAGCAGTAGTCCGAGATCCCCAGGGGCATCTTGCCGTGCACCAGCAGCTCCATGGGCGCGCCGCACGCCGTGGCGATCTCGCGGATCTCCTCCAGGCTCAGCTCGTAATTGGGGGTGAAGCGCACCGCCCCGAACCCGCGCAGGACCTGCACGCCCGCGTCGGTGTAGACGTTGGCGAAGCCGCCGACGTGCACCGGCAGCCCGGGGACCTCGTCGTGGGCGATCTTCAGGACGCCCAGGTTGTGGACCTCCACGGCGTCGGCCCCCGCGCCGGCCGCGATCTCCAGCACCCGTCGGATCCTGGGCAGGAAGTCGTTGCGGGGCGCGGCGTAGGTGGCGACGTAGGCCCGCTTGCCCTGATCCTTCAGGATGCGCAGGCCCTCCCGCAGATCCTCCGCGTGCTCCAGGAAGTTGCGCTCGTACAGGCGGCAGAAGATGTCCCCGAGATAGATGGCGTCGTAGGCCGAAAGATCCGAGGCCCTCAGATCCCGGAGATTCGCAATGGAGGTGTTCAGCTCGAAACCCATCCCTGACCTCTCATTGGTCATTGGTCATTGGTCATTGGTCATTGGCCATTGGCCATTGGCTCATTGGTCATTGGTCATTCATCCCTCACCGCCCCACCACCGTCCACGAGACCGGCAACGCCGCGGGGTCATCCGCCGCCACCACGCTGCCCGGCCCGCCATCCAGCCCCTGCCGGTAGCGGCGGACCAGCGGGGCCAGCAGCTCGGGCGGCAGGCTCCGCCCCTGGAGCTTCAGGACATCCACCCCGGCCGCCACGTACCTCGGGATTTCGGCGGCCCGACTGATCTGCCGGCTGGGGAAGAGGCGCCTGTCCACCCGCCGGCCGGCCTCCAGCAGATCCCAGGGGCGCTGGCAGATCTGGAAGCAGGCGCCCACGCCGCCGCGCTTCATGCTCCCCGTCTGGCGGAGACCCTCCGGCGCCGTCCCCTCGTCCCCGTCCCGGGGGAGGGGGGACGGCTTCAGGTGGAGGTAGCTCGGCATCCAGCACTTCCCGAGCAAGATGAACTCCTCCACCATGTGGATCATGACCTCGATGGCGATTCCCCGAACCGCCCGCATCTCGCGGATCTCGTCGGGGCCGATGGTCCCGGGCAGCACCACCCCGCTCGCCCCCAGGTCACGGAAGAACGCCACGTCGCCGACGCTCTGCGCCCCGCAGCCGATGCTGGCCGTCACTCTGAGCGCCGGAAACCGGCGCCGGAGTGCGCCCAGGATCCCGATGTCGTTGACGATGACGGTCCGGATCCCGAGGTCGAGCAGTGACGGGATGCGCGCCAACAGCCAGGCGCGTTCCTGCGGCTTGGGGATGGTGTTGATGGCGACCTGGAGTTCCCGACCCGTCGAGGCCACCCGGCGCTGGCAGGCCACCAGCTCCTCCCAGGTGAGCTCGCCCCGCGCGCCGCCGCGGCTCCAGCCCTTCAGCCCGACGTAGATGGCATCGGCCCCGGCATCCAGCGCCGCCCCGACAGCCTCGGGGCTCCCCGCCGGGGCCAGGAGCGTGGGCACATCCCCCTCCGACCTTCCGCGCCGCCAAGGGAGTTCGCCGCGTTCGAATTCCCCGGGGGGTTGGCCCGGTCTTTGGCCCGCGCCGACATCCACCGGGAAATTCCCTCGGCGGCGGTGGAATTCAGAATGGCGTAACTTGTATCACTCCAGATCGTCGGCAGCAAGGGAAAACTCTGTTTGGCGACTGGCAGGCTCCGCTGCAACTCGCACCATACCGGGCCCCTGCCACGGAGCGTCGGAAAGGGGGAAGCGCGCGGGCCAGGAGCAGCGCGGGCGGCTCATGCCGTCGCGCGGCCTGCGCGTTCGCCAGGCGCTGGCCCCGCCGCTCGACCGCCGCCCGCGGGCCGTGGCCCTGGTCAATGGAGGGGCGGTGGAGGGCGGTCACGTGCTCCGTCCGGGGGAATCGCCGGAGGTCGTTCGGGACGCCGGCGAGAAAGGGCCATCCCCCACGCCAGGAGCTCTTCCACGAGAGGGGAGCAGCCTCGGAAAAAAACAGGGCCCTCGGCAGGTCGTCGGCCGAGGGCCCTTCCCGTGTGCAGGGCGGGATGGGATCCGGGCCTCGAGGGCTAGGCCCCCTTCGTGGCCCGATCCCGCAAGACACGGCGCAGGAGCTTCCCGGTGATGGTCCGGGGCATCTCGGGCACGAAGACCACCTCGCGCGGCAGCTTGTACACCGCCACCTTGCCCCGGCAGAACTCGATCAGCTCCGTCTTCAGCGCCTCGGACTCCGCCGTGCCGGGCTTGAGCGCCACGTAGGCCCGGGTCTTCTGGCCCATGATGGGGTCCGGCACCCCGATGACGCCGGCATCGGCCACGGCCGGATGCGTCACCAGCACATCCTCGATCTCCTCCGGGCCGATCCGGTAGCCCGAGGACTTGATCAGGTCGTCCTCGCGGCTGAGAAACCAGATGTAGCCGTCCTCGTCCATGGAGACCATGTCCCCGGCCTTGACCCAGCCGTTGATGACCGAGCTCTTCTGCTTCTCGTTGTCGCGCCAGTAGATCGTCCCCGTCGGCCCCCGGGCCATCAGCATGCCGGTTTCGCCCCGCCGGCATTCCTCGTGGGTGTCCTGGTGGATGACCTTCAGCTCGTAGCCGGGGACGGCCGGCCCGATGGAGCCCGGCTTCACCTTCTTGGTGGCGGCGCTGCTGATGAAGACGAACATCATCTCCGTGGTGCCCAGGCCCTCGAAGATCTCCATCCCGAACTTGTTCTTCCAGTCGTGGTAGGTCTGGGCGGTCAGCGACTCGCCGCCCCCGGTGCAGATGCGGAGGGAGCTCAGATCGTACTTCTTCTCCGCGTCGGGCACCTGCAGCATCTTGCGGTACGCGGTGGGCAGGATGGACAGGATGGTCACCTTGTGGTTCTGGATGGTCTCGAACATGGCCTCGGGGGTGAAGCGGGCCAGGAGCGAGACGGCCGCGCCGAACCGGTACGGGATCACCGCCACGGCCGAGTAGCCCGCAGCCATGGCGATGGGCGCCGAGCCCCCGATGATGTCGTTCTCCGTGACGTTCCAGCAGTACTTGCCGAAGCCGTCCGGCACGATCAGGGCCTCCTCCATGAAGTGGGCGGTCCCCTTGGGCAGGCCCGTCGTCCCCGAGGTGAAGAGCAGGACCGACACGTCCATCCGGTCGCGGCGGACCGGATCGCACTCCGGCTTCTCGGCGTCCAGGAGCTCCTGCCACAGCAGGTACCCCTTGCCCTTCCAGGCCGCCTGCTGCTCCGGCGTCCCGCCCACGACGATCACGTGCTGGACCGTCTTGAGGTTCGGGCGGGCCTTTTCCAGCTCCTCCAGCAGGGCGCCCGCCACGATGACGGCCTTGGCCTCTGCCAGGTTGGCGACATGGGTGATCTCCGCCTGCGAGAACAGGGCGGAGGTCGGGAGGCTGACCGCGCCGATCTTCACGATGGCAAAGTTGGCTATGACTGCGGGCGGGATGTTGGGCAGCCGCAGCATCACCCGATCGGCTTCCTCGACCCCCAGGCGTTTGAGCGCGCTGCCCAGCCTGTTCACGCTGGCCAGGACGGCTTTGTAGGGGATTTTCTTGTCCTCAAAGTAGATGGCGATGCGGTCCCCCTTGCCGGCGGCCACCTGCTTGTCCAGCAGCTCCTCGGTACTGTTGAAGCGTTGAGGATACGTCCGGTGCTCCGGAAGCGTGTAGATCCGCTCGGGCCACAGCTCCTTCGGTGGTAGGTACTCGGCAGGTATCCTGCCCATGACACCCCCTCCTGTTCTCTGGGTCCCTTGGCTTGTCGCCACGCCGGGGAAGGCCAATGGCGTGCCGCAACCAGACGCCTGGGGCGGGGGTCCGCACCGGGCCCG
>JBBIQE010000033.1:0-28474 GCA_037442485.1 Methylomirabilis sp. (SeqCode)
GGAGGCGGAACATTGCCATCGCCCTCCTGGACGTGGAGAGCGGTCGCACCCGGTACCTGACCGACGGGCGGTTCAACGACGGCGATCCTGCCTTCTCACCCGACGGGCGACGCATTGCCTTCTCGTCGGACCGGGACGGAAACCGCGAGATCTACGTGATGAACGCGGATGGAACGGGCGTTCGCCGGCTTAGCGATCATCCGTCCTGGGATGGGCATCCGTACTGGTCGCCGGACGGCAGCCGGATCCTCTTCGAGTCCGACCGCGGTCCCGGGCAGACCTTCGAGGTGCTCACGGTGCTGGCGAACGGCAGCCGTCTGCGACGCCTCACCGATAATGCCATGGACGACAAGCATCCCTCGTGGTCGCCGGATGGCGCCTCCGTGATCTTCGAATCGCACCGGAACGGCCGCATGTCCCTGTTCGTGGTTCAGGCCGATGGGAGCGGCGAGCGGAATTTTACCCCGGGCTTGCCGCGCGCCCAGCATCCCTCGTGGTGAGCGCGGCTCCGTGCCCTCCAAAACCGCCTGGCCGCTTGCCAGAATGTCTCGCGCGGAGGTATGCCTGCTGCCCGATCCTTGTCACGATGACAATCCCCAGCAGAATGCGGGTCGCCGCATGATCCCACCTCCGGCCTTCGCCTTCGCCAGAAGCCTTACCTTTTCCGCGCTGTTTCACAGTACCCCGGATATCCATGCCTCGAACTGCCGATCCTGGCATAGTGCTTGCCGCCCCGATGCCGCAGGAGGCTCCCGGGGGACATCCGGCAGGAGAGTGTGGCAGGAGGAATGGGACCATGTCCAACGCGGTGAAGACGACGGCACTGCTGGCTGCCTTGACGGTTCTATTCGTCCTCGTCGGAGGTGTGGCGGGGGGCGATCAGGGGATGCTGGGTGCCCTGCTCTTCGCGGGAATGATGAACGTCGCGGCATACTGGTGGTCCGACCGGATCGTCCTGCGGATGTACGGGGCCCAGGAAGTGACCGAGGCGGAAGCGCCGGAGCTTCACAGCCTGGTCCGGCGCCTCGCCCAGCGCGCCGGTCTGCCCATGCCCATGGACGCGCATCCGAGCACCGCGCACCTGTTCATCGTAAACCCCCTGACCGGGGCGGGCCTGCTGCGCCTCTTTTCGACCCACCCCGCCTGTCGAGGAGCGCGTGGCGCGCCTGCGGGCCATGCGGATCGCCTGAAGCCATGAGCTGGAGCGATCTCGCCGTCATCGTCGCCCTGGTCGGGATAGCCGTCCTCCAATCCGTCTGGGGTCTCCGCTACGCCTATCGCCGCGACCGGCAGGCCGCCTGTCGCCTCCACCGCTGGCGGCGAGACCCGGCCGGGGGCCTCGTGTGTGAATCCTGTGGTGCCGTGCCGGGCCGAATACCTTCGGACTGACCGGTGGTCTCGCAACGTTCCGCCCTCGCGGTCGGGATTGTGCTCGGGGGGGTCCTCGCTGTCGGGTGGTTCTGGGGCGATCGGGTGGCGAACTGTGTCCGGGCGCTGTGGGCCATGTAGGGCAACCCGGGCGCCATCCGGGCCTCGGTTGCCAGATTTGGGTCTTCATCGGGCTTCAGGCCCTCCAGGTCGTGCTCTCGCCGATTCCCGGGGAAGCCACGGGCGTGCTGGGCGGCTACCTGTTCGGAACCTGGCTCGGTCTCGTGTACTCCAGGCTCGGGCTGACCGCCGGGTCCGCTCTCGCCTTCGGCCTGTCGCGATGGCTGGGGCTGCGGCTCGTCCGCCGGATGATCCCGGCTGTGATCTACGAGAGGCTGTCCCTGATCGCTCGCCCCCAGTGTGTGGCCGCAGTGTTCGTGATCTTCGTCATCCCGGGGTTCCCCAAGGACTCCCTTGCTTACCTGCTCGGCCTGACGCCCATGTCCTGGAGCAGCTTTCTCCTGGTATCTACCCTCGGACGCATTCCCGGCACGTGGCTCCTCTCGGCCCAGGGCGGTGCCGCGGGCAGCGAGCAGTACGGATGGTTGGCCGTGCTGGTGGGCCTGGCCGGAGCGGTCCTCCTGCCGGTCTTTCTCTACCGCCATCCGATCGCGCGGTGGTTGCAGCGTGTGTCGGGAATCGAAGGCGGGGATTTTTCTCCGCGCTGATGGCAGCCCGTGCGTGCTCCTCCCCGTTGATCGGGACTACCCAGAAGTGGCTCCGCTGGGCCAGTGACATCGAGTCCGGTTCAGTCCTCCGAAAAGGGTGATGCCTTGCCAATCTGTCAAGGGCCGGCAGGTCGCGGGAGGTGGCCGAGTCGCCTCGGGCTTTCCCGGGCGCCGCAAGCCCCTTTCCGATGCGAAGTTACAAGACGGCCAGCGCGAGCCGCCGGGCAGCCATCCCTTGGCATTCGGCTTGCCATCTTCTTTGGGCATGCCCCGTTGGAGGGTATGGGGAGTGTTCTGAGAAAGGAGACAGATCAATGCGGCGCGGTGGTGGATGGCGGGTGGCGGCGATGCTCGGGATGTTTCTCTTGCTCTTCAGCGCGTTGGAGGGGGACGCCTGGGCGCGCGCGGGGGGCGGGCGGTCGTTTGGGGGAGGAAGTTCCCGGTCCTTCTCTTCGCCGTACCGGAGCTATAGCAGCCCGATGCAACGATACGACTTCCGTTTGTACCAGAGGCCAAGCCAGCCGGTTGCGCCTGGCGCCCCGGCGGGTCAGCCGTGGGGCGGCGGTGGGTTCTTGCGCAGCCTCGCCGGCGGGCTGGCGGGCGGCTTCCTGGGGTCCCTGCTCTTCAGCAGCCTGGGATACGGGGCCGGCTTCGGCGGCTTGGGTGGCGGCTTCGGCGGCGGGATCGGGCTCCTGGAGATTGTGCTGTTCGCGGGGATCGCGTTTGCGGTCGTGGGCTATCTCCGGCGCAGGAGCCAGGAGGGATTGGCCGGAGGAGACGGCGGCCATTTCGGCATGGGGTCGACCGGCCGCGGCGGCGGATGCGGTTCGTCGCATAACCACACGGCAGTCGAGGAGTTGCCCGAGGCGGCCAGTCTCCAGCGGGGCCTGGCCGAGGTTGCCACAGTCGTCCCGGGCTTTGATGCGGGGCGATTTCCCGAAGAGGCCATGGATATCTTCTTCCGGATTCAGGGCGCCTGGGCCAACCGCGATCTGGAGCCGGTGCAGGACCTCCTGGCTCCGGAAGTGCGGCAGGAACTCCAGACGCTCATTAACACGCTGAAGGCCGAGGGCAGGATCAATCGGCTGGAGAACATCGCCGTGCGCCGCAGCGAGATCCAGGAAGCCTGGGTCGAAGCGGGGAGGGCCTTTGTCACGATCCACTTCCTGGCGAACCTGCTCGACTACACGGTGGAGGAGCGCAGCGGCCGCGTGGTGGGCGGGAGCCGGGAGACCCCGGTGAAGTTCGAAGAGTACTGGACCTTCGTCCGGCCCAGCGGCGATTCTTCGTGGCGGCTTACGGCGATCCAGCAGTCTGCGTGACCGGGGCACGCAGGCCGCAGGAAGGGCTGGACGCGGGGACACGGGGGGCACACGCGCATGAGTCCGGAGCCGATGCCGACGGTCCTCATCGTGGACGATGACCGGGACCACAACCGGGCGCTGGCCAAGATCTTCGAGCGCGCGGGCTATCGCGTGCGCACCGCCCAGGATGGCCAGGAGGCCCTGGCCCGGTTCATGGAGCGGCCTGCCGATCTGGTCATCACCGATCTCAGAATGCCGCGCATGAGCGGGCTGGACCTGCTCCGGAACATCCGGGCGATGAGCCCGCACATCGCCGTCATCATCGTTACCGCCTTTGGCGAGTGGACCACCTACATGGAGGCCATGAACTGCGGGTGCGTGGACTATGTGAACAAGCCCGTACGCCGCGACGATATCCTGCTGGCGGCCCGCAAGGCCCTGGCCCGCTGCGGCATCCGGGCGCCCGCGGCCTCTCCAACCACCTCGGAACAGAAACAGGGATAGGAGCCAGGCCCATGCGAATCCTGCCACGCTTTGGAACCGTCGCCACCACCGTGCTGCTGCTGGGCGCGGCCGGCTGGGCCACTGCTCAGGCGCCGGGCCACGGGGCCATGCCCGGCATGCGGATGGAGGAGAGGAAAGACGCGACAACCGCCGAGGAGGCCCACGGCATCATGGAGATGCCGGACCCCATGGAGCAGCCGATTCCCGACGAGGGCGTCCCGAGAGCGACCGAGACCAAGGGTGGCCAGCCCCTTCCATTCAAGCTGGTGAACGGGGTCAAGGTGTTCGAGCTGACGGCGAAGCCGGTGAAGTGGCTGGTCCTGCCAAAGTTCAAGTCGCTTCCGGACATCTGGGCCACTGCCTGGTCCTACAATGGGCAGATCCCGGGCCCCATGATTCGCGTCACGCAGGGCGATCGGATCCGGGTGATCCTCAAGAACGAGCTGCCGGATCCCACCAGTATCCACTGGCACGGGATGCGCGTGCCCAACGCCATGGATGGCGTGGCGGAGCCGGCGATCACCCAGCAGCCGGTGAAGCCGGGCGAGTCGTTCACCTACGAGTTCACGGTGAAGGACGCCGGCACCTTCTTCTACCACTCCCACGTCGAGACCGACCGGCAGATCCCGGCCGGCCTCTCCGGCCCGCTCATCGTTGACCCGAAGCGGCCCAAGACCCGAGTGGATCTGGAGTATACCGTGATGCTCCAGGAGTGGCGGGTGAATCCGAAGACGGGGAAGACCTGGCCGGCCATGCCCGCCATGTCCGAGCCCAACTTCTTCACCATCAACGGCAAGGCCTTCCCGGCCACGGACACCCTGGAGGTGAAGAAGGGCCAGCGGGTCCGCCTCCGGTTCATCGGGGCCGGGCAGTTTGCCCATCCGATGCACCTGCATGGATTCCCCTTCAAGATCGTGGCGACGGATGGGTTCCCCGTCCCCCAGGGCGCCCGCCTGACCAAGGACACGGTCAACGTCGCGCCCGGCGAACGGTACGACCTCGAGTTCATCGCCGAGGAGGAGGGGACTTGGATCATGCACTGCCACGTCCTCCACCACGTGACCAACGACGACCTGGAGCCGGGCGGCCTGATCTTTGCCATCAAGGTGACGGCGTGATTCCAGATGGGATGAGCAAGGAAGGCACCGATGCCGAGCACGCCACCGGCCCTCCGCCGGCTGGAGCCTGCCCTGGCCTCACCGATGGGCTCGGTGCGGACGGGGCCGCCTTGGTCTGGTTCGGAATGGGGGACCCGGGATCCGGGACCGGCCTGGGTACGCCGGGGCAGGTCGGATGCGGGGCCGGGAGAGCGTCAATCGGATCGGGCGGACCCAATCGGAGGAGCGGCGCAGAGCCGAGGAGCGGACGATGAAGAACCGGGCGATCGGACGGGTCCTGGCGGGGAACATGTTGTTCCTGGCACTGCCGATGTGGGCAGCAGCGGCGGACGGATTCGCCCTTTTGAACCGCATGCACGTCGGCCGCGTGAAGGCCGTGGATTCAGGGGGGGTCCGGCTGATCGTCGAGGGGATGTTTCACGACCGCTCGTTCCGCGAGATTCCGGTGGTCCTGGAATCCGGCGCCTCCATCGTCAATCCGGACCTGATGAATCGGGCGCGCGTGGTCTCGGCCGGGGAGATCCGGCCGGGGGATTACGTCGCCCTGGACTGTGGAGAGAGCGGGAAGCGGCACACGGCGCGCAGGGTCACGATCACCAGCAGCGAGGAGGAGGAGAAGCTCCAGCGGGCCTTCGCCAAAGCCAGGCGATCGGCGCCCCCTGGCTTGCGGGGCACGGGCGGCGGCCCGCGCTGAGAGCGACATCGGAGGGAGGGCAGGGCCATGCGATGGGACGGCCGGATCGTCGCGGCGGCGGCCAGTGTGCTCCTGGTGGTTTCCCCGGGGGTGGCCGCCCAGCCAGAGGGAGGGGGCGAGGCGAAGGAGGGGGGCCGGGTCGCGACGGGTACCGTCATGGCGGTGACGCCCGCGACACGGACGCTGGTCGTCGAGTCCAGGCTGCGGGGTGAACCCTGGATCCTGGGCGTGGAGGTTCCTGAGGGTCTCGCCGTCACCGTCGGCGGCAAGACCAAGAGGCTTGAGGACCTCAAGCCGGGAGAGCGGGTCCGCCTGCGCTGGAACCGGGAGCGGGATCGGCTGGTGGCCGAGTCCATCGAGGTCATGGGACCCAAGGTCCCATGACGATGCGGTTGGAGGTCTTGCGGAAAGGGGTTTCTGCGTGTATCCGATACTCCTCAAGATCGGCGGGTTCCATCTGCGGGCCTACGGCACCCTCATCGCCATCGCCCTCTTGACCGCGACGTGGCTGGCCGGTCGTGAGGCCGCCCGCAAAGGGATCCCGCCGGAGCGGGTCCAGGACTTCGTCGTCTGGGCGGCGCTCTTCGGCCTCCTGGGCGCACGGCTGTACTACCTGGCCTTCTTCTCCCCCAGGGTCTTCCTGGAGGACCCGCTGGGCGTCCTGGCCATATGGCGCGGCGGCCTGGCCATCCATGGCGGGCTCCTGGCTGGGGCCGCCACGGCGGTCTGGTATGTCCGCCGCCATCACCTGTCGTTCTGGGTGTTCGCGGACATCCTGGCGCCTGCCGTGATCCTGGGTCAGGCCATCGGGCGGCTGGCCTGCTTCCTGAACGGGGACGCCTACGGCCTCCCGACCTCGCTGCCCTGGGCCGTCACCTTCACCAATCCCGAGTCCATGGCACCCCTGGGTGTGCCGCTGCACCCGACGCAACTGTACGAGATGACGTTGAACCTGGCGCTGTTCGGTCTGCTCTGGTGGTGGCGGAGGCGTGTCCGCTTCGACGGCCAGCTCTTCCTCATGTATGCGGCCGGGTACGGGCTCATCCGGTTCTTCGTGGAGAACTTCCGCGGAGACCAGCTCCAGTACGCTGGCGGGATCTCGGCGGCCCAGACGTTCAGCCTCTTGCTGCTGATGGCTGCGGTGACGCTGTTCACCGTGCGCGCCCGTCCCGCAAAGCGGCATTGAGGATGGTGGGATGGACTGGTTAGCAGGCAGTGGCCTGGGTCGGGTGGCGGCCGACATCGTGGCGGTGATACACGCCGGCTGGATCCTCTTCCTCGTGGGCGGGGTCCTGGTGGCGAGGCGGGCCTGGGTCCGAGAGATTCACGTGGGGGGCCTCCTGACGAACGTGGGCCTGGACCTGTCCGGCCTCGATTGCCCTCTCACGGCCCTGGAGCGGGCCCTGCGCCTGCGCTTCGACCCCGGCGGCTGGTACGCGGGCTCCTTCCTCCAGCACTATCTGGGGACCCGCCTGGGACTGACGCTTCCGCCCGCTCTTGTCAAGTGGCTGGGGGTCGGGCTCCTGGTGGGAACCTGGAGCCTCTACCGTTCTCGTCGTCGCGCGGCCGTCAGGTCAGGCCGTGAGGGATCCCGTAGAGGGTTTCCAGACGGCTTTCCAGGGCCCCTCCTCGGGGGTGGCGGGTAGCAAGGAGGATTGATCTTCATGCGCCGCATTGCCGTGCTCGCGATCGTGCTCGCCGCTGTCCTCGTCCTGGCCTCGGCGGGCGGGCTGGTCCGCCTCTACACCGACTGGCTGTGGTTCCAGGAGGTGGGGTTCCCGGCCGTGTTTTCGACCGTGCTGAAGACCCAGGTGGCCTCGGGCCTCATCTTCGGTTTGGCGTTCTTCCTCGTCCTCTACGCCAATGCGGTCCTGGCCAGGCGCCTGGGGCCGCGGGACGTCCTGGTCGTCGTGGACGATTCGCTGGGTCTGCCCAGCCAGGAGATCCTGGAACCGTACCTGCGCGCCCTGGTCCTCCCGGTGAGCTTGGTGTTCGCTCTCATAGCGGGCTGGCAGGCGGCTGGGAAGTGGGATCTCTTTCTCCGCGCACTGAATGCCATCCCGTTTGGCAAAGCGGATCCCCTATTTGGGCAGGACGTCGGGTTCTACGTCTTCTGGCTCCCTGTCCTGAAGTATCTCTATGGCGAAGGAATGGTCCTCCTGGGGCTGGTCATGCTGGCGACGGCTGGCGTGTACCTGTGCAACCGCGGGCTTCGAATCACGCCGCAAGGCCCCTGGCTGGCCCCGGGCGCCCGCCGGCACCTCCTGGCGCTGGCCGCTCTTCTCCTGCTCCTCAAGGCCTATGGGTACCGCCTGGATATGTACGGGCTCCTCTACTCGCAGCGCGCGGTGGCCTTCGGTGCCGGCTATGCCGACGTCAACGCTCAGCTTCCCGTCCTGAAGGCCCTGGCGGTGCTCTCGGTCGTGGCTGCCCTCCTCGCCCTGGCCACCGGCTTTACGCGGAGCTGGCGGCCGTTCCTCGGAGGCGTGGGGGCGCTGGTGGCCCTGGCCATTCTGGGCGGCGGCATCTATCCCACCCTGATTCAAAAGTTCCGGGTCGTCCCCAACGAGATCGTCAAGGAGCGGCCCTACATTGATCTGAACATCAAGTACACGCGGATGGCCTATGGCCTGGACAATATTCAGGAGCGGGAGTTTCCGGCCGAGGAGCGGCTCACGGCCGCCGACCTCCGGGCCAACGACGCCACCATCAGGAACATCCGGCTGTGGGACACCCGGCCGCTCTTGGCCACCTACAGCCAGCTCCAGGAGATCCGGACCTATTACAAATTCACCGACATTGACATTGACCGGTACCGCATCAACGGGGAGTACCGCCAGGTCACACTCTCGCCCCGGGAACTCTCCTACCGGGACCTGCCCAGCAAGATCTGGATCAACGAACGGTTGACCTACACGCACGGCTACGGGGCGGTGGTCGGCCCGGTGAACCGTGTGACCAAGGAGGGGCTGCCGGAGTTCCTGGTGAAGGACATCCCGCCGGCCGGCGACGGGGACCTCCAGATCACGCGGCCGGAGCTGTACTTCAGCGAGCTGCCCAACGATTACGTCTTCGTAAAGACCCGGGCCAAGGAGTTTCACTACCCGGCCGGCGAGCAGAACGTCTACACGACCTACGAGGGAACGGGCGGCGTCTCCATGGGGGGCTTGGCGCGCAAGTTCCTCTTCAGCCTGCGCTTCGCCGACATCAAGATCCTCTTCTCGAACGATCTCGGTCCGGAGAGCCGCATCCTGTACTACCGGAACATCCGGGAGCGGGTGGGGCGCGCGGCGCCCTTTCTTCGGCTCGACGAGGATCCCTATCTGGTCGCGTCCCGGGAGGGCAGGCTCTTCTGGATCGTGGACGGCTATACCACCTCGGACATGTTCCCCTACTCGGCCCCGACCCGGGGCCTGGGGAACTACATCCGGAACTCGGTCAAGGCCACGGTGGACGCCTACAATGGCACGATCCGCTTGTATATCGCGGACGATGCGGACCCGGTGATCCGGGCCTACGCCCGGATCTTCCCCAGCCTCTTCGCGGGCGATCTTCAGGCGATGCCCGAGGACCTGCGGGCCCACGTCCGCTATCCGGAGGGACTCTTCGCCGCCCAGGCCCGGATGTTCGCCCTGTACCACATGCGGGATCCCCAGGTCTTCTACAACAAGGAAGACCTCTGGAGCATCCCTGGCAGGGGCGCCGAGGGCCGCGAGGAGCCCATGCCGCCCTACTACCTGATCATGCGGCTGCCCGGGGAGCCGCGGGAGGAGTTCATCCTCCTGCTGCCGTTCACCCCCAGTCGCAAGGACAACATGATCGCCTGGCTCGCCGCCCGGAGCGATCCGCCGAATTACGGGAAGCTCATCGTCTATAACTTCCCCAAGCAGAAGCTCACCTACGGCCCCCGCCAGATCGAGGCGCGGATTGACCAGGATTCCTTCATCTCCCAGCAACTCACTCTCTGGAGCCAGCGGGGCTCCCAGGTGATCCGGGCTAACCTCTTGGCCGTCCCCATCGAGCGGTCGCTGCTCTACGTGCAGCCGCTCTACCTGGCGGCCGAGAAGGGCCAGCTCCCGGAGCTCAAGCGGGTCATCGTGGCCTTCGGGGATCGGATCGTCATGGAGGAGACGCTGGAGGCGGCGCTCGCCGGTGTCTTCGGCGGCCGGCCTCCGGCGCAGGCGGCGACTGCGACCGCGGCTCCGTCGGCCGCGCCCGCAGCGGGATCGGGCAGGTCGTTGGCGGAGGCGGCCGCCCAGGCCTTCGATCGGGCGCTGGAGCGCCAGCGGGCCGGCGACTGGGCGGGCTACGGGGAAGAGATGAAGCGCCTGGGGGAGGCGCTGCAGAGGCTCCGGGCGCAACCGGGACGGTGAGCCGGGCAGGGCCAGGGGATTCCTCATGTACGCAGCGTTTGTGATTACCCTGCGGGAAGGGCTGGAGGCCTCGCTCATCGTCGGCATCCTCCTGGCCTATCTCACCAAGCGGGGGGCCGAGCGATTCCATCGTCACATCTGGACCGGGACCCTCCTTGCGGTCCTGGCCACCGGGGTGGCGGCGGTTCTGCTGCAATTCCTGGCGATCCAGTTCGAGGGAAGAGGCGCCCTGCTGTTCGAGGCGGCTGCCTCCGGGCTCGCGGTGGGGGTGCTCACCTCCATGGTCCTCTGGATGCAGCGGCAGAGCCGACGCCTCCGGGGCGATCTGGAGCGCAAGGTGGAGGCGGCCCTCGGCCGGAATGAGCTGTGGGCGCTGGTGGTCCTGGCCTTCTCCACGGTGGTGCGCGAGGGCCTGGAGACCGTCCTGTTTCTCTTCACCCTGGTCCGGGCGGGCCGCGTCAGCCTGATCGCTGGCAGCCTCCTCGGGTTGGGCCTGGACGCCTTCCTGGCGTACGCCCTGTTCCGGAGCTCGGCCCGGATCAACCTGCGGGCCTTCTTCGTCGCGACCGGCGTCCTGCTGATGTTCATCGCGGCAGGTCTGGTGGGTCACACCGTCCGGAGCTTGCAGGAGGCTGGGCTCCTGCCCGTGATCTTCGGGCAGGCGTGGGATACGACGCCGTGGATAGGAGAAGAGACGCTGCTCGGGGGGCTTCTGCACGCCTTCCTCGGATACTCCGCCCGCCCGAGCGGGCTGGAGGTGCTGGCCTCCCTGGTCTACCTGGGGACGTTCGTGGCAAGCTTCGGACGCGCGGTGCTGTCGAGCCCCCGCGCGGTGCGGCCGTAGGTCTCTCTTGGCGCCGGAGCACAGGAGGGGGAAGGCGCCATGGGGTGGATCGGTCGCGCGGGGGCGGCGCAAATGCGCCGCTGGCACCGGTGGTTCCTACGGGGCCGAGGATCTCACGGCGGGAGTCACGCCCGAAATGGTCGAGCACGTGACGGAAGCGCACCGGCGAGAGGGCGGCTGCACCTGAGGACAGCCGAGCGGAAGCCAAGGCCACGCGGCCTCGTCGGGGGACGTGGGTCCTGGTCGGCCTGGTACTGCCCCTGGCTGTCGGCGCCGGGTGGGCCCTCCGATCATCCTGGGGCCGGGGAAACCACGCGGACCGGAACATCATGGCGGCGTACGAAGGGGGAAACATCAGCAAGGAGGCGTTGCTGGAGCGCTGGCGGGCAGCGCCCGCCGGGGAGCGGGCGGCGATCCGAACGCCGGAGGGGATGGACGCGACCATCCGGAGCCTGGCCGTCCTCGAGGTCGGGCCGGGCATCGGAGACTACTCGCTGGAAGCTGGCCGCCGCACAGGGCCCCGGGGGTGGCGGATCTGCCTCGCCAGGGCCCCTGAGCCCTGAAAGCGGAGGTATCCCATGCCGAAAGAAACCAAAACCGAGCGAAGGCGGAGGGCTCGCGCGTCCCGTTCCCGGAACCGGGCCATCGCCTTTGGCATCATCGCCTTCATGGTCGTGGGCCTAACCGGAATCTTTCTGTGGCGGGCCTTCGCCCCCCTTCCCGCCGCGCGTGCCGACGTCCGGATCCAGACGACGATGGAGGGATTCATCCCCGGGGTCATCCGGGCCAAGGTGGGGCAGCCCATCACGATCCAGTTGATCAATCGGGATACGCGGTTCCATACCGACGGAGGCGGCTGGCACCAGTTCGCCATTGACGAGCTGGGGGTGAACGCCAAGGTGGGCCCGGAAAGCACCCAGCTCGTCACCTTCACGCCGACACGGGCGGGGACGTACGAGTTCTACTGCGACGTCTGCTGCGGAGGCAAGGAGAGCCCGACCATGCGCGGGAAGCTGGAGGTGTCGGCGTGAGCACACCGCGCAAGGCCGCACTGCTCTCCGCCGGGATCGTCCTGGCCTTGCTGGCGAGCCTCGCCCTCGCCGCCTACCACTTCGGCGTGCCCGCGCGGTCCGGACGGTTTGCCGGGGCAATGCTCACCGCGCCGGCGGCCACGCTGCCCACGGTGGTCCTGGCGGCCCTGGTGGACGCCATCAATCCCTGCGCCTTCACACTGCTCCTGATCTTCATCGCCAGCGTCACGGCCTTCCTCCAGACCGTGGAGGGGAAGACCCTGCAGGAGACGCGAGGCGTCCTGTACCGGTACGGGTTCATCTACATCGGCGCCATCTTCTTCACCTATGTGGTCCTGGGCCTCGGGTTCCTGAAGGTCTCGGCCTTCTTCGCGGGGAATCATTTCGGCTCTCGGCTCGCGGCTCTCGCCGCCGTCCTGCTGGGCCTCTGGATGGTGAAGGACGCCCTGCTGCCCGGGATGGGGCTGCGCCTCCAGGCGCCGAAGCGGGTGGGGGTCCTGGTGCAAGACCTGGCCCGGAAGGCGTCTCTGCCTGGCATGGTGGCGCTGGGCGTCCTGGTGGGCCTGTGCACCGTTCCCTGCAGCGGGGCCGTGTACCTGTCGGTGCTGGCGATGCTCTCGCTTCAGGACACGTTCCCGCGGGCCTTCGCCTATCTGGTCCTGTACAACGTCCTCTTCGTTCTGCCCCTGGGGGTGATCCTGGTGGCGGCGTCGGCGCGCCCCACGCTCAACCGCCTGGCCCGCTGGAACCTCCACCACCGGGAGGGGATGCGCCTCGGCATGGGCCTCGGCGTCTGCGCCCTCGGCCTGATCATCCTGGCCACCGTCTGAGCCGCTTCCGCCCCGCATTGGCGGTGATCGGCCCGCCCGGTTGACACGCCCATGCCCGGATGGTAGCCTGCGGCCGATCCGGGGGAAGGTTTGGCGGAACGTGCGCGGCCTGGCGTGCTCAGCCGCCGGCTCGGCATCTTCCTGAGCCTAGTGGTCACGCTCCTGCTCGGCGTGGCGGCGGGATCGCTCCTCCTGGCGGGGACCCTTTCCCGGCGGAGCGAGCAGATCCAGCTCGAGAACTCCCACATCCGGCTCACGGATTTGATCCACAGCACGGCCCACCACCTGATCCTGGAGACCATCCTCTCGCTGCTCAACCCCAATTGGCCCATTTCGGATCGCCCGGCGCAGCGAGCCGCAGAGCTCCGTCGCTACCTGACCGAGTACAGGGCCTCCCACCCCAGGCAGCCGAGCACCGACGAGGAGCGGCAGGAACTCGCGCTGCTGGCAGAGGTGGAAGGGCTGGCGGCGGACCTCATGGACGTGACCGCTGGACTCCTGGCCGATCCGCGCCCTGGAGAGGCCCAGGGGGCCGCGGCGCTCGCCCGTCTCGAGACCATCTCTCGGGCCATCCCCGGTAGCGTAGCCCAGATTAACGCCCTGCATCGGCAGCGCGCTGACGCCTTGATCGAGCGGAGCCGGCGAGACCTGACGCGGATCCTCGGCATCTCGGTGGGCGTGGCCCTCCTGGCTGCCATGGCGGTGGTCGGGGCCAGCCGGTATGCGTGGCGGCGCGTGACGCTCCCCCTTCAAAGGGTGGCCGCGGCCGCCACACGGATCGCCGCTGGGGACTTCGCCCAGCGGATAGCCGTCCACTCCCGGGACGAGATCGGCCAGTTGGCCGAGGCCTTCGATGCCATGGCCGCTCAACTCCAGGCCCACGAGCGGCAGATTCAGGGCCTGGCCACGCTGGCGGAGCGTGAGCGCCTGGCCAGGGAAATGCACGACGGTCTGGCCCAGGCCTTGGCCCTCATCCGGATGCGTCTCCACAGCCTGGAAGGGGCGCTGGTGCGGGGCGATACCGCGGGAGGCCGGGCCATCCTGGAGGAACTCCGAGAGGTCGCAGCGCGGGCGGCGCAGGAGGTCCGCCAGGCCATCTTCGATCTCCGGGTCATGGTGTCCCGGGAGCTGGCCCTCGTGCCGACGCTGACCGAGTACCTTCACGACTTCAGCCTGGAGAGCGGCATCCGGGTGGACTTCGGCACCGACGGAGGCGAGTTCGAGTTCGCCCCGGATGTGGAACTGCAACTCATGCGCATCCTCCAGGAAGCCCTGGCCAACGTCCGGCGCCATGCCCGGGCCGCCGGCGTGTCGGTCCGTCTCGAGCGCAGCGGCGATGCCGCTCGCCTCGTCGTCGCGGACGACGGCTGCGGCTTCGATCCGGCACAGCCGGCGGCCGACGGGCGACCCCGGTTCGGCCTGGCGACCATGCGCGAGCGGGCGGAGGCGGTGGGCGGCAAGTTCCGTCTGGAGAGCCGGCGGGGGCGGGGGACGACCGTCGAGGTGAGCCTTCCGCTCCGTCTTCCCGAAGGGTAGCCGTGGAGAAGATGCGGATCTTGCTGGCCGACGACCACGCCCTGTTCCGGAAGGGCCTGGCCGGCCTCCTGGCGGCCGAGCCGGATTTCGAGGTGGTGGGGCAGGCGGCAACGGGAAAAGAGGCCATCGCGCTGGCGCGGGACCTCATGCCGGACCTTGTCCTGATGGACATCTTCATGCCGGAGTGGGACGGTCTGGAGGCGACCCGACGCCTGAAGGACGAGCTCCCCTACGTCCGGGTCGTCATCCTCACCATCTCGGAGAAGGAGGAGACGCTCTTCGAGGCGATCAAGGCCGGCGCCCAGGGCTACCTGCTGAAGGGGATCGAGCCTCCCGAACTGTTCGAGATGCTGCGCGGTCTGGGCCGGGGCGAGGCGGCGCTCTCGCGGGGCATGGCGGCCAAGATCCTGAAGGAGTTTTCCCGCCGCGACCCCCCGGCGCGCCCCGCAGATTCCCCTCTGACCCGGCTCACGCCGCGGGAGCGCGAGGTCCTGACCCACGTCAGCCAGGGGCTGAGCAACAAGCTGGTGGCGGCCCAACTGGGGGTCAGCGAGAACACGGTCCGGAATCACCTCCGCAATATCCTGGAGAAGCTCCACCTGGAAAACCGCGTCCAGGCGGCCGCCTTCGCCCTGCGGCACAACCTCAGCCACCCTAGCCAACCTTCCTAGTCCATTCGGACCAGCCACCTGTCTCCTCCTGGTACAGCCGGGCCACGGCCGCCCCGTCCGAAATCTCCCGCAAATTGAGCGGTTCGGGCTCTGGCCGCGCGGTCGTGCCTGTGCCATCGTGAGGTGCGAGACGAGAGGGCCATGCGTCCAACCCGGGTCTTCATCCTGTACGATCACCCGCTCTTCGCCCGGGCACTGGAAAAACTGCTTCAGGGTGTGCGTCACCTGACCGTCCTGGGCTCGGCCCTCTGGCGCGGCGGTGAGCTCCTGCCAGAGGCCGCGGCTCGAGCGGACGTGGTCATCCTGGAGAGGCCCCACGGCACCTCGGAGGCCAGCGCCGCCATCACGCGGGTCCTGGCATCCCGGCCGGAGGCGCGGCTCCTCTGCCTCAGCCTGGAGGATAATCGCATCACGGTCTACTCCGCGCACAGCCTCACTGCCACGGAGCAGTCGGATCTCATCCGCGCCCTGCGCGCCGAGACGGCCCGCGGGCGGCAGCCGGGAGGAGAGGGGTGATGGATTCTCCGCGGGAGTTCCGGGTAACCATCCCGGACTTCGGCCACTGGCAGCGCCTGATCGAGTGCCAGCACGCCTGCCCGGTGCACACCGACGCCCGCGGCTATGTGACGGCCATCGCGGTCGGCGACCTGGAGCGGGCCTACCTCATCGCCCGGGAACCCAATCCCTTCGCCTCGGTGTGCGGGCGGGTCTGCGCCGCCCCCTGCGAGGCCGCCTGTCGCCGCGGCCGGCTGGATGCGCCCATCGCCATCCGCGCCCTGAAGCGCTTCGTGACGGAACGCTACGGCGTCGAGGCGCATCTGGACTCCGGCAAGGGGAAGGATAGGCCGCCAGGGCGGACCGGATGGGGCCTCCTCCAGGCGGGAGATGTCCGGGCCGAGAACCGGAACTTCCAGGACGCCAGTGCGTTGCTGGCGCTCGGCCGCGAAAAACCGGGGGCGGGCCGGCGCGTGGCCGTGATCGGTTCGGGCGTGGCCGGCCTCACCTGCGCCCACGATCTCGCCCTCCTGGGCTACCGCGTGACCGTCTTCGAGAAGCAGGCCATTCCCGGCGGGATGCTGGTCCTGGGGGTGCCGGAATATCGCCTTCCCCGGGACCTGGTGCAGGCGGAGATCGAGGCGGTCCTGGCCCTCGGGGTGGAGCTGCGGTGCAACCAGGCGGCGGGGCGCGAGTTCTCGCTCCAGGATCTCAAGGCCCAGGGCTTCGAGGCCATCTTCATCGCCATCGGCGCCCACCAGAGTCGGGGCCTCCGGATCGAAGGGGTGGACCTGGACGGGGTCTTCCGGGCGGTGGAGTTTCTCCTGAACGTGAACCTGGGCTACCGGGTGGAGCTGGGCGAGCGGGTCGTCGTCGTGGGTGGCGGCGACGTGGCCATGGATGTGGCCCGGTCCGCGGCCAGGGAGTTGCTCAGCAGCGAGCTGCGCGCCCACTTCGACCTGGCGGGCCGGCCCCATCCGCCCGACGCCATCGCCGACGCCGCGGCCATGCGGGAGGCCATGGACGTGGCCCGGGAGGCCATGCGCACGGGGGCCAAGGAGGTCCGCCTCATCTGCCTGGAGTCCTGGGAGGAGATGCCCGCCCAGCGGTTCGAAATCGAGGAGGCCATGGCGGAGGGGATCAAGATCTTTCCCCGCCTGGGTCCCAAGCGGATCCTGGGGCGGAAGGGCAAGGTGAGCGGCCTGGAGACGATTGCCGTCCGATCCGTCTTCGACGAGGCCCGCCGGTTCAATCCCACCTTCGTCGAGGGATCGGAGGCGGTGCTGGAGTGCGACTCCGTCATTCTGGCCATCGGCCAGACCTCCGATCTCACCTGGCTTCGTCCCGAGGATGGCATCCAGGTGAGCCCCCGGGGGACCATCGTGGTCAACCCCGAGACCATGGCCACCTCCGCCCCGGGGATCTTCGCCGGCGGGGACGTCGCCTTTGGCCCGCGGATCTTCATCGAAGGGGTGGAGAACGGCCACCGGGCTGCCCGGAGCATCCACGCCTATCTCTCCGGTGGCCGACTGGAACCGCAGAGGAAGGCCCGCTGGGTGGCCGTGGACCCTCGGGCGGCCTTCCTGGGGGAACGCCGGGCCGGAGCAGCCTTTCTGCCCTCCTTCTGGAAAGACTACCGTCACGTTCCCCGCCGGGAAGCCCCGAGCCTGCCCATCGAGCGGCGCATCGGGATCGCCGAGGTGGAGCTGGGCTACGAGCTGCCCCAGGCCCAGGAGCAGGCCCGGCGCTGCCTGAAGTGCAGCATCACCCCCATCTTCAACGGGTCCCGCTGCATCCTGTGTGGCGGCTGCGTGGATGTCTGCCCCGAGTACTGCCTCCGCATGGTCCCCGCGCGCCAGATCAGCGGAGAGCCGGCGATCGGCACGCTGGTACAAATCCTTGCCGGTGGTTCCCGCTCCCCGACCCCCAGTGGGATCACGACCGCGACAGGGACGGAGACGGCGACAGCCCAGCCCGCCCACCAGGTGGCGGGCACAGCGATGATCATGGATACGGATCGGTGCATCCGTTGCGGGCTCTGCGCCCTGCGGTGCCCCACGGGGGCCATTACTATGGAGATGTTTACCTTCGAGGAGGGATGGCGCCATGCCGCTGCCTGAAGCAAGAGCCCATGCCGCGGAGAACCGGGGGATTTGCTCCCGGCGGATCCTCCTGGGGGCCGGCTGGATCGGATTCCTGTTCTCGCTGGTGGCGCCGGCCCTGGCCAACATCCGGTTCCTGTTCCCCAACGTCCTGTACGAGCCGCCGACCCGGATCAAGCTCAAGCCGCCCTCGGCCTATCCCGTCGGCTCGGCCACCTTCATCCCGGAGCAGCGGGCGTTCCTGTTCCGCGAGGCGGGGGGCTTCCGGTGCGTGTCGGCAATCTGTACGCACCTGCGCTGCACCATCAACCCCTTCGGGGAGGCGGATGACGAGTTCCCCGAGCCGCACGCCCACTGCCCCTGCCACGGGAGCGTCTTCGCCAAGAAGGACGGGCGGGTCCTCCGCTCGCCCGCGCCGGCGCCTCTGGCGATGTACGAGGTCAGCCTGGCGCCCGACGGCCGCCTGGTGGTGGACACGGGAAAGCCTGTCTCCCCCGAGACGGTCTTCAAGGCGTGAGGGGCTCTGGATTTCGGAAGGCGGACCTCGTCGTGGGCCGGGTCGAAGGATGGCGGAGTTCGAACTTCGCGCCCAGCGGGGGGCGTGACGAAAGAGAGAGGCTGAAGATGCCAAAGACCGTGGGAAACCGGGCCGCGGAGTGGATCACGCAGAATCGCCTCTGGCGGTCGGTCTTCCGGAACCCGCTGCCACAGGATGAGCTGGGGCGCATGGCCACCATGTGCACCAACTTCTTCCTGCACATCCTGCCGGCGCGGGTCAACCGCCACAGCCTGCGGCTCAGCGCCACCTGGGGGCTGGGGGCCGCCAGCGCCATCCTGTTCCTCATGCTCTTTGCCACCGGCATCCCCCTCATGTTCTTTTACGCCCCCACGGTGGAGCGGGCCTACACGGACATGAAGGATCTGGAGTTCGTGGTCTCCTACGGCCTGATCCTCCGCAACCTGCACCGCTGGGCCGCCCACGGCATGGTGGCCGTGGTCTTTCTCCACATGGTTCGGGTCTTCTACACCGGATCGTACAAGCCGCCCCGGGAGTTCAACTGGGTCCTCGGCGTCGTCCTGTGGGTCCTGACCCTCTTTGCCAGCTTCACCGGGTATCTGCTCCCCTGGGACCAACTGGCCTTCTGGGCCATCACCGTGGGCACCAGCATCGCCGGCTTTGCGCCCGTCATCGGCGAGCAGATCCGGCTCGTCCTCCTGGGGGGAACCGGCGTGGGACAGGGGGCGTTGTTGCGCTTTTATGTCCTCCACGTTCTG
The DNA here is from genome assembly GCA_037442485.1 of Methylomirabilis sp. (SeqCode). GTDB lineage: Bacteria > Methylomirabilota > Methylomirabilia > Methylomirabilales > 2-02-FULL-66-22 > 2-02-FULL-66-22. Next base: position 18,874 of record JBBIQE010000033.1, read on the forward strand.
GTGATTCCCCTGGGGCTCACCCTGCTCGTGGCCATCCACTTCTGGCGCGTGCGAAAGGACGGCGGTCTGGCTCGCCCGGCCTCGGGCCGCGAGGCAGACCGCGCGGTGTCCGAGGTCGTCGGGTTCGATCCGTTTCCAGCGAACGGCGCCAAGACCTACGCCCTCATGGAGGTTGCCCGGGGCGAGACGCCGATGGTGGCCTCCCAGGCGCCCGAGGAGGAGCTGCCGGCCTGGCCCCACCTGGTCTTTCGCCTGCTGGTCCTGTTCACCGCCATCGTGGCAGTCATGGCGGCGACGGGCTATTTCTTCGATGCCCCCCTGGGCGAGATCGCCAACCCCGTTCGTCCGGAGAATCCGGCCAAGGCGCCCTGGTATTTCCTGGGATTGCAGGAGATGGTGGGCTACTCGGCGCTCGTCGGCGGCGTGGTGGTGCCCGCTCTCGCCATCCTGGCCCTCCTGAGCATCCCCTACGTGGATGGGGAGCGGGAAGGGGAGGGAGTCTGGTTCACCTCTCGCGCCGGGGCCCGGATCGCCCTCGGGTCGTTCCTGGGAACCACGGTGGTCGCACCGTTCCTCACCTTCCTGAACCTTCGGTTTCCCCTGCGGCGGTTTTACCCGGAGGCCCCCCAGTACCTGGTGGACCTCCTCAACCCGGCCAGCCTGCTGACCGCCCTCATCGTGCTGGTATCGCTCCTCGTGATGCGCTTCACCCGGTCGCGCCGGCTGGCGGCGATCAGCCTGTTCTCGGCGTTCGTGGCGGCCTACATCGTCTACACCGTCCTCGGGGTCTTCTTCCGGGGGCCCAACTGGACCCTCATGATGCCCTGGCAGGCGCCGGAGGTGTACTGATGGACCGCCGGTGGTATTGGGCTTTCGCGACGGTGGCCGCGCTGGCCGCGGTCTTCACGGGGCTGTCGCTCTCCCGCGACTGGACCCGGGAGTGGCATGCCTACCAGCGGGCCTTCTGGTCGCTGGAGCTGGAGAAGGCCAAGGACGATGCCGAGCGGACCAAAATCCGCGGCCGGTCCCACCGGTTCAACCAGATCGTAGTGGCCGGGGGCCGGGTGGATCGGTGCACCACCTGCCATCTGGGGATCGAGGATCCGCGTTTTGTGAAGGCGCCCCAGCCCTTCCGGACGCATCCCAGGATGCCCGAGCATCGGTTCGAGAAATTCGGCTGTACGGTCTGCCATGGCGGCCAGGGCAGGGCCACCACGGTGGCGGGCGCCCACGAGGGGATCCTTAAGCGGGAAGGGCTGGTCCTCTCGGGCGGCCGGATCGCCTACGCCACCGAGCGGGACGATCCGGTGCGCCGGGGCTCGCTGGTGCAGGCGTCCTGTGGCTCGTGCCACCTGGGGCCCGACGTGAAGGGGGCGCCCTTGCTTCTCGAAGGGAAGCGCCTCTTCGTCGAGAAGGGCTGTCAGGGGTGCCACCAGGTGGCCGGGATGGGGGGCAAGGTCGGCCCGGACCTCACGCTGGTGGGGGAGAGGCGCTCCGATCCCGCCTGGCACGCCAAGCACTTCAAGGATCCGGAGCGGATGGCGCCCGGCTCGATCATGCCGTCCTACCAGAGCCTCGCCGATGGCGAGGTTCAGGCGCTGACCGCGTTCCTCCTGAGCCTTCGAGAGATGCCCACCGCTCTGGCGGCGGCCGTCCCGCTGAGCCCCGAGGCGGCCGGGCGGCTCTTCCCGCCGTTGCCGCCGCTGCGCGGGCACTGGGAAGCCCCCCGCGAGGAGAACGGCCGGCCGAATCCCGTGCCGGCCACGCCGGAATCCGTCGCCGCGGGAAAGCGCCTCTACGCCCGCTACTGCGCCGGCTGCCACGGGAAAGAAGGAGCGGGGGACGGACCGGAGGCGCCGAACCTGGAGCCCCGGCCGGCCGTCTTCGCCGACGCCCGGATGATGGCCCACGAGCGGGACGGCGGCCTGTTCTGGAAGATCGGCGAGGGTCGGCGGCTGATGCCCCCCTGGAAGGACACCCTCGCCGAGCGGGACCGCTGGCACCTGGTCAACTTCCTCCGGACGCTGCCCAGGGGGCCGATGGCGGGGATGCAGGGGATGCCCGATCACGCCGAAATGGGGCCCCACGGACACGGGGAGGACGAGGAGACCGGCCACGCAAACGACGCGACAGCCAGGCCACGCCGCGAAGCGCCTGCACGCCCCCATCACCATCGCCCCGGCGCGCCTCCTCACGGCCACTGATTGGAAAGGCCAGCTTCGCCCTTGCCAGGTCCAGCGCTCATGAGACGGCACGGAGGCGGCCCGCATCCACGCCCCACCTGGCTGTTGACAGGTGCAGGATACTCTTCATACCCTGGTGGGGCCTCGTTCATGCGCGACCGGGAAGGCATCCGGAACATCCCCGTCACTCGGCTCGGTCTTCGCCTCTCGGGCGGGTGGGGTTGCGGCGAGGATGAGGGATCAAGGCGACAACGAGCGGGTGCCATCGAGGGCGGCGCAGGGCCGCAACGCGCGCTGGTGGAAGATCCAGGAGTCCATACGGCGGCGGGTTGGCTCTGCTCCCGGCCTGGCCCTCCTGTCTGCGCTGTTCCTTGCGCTGGCCTTCCCCACCTTCAACCTGTCCTGGCTGGCCTTCGGCGGCCTGGTGCCCCTCCTGTGGGCCACGCGCCGGGCGGCCCCCTGGCGGGGGGCGTGGCTCGGCTGGCTGTCCGGGACGGCGTTCTTCACGATCAATCTCTTCTGGCTGACCCATGCCATGGCGGTGTACGGGTACGTCCCTCTGGTGTTTGCCATCGGCCTCCTGCTGCTGCTCTCTCTGTACCTGGGAATTCATGTGGGTGCCTTCACCCTGGTCTGGGCCTGGGTCGCCCCCCGGAGCGTGGTGGGGCAGATCCTCCTTCCGCCCACGCTCTGGACGGCGCTGGAATTCCTCCGGACCTACGCGCTGACAGGCTTCCCTTGGGGCTTTCTGGCGTACACCCAGGCGGGCAACCTGCGGCTGATCCGGATGGCCGCCTGGACGGGGGTGTACGGGGTCTCCTGGATCCTGGTTCTGTCTAACGCCGCCGTGGCCGCGGCACTCGACCGGGACACCCCGCTGCTCAGGCGGGCCTTGGCCGTGATTACCGTGGCCGGCCTGATCGGCGGGCTATCCTCGCTCGGCGCAGATCGCCCTGGTATTCCGGATGGCGGCCGGCCCCTCCGGGTGGCGGCGCTCCAGGGAAACATCCCGCAGGACATGAAATGGCTCCCCGAGGTGCGGGCAGAGATCTTGAAGCGGTATGAAAGGCTGACGCTCAAGGCTGGTGAGGCGGGAGCCACGCTGATCGTGTGGCCGGAAACGGCGATCCCCTATCTCATCGGCGTGGACGCGCCCATCCGGTCGCGCGTGGAGACCCTGGCTCGCGAGAGCGGAAGCCATCTCCTCGTGGGGAGCGTTGACGCCGAGCTGGCCTCGCCACCGCGCTACTTCAACAGCGCCTTCCATGTGACGCCGGATCGTGGAATCGTGGGGAGGTATGACAAGATTCACCTGGTTCCCTTCGGGGAGTACGTTCCGCTTCGGCCGATCCTGGGCTTGTTCGTGGACAAACTCACCCGGGGTGCCATCGGGGATTTCCAGGCAGGCCAGGACTACACGGTGTTCGACCTCGGCCAGGCGCGCTTCGGGGTGACGATCAGCTATGAGATCTATTTCCCGGATCAGGTGCGCCGCTACATCCAGAAGGGCGCCGACTTTCTGGTGAACATCACCAACGACGCCTGGTACGGGCGCACCGCGGCGCCGTACCAGCACCTCAACATGGCGGTCTTCCGCGCGGTGGAGAACAACGTCCACCTGGTCCGCGCCGCCAACACCGGCATCTCCGCCGTGGTGCAGCCGAGCGGGCGTGTCCTGGCCGCCTCGGACCTCTTCGAGGAAGGCATCCTGGTCCAGACAATCCGGACCCGGATGGGAGAGACCTTCTACACGCGCTATGGGGACGTGTTCGCCTGGCTCTCCGTTCTCGGGACCGTGACCGCCATGGCGGCGAGACGGTGGGCGGCCGGGAGGTGAGGGGCCGGGCCCGGGTCCCGGCTCTCGCGCCGATCGGCACGTTTTGCCTCCTCGGACGTGTGTCCTCAGACATTCCCGACTCCTTCTGGAGCCTTCACCGCCCCGGGTGCAGGCGATTCTCGACGAGTTTGAGCAGGCCAGGCGCGAGGTCGCTGCGAATCCCGCGAGCATCCCGCTGAAGAACAGGGGACGCTGTGTCCTAGATTGATTTGTTTGCTGACACTCTCATGAGGGACGCCCCAGAGACTGTGAAGTACGGCTGGACGGGTCAGCGCCCCCTCGCGACTGCTGGCCACCCCGGCCCCACGCGCCTTGACTGCCGGGGGACTTCGGGAACAATCCGATGGACTGGCACGGCGGCGCACAGTCGGTCGGCCGCAGACCGCGTCGGAGCTCCGCAGTCGGCGCATCGGGGCGGCGGCATCGGGATCCCGCGTGCTGGGGCCGCGTGTGCGGCCCATCAGGCGGCGGGAGTCGGTCCCGCTCCGGGCATCTGAAAGACTGCAATTTCGCCTGCCCTAACCGGGACGGCTCAGCCGCCGCCCCGTTGGGCTGCAGGAGCGGGAGGCGAGAATCCGCACCCGATCTTCACCGAAGGGATGCATTATGGTATTCTTGGCTTGCCTTCGGAGTTCTCGTGACGCGGTCGGTGCATCCGGGGTGTGAGGAGGTGAAAGAGCATGGCGGTGCTGGAACCGCGCTACAGTAAAGAAGACTTCGCTCGGCGAGGGCAGGCAATTTACGAACGCGACATCCGCCCTCGCATCAAGGCAGACGACGAGGGGAAGTTCGTCGCCATTGATATCGAAACGGGCGCATATGAGATGGACAGGGATGACTATACGGCGACCGAACGCCTGCTGGCCCGTTTCCCCACTGCGCAAGTCTGGCTGCTCCGCGTCGGACATCCTGCGGCATACCGCATCGGAGGACCTGCAGTGCGCGGGGCCATATGATCACCGGCGTCGTGAACGCGCAGCGTGAACCGACGATTCGCGTGCTCCTGCGAGCAGTGCACGGGCCCCACCAGGAGATTGAGGCGATTCTCGATACGGGGTTCAATGGCTCTCTGACGCTGCCCCCTGCCACCATTGCTGCTCTTGGACTGCCGTGGAGGACCCGTGGCCTCGTGATCCTTGCCAACGGCAGGCAAGAAGAATGCGACATCCACGCGGCAACGGTCCTCTGGGATGGGGTGCCGCGCAATATTCTGGTCGAAGCCGCTGACACCGACCCGCTCGTCGGTATGGGTCCGCTCTATGACTTTGACGTGCACATGCGGGTGGTCGAGGGTGGGAGTATCGCCATCCAGGCATTGCCATAAGCGGCCCCGAGGCGGAGCAGCCTAACCCGCGCGTCAACACGGGCCCGCCGCAAGCGGAGCTTGCCATGGGTCGGTTATGCGCATCGGGGCGGCGGCATCGGGACCCCGCGTGCTGGGGCCGCTCGCGCTGCTTATCACGCGGCTGGAGCCAGAACCCCTCTCGGCGCTGCAATGGTAAAGAAGCGTGGCCCCACCGGTTGCAGCGGAGCGTGAGACCTCGGTGGTGGCGTGCCGTTCATCGCCGCCTCGTCGCGCAGTCGGACGGTGCAGGGGGGATTCCGACGCCCCCGTTGCTGCTGGATCCCGTCCCCGGCGGGAAGGCGCGCAGCCGGCGGCTGAGAGGCCGGGCCCGGGTCCCGGCCCCTTCCGCCGTCCATCGTCTCACTTCTTGCTCACCGGCAGGCACCCGCACCCGCAGGTGCTGTCGGCTGAGGGCTTGGGCACCTGGCGCTTCTTGGTGATCCGCGTGGCCATCTCTGCTCACCTCCCCTCGGTCAGGACTTTCTCCTCGGCGGCCGCCTGACCAGGGCGGTCGCCGGGAGACTGGCAGTCTTCTGGGCCGGTCCATCCAGGCAGGAGCAGCTCGCACCGCTTCGCGCCGGTGCCGGGGGCCGACACAATGATGCATAGTGCCCCTGCAGTTCGCGCTGCAGGGCCCCAAGCTCCTTGACCCGGGCCTCGATTTCGGCGAGCTGCGCGGCGATCAGCTCCTTGAGGCGGGGGCGCAGGTGTTCGCAACTTCCCGTGTCCGCATATGTGGTGATCTGCCGGATGCCGGCCAGAGCGAGACCGATCTGCTTGGCCCGGCGAATGAACCGGAGGCGCTGAACGTCGCGTTCCGAGTAGATCCGGTGCCCCGAAGGCGCCCGTGAGGCTTTTGGTAGGAGGCCAAAGGCCTCGTAGTACCGGATGGTCTTGGGGTTGACGCCGCCTTCCCGGGCTAACTCGCCGATCCGCATGTCTGCCTCCTCGTCGGGGCCCCGCGCTTCGAGCGGTACTATAGGTCTTCCCGTCGACTGGAAATGCAAGGGGTTTTTTTCGGGGCAAGAAGGGCCAGGCAACCAGCGGGTTCCCCGGTGAGGCCCTCAGGAGGTGGCGGGCGGCCGCCACTCGATGATGCGGACGGCGTTCACCACCACCAGCATCGCGCTCGCCTCGTGAATGATGGCGCCCAGGATGGGTGTCACGATCCCCAGGCCGGCCAGGACCACGGCGAGGAGATTGATGGCCACGGAGAGGAGGACGTTCTCTCGGATGACCCGGAGGGCCCGGCGAGCCAGGCTCAGGACTTCGGGGATGCGGGCGAGGTCGCTGCTCATCAGGGCGATGTCCGCGGTCTCGATGGCCACATCCGTCCCCGCGGCGCCCATGGCGATGCCGATATCGGCCGCGGCCAGGGCCGGGGCATCGTTCACCCCATCCCCCACGACCGCCACCCGAAGGCCGCGCCGCTGGAGTTCGCGCACGACCGCCAGTTTCTCCTCGGGAAGGAGGCCGGCCCGGTAGCCGTCCACGCCGATCTCCCCGGCCACGGCGGCGGCCACCCTGGGGTTGTCGCCGGTCAGGAGGAGGACCTCCTTCACCCCTACCCGGCGGAGCGCGGCAACCGCCTCGGTGACGCCGGGGCGAACCGTATCGCGAAGGGCGATCCAGCCCATCAGACGGCCATCGGCCATCAGGACGGTCTGGCCTTCCGCCTCCGCCTCGAGGGCTTCCGCGGTCTGAGCCGCCCGCGCATCGAGACAGGTACCAGGTCCCCGGAGCCCGTCCGAGCGTCCCACGGAGACGCGGCGACCCTCCACGACGGCCTCGACTCCCACGCCGGGGACGATCCGCGAGTCCCGTGGGTCCGGAGGCCGAATGCCGCGGGCGGCCGCCTCTGCCACGATGGCGCGCCCGAGGGGGTGCTCGCTGAACTTTTCCGCGGCGGCTGCGAGGCGTAGGACTTCCCGTTCGCCGTCCCAGGTTCCAGGCTGGACGTTCGGAATAGGTTGCTGAACGTCGGACGCAAAACGTTGCGCGATAACATCGGTGACGGCAGGCTCGCCCGTGGTCAGGGTCCCGGTCTTGTCGAAGGCGACCACCTCAATTCGGCCGGCCGCCTCGAGCTGTGCGCCCCCCCTGATGAGAACCGTCCGCCTGGCGGCATTCCCGATGCCGGCGATCACCGCCGTCGGGGTCGCCAGGACCAGGGCGCACGGGCAGAAGACAATGAGAACAGTGATGGCCCGCAGGATATCGCCCGTCAGGAAGTAGACCGCGGCGGCGACGGCGAAGGCGATGGGCGCGTAGAACTGGGCATAGCGGTTCGCCAGGCGCTGGACCGGCGCGGTGGTTCGCTGGGCCTCCTCCACCAGCCGGATGATCTTCCCGAGGTCGTGCCGCTCCCCACCTGGGGTCGCCCGGATGTCGAGAATGCCGGCTCGGTTCAGGGTTCCGGCGAAGACCCGCTGGCCGGGTCCCTTTTCGACGGGGATGGACTCGCCGGTGATCGAGCTCTGATCCACGGTGGCAGCCCCCTCGACCACCACGCCGTCCACCGGCACCATCGCCCCCGTCCGAACCCGGACAGTGTCGCCCGGCCGAATCGCCTCCACGGATACCGTCGCTTCCGACTGCCCGCAGAGGATCGTCGCCGTGGTGGGGACCCGGGCCAGAAGGGCCACCAGGGCCTGGCTGGCCCGCGCCACGGTCAACCGCTCCAGCAGGCCGCCCCCCAGAAGCATCACGGCCACGATGGCGCCGGCCTGGTACTGGCCCACGACGAGGGCGGCGAGAATGGCGGTCGAGACCAGGACATCCACGGTGAAGTCCCGGGCCCAGAGGCCTCGCGCCGTGCTCCACCAGATGGGGAGCCCGGCCGTCATCGCCGCCAGGATCGCAAGACCCCGTTCCAGGCCATCGAGTCCGGCCAAGAGCGCGGCCCAGCTCCCCAGCAGGATCGTCGTCCCGGCGAGCGTGGCGATTCCTTCCCAGGACCAGAGGACATCCCGGTAGGTATGGATGAACGACAAGGCCCGCGTCGCGCAAGCGCGACCGCGGTCTCCAAGGGGCCTGGTCAAATCATTCTCCCCTATCGGATGAAGCGGTCCAGGGCCGCCTGAAGGTCTGCAAGGGTCCGCCGGGCATCCCCCCGCCGTGCCGCATCCACGACGCAGTGCGCCAGGTGATCCCCCAGCACCAGCCGACTGACCTGATCGAGGGCCGCCCGAATCGCGGCGAGCTGGGTCAGCACGTCGGGACAGGGACGATCCTGGAGGACCATCTCCCGCACGGCGGAAACGTGTCCCTCGATGCGGGCGAGGCGATTCACAATCTGGCGGGTCTTGGTGTGGCGTGACGTCTGCATCGGCGTATCCCCCCCGGGGGGATATTGCTATGATAGGCATGCATGGTCAACCGCCTCAATCAGCGCCTACGAAGGGGGGCCAGGACATCGCAGAATGGGGGACCTTCTCCTTGCCCAGGAATGCCGAGTGCCCTCGTTGCTCATGGTGCCTTCTCCCCGGGTTTACTCGATTGCGAGCGGCCGGTGGCGAGCCCGCGTGCGGGCCATTGACATTCTGTCGGCCCGGCTGAGCCCGCTAAGGACCATTTCTGCCAACTCGTCAAGCCGGGGCTGAGGCCTCTTTCATACCATTCCCAGCACTGGCTGGGTGCCCTGCTGACTCCGCCTGAAAAATCAATGAGATACAGACCTCCCCCGGCCTCGCAACCGGCTTGCGAAGTTCTGGCATTCCGATTGCTCATCTCCAAGGGCGGAAACGATTTGGCCGATCCCTGAAGGGCTCGAAAAGGAGCAGCGGTCATGGCAGAGTTTCTGTCGAATTACGGTCTCTGGATCGCGCTGGGCGGGATTTTCGTGGCCACGCACATGTTTGGCATGGGCTGCGGCGGCCGCGGCAGCCACCAGCACGGGTCAGAAAAGAAGGATGAGCCTGGCGACGCTCACGCCGGGCACGGAACTCCCACCCCGACCAAGGCGGGAGCCACCGCCACTCCCGCACGGCGCGGCGGCTGCCACTGAACGAGGCCAGGAGGCTCGAAGGTCTGAGCAGCCATGCCCTTCCGGCCTTCCAGCTTGCCAGCCTCCTCGCGCGCATACAGGGAGGAGCGTGGAACCATGGGTAACGTCCCTAACCCGGCATAGCCGGAACCAAACAGGGGATGGGTTCCCGAACTATCCGTGGTAAGTGTCGAGGCAGTGCGCTAGACTGATCGGCATTATGAGCACCTTCATTGAACGACACGCCGACA
>JBBIQE010000034.1:0-28353 GCA_037442485.1 Methylomirabilis sp. (SeqCode)
CCGATGACGCTGCCCGTGGAGTTGGAAGGGGGGCGGGGCACCACCCGGGACGTCAGCCTCTCGGGTGTGTTCTTCGAAACGGGAGTGCCGTTCCAGCTGAACGAGACGATCAAGTTCATCCTGGTATTCGAGGGCATGTCGTGGAGCCGCACGGTCCGCCTGGAGTGTGAGGGACGCGTCGTGAGGATCCAGCCGAGCGGCGAGAGGGTGGGTGTGGCGGCGACCATCGCCTCCTACCGATTCGCCCCACAGGCATGAGGTGAGGGCGCGGCCCCCGCCCTCGACCGTGGCACCCGGGATCGCCCTACCGCCAGCAGCCACACCTCACGGCAGCTCCCGAGAAGGTGGCGGCACCGCAGCGCGGAGCGAGCTATGATGGCACAGACGGCATGGGAAAAAGCGCTGGGCCGACCCCTCTCAAGAGTCGGGCGATGGGTGGGGGCAATCACGAGGACCCGCCCGCCTCGTTACAGGTGGAGAGCGGCCACCCAGGAGGATCTCCGGGACCGCCCCGCGGAGAGGCCACGGGTTCTGCCCGACTCCGAAGACGCCACAGGCCGCGAAGCATAAGCCGCCCAGCCCTTCCGCTCGACAGAACGCATGGGATGCGGGCGAGCCCCAGCCGTTCTTGAGCCGCTCCTGACCCTCGCGTGCGCCACGCCGCATTCCGAGGCACCCTCACCCGATCGGTTCGCTCCCACCGACCTTTTCCCCTCCCCGGACGGGCCGGCGTCTTCGCCGACTCGGCGTGAGTGCCGTTCCCCGTTGGCCGCGGCGGGGAGCCCCACGCCAGCTCCGGAATGCCGGCCGAGCCGGCGGGTGACAGCGTCGGGCAGGCGCTGGCACGTTCCGCGCGTGTGCGAAGCCGCAGGCCGGTGTCGGGGGCCCCTCGGATGTCAGCGGATGCCGAGGTAGGCGGCCCTGACCTGGGGGTTCTCCCGGACCTCCTTGGCGGTACCTTCCAGGACGATGCGCCCGGTCTCCAGCACGTAGGCCCGGTGGGCCACGGACAGGGCCATATGGGCGTTCTGCTCGACCAGCAGGATGCTGGTCCCCTCGGCGTTGATCTCCCGGATGATCCGGAAGATCTCCTCGACCATGATGGGGCTGAGGCCCATCGAGGGCTCGTCCAGCAGGAGCAGGGTGGGGCGGCTCATGAGGCCCCGCGCCGTGGCCAGCATCTGCTGCTCGCCGCCCGAGAGGGTTCCCCCGAGCTGGTTGAGCCGCTCCTTGAGGCGGGGGAAGCTGGCAAAGACGCGCTCCAGGGACCGCTGCACCTCCGCCCGGTCCGCGCGCGTGTAGGCTCCCATCTCCAGGTTCTCCCGGACCGTCAGGGGGGCGAAGATCTTGCGGCCCTCGGGTACCTGGACGATGCCCAGGCGCACGATCCGCTCGGCGGGCAGCATGGTGATGTCCTGCTGCCGGAACCGGATGGCGCCGCGCCGGGGCCGCAGGAGGCCCGAGATGGTGCAGAGGGTGGTGGATTTCCCGGCGCCGTTGGCGCCGATCAGGGTGACGATCTCGCCCTCGTCCACCGTGAAGGAGATTCCCTGCAGCGCGTGGATCGCGCCGTAGTACACATTCAGGTTGTCGACCTCAAGCAGCACCGGCCGCCCCCTTGCCCAGGTAGGCCTCGATGCAGCGGGGGTCGTCCTGGATCTGCCGCGGGGTGCCGCGCGCGATCACCTCGCCGAAGTCCATCACCGTGATGTGCTCGCAGATGCCCATCACCACGCGCATCTGGTGCTCGATCAGCAGGATGGTCAGGTCGAAGCGGTCCCGGATGAAGTGGATCAGCTCCATCAGGGTGACGATCTCGGCGGGGTTCATCCCGGCCGCGGGCTCGTCCAGCAAGAGCAGCCGGGGAGCCGAGGCCAGCGCCCGGGCGATCTCCACCCGCCGCTGCTGGCCGTAGGGGAGGTTCTTGGCCAGCTCGCCCTGGATCCGGTCCAGCTTGAAGATGGCCAGAAACTCCTGCGCGCGCTCCGTCAGCTCCCGCTCCTTGGCGTCAAAGCGGGAGGTCCGCAGGATGGCGTCGAACATCCCGTAGCCCGCGTGGGGATGGTAGGCGATCCGGACGTTGTCGAGCACCGTCAGGTTGGGGAACAGCCGGATATTCTGGAAGGTCCGCCCGATCCCGAGCCGCGTGATCTCGAAGGGCTCCATCCCGACCGTGGGTTCGCCCCGGAAGCGGATCTCGCCCTGGGAGGGCGGGTACAGGCCGCTGATCATGTTGAAGACGGTGGTCTTGCCGGCCCCGTTCGGACCGATCAGCCCGGCCAGCTCGCCCTGCCGCACCGTCAGATCGAAGTTACTGACGGCCCGCAGGCCGCCGAAGAACTTTGTCAGGCCCCGGATCTCCAGCAGGGGGACCTCGGACTCGGGCAGGGCGGCGGGCGGCATGGCAGGCTCCACGACTACCGGCCGGCCGAGGCCGGCGTGATCTCCGACGCGCTGGGGGTGCGGCGCGCCGTCTCCGGGGCCCGCAGGAATCCCCACTCCGTTCGCCCCAGCAACCCCTGGGGGCGCACCAGCATCAGCAGGAGCAGGGCGATGGGGTAGAGGACGAATCGCCAGGTGGGGGCCTCGGTCCCCATCTGGCCCAGGATGACCCGGAGCAGCCCCTCCAGGAAAAAGATCCAGCCGAAGGAGGCCGCCACGCTCCCGCTCATGCTGCCCAACCCGCCGAAGACCACGATGATCAGGGGGTTGAAGCCGACCAGAAAGTCGAAGGTCCCGGGGCTGAGAAACCCGATGAAGTGGGCGTACACCCCCCCGCCGATTCCGGCGAAAAAGCTGCCGACCACAAAGGCCAGCAGCTTGTACGCGGCCACGTCAATGCCCATGACCTTGGCCGCGGTCTCGTCCTCGCGCACCGACATGATCGCCCGGCCGGTGCTGGAATGGATCAGATTGCGCATGACGATGAGGATCAGGACCAGGAACAGGAAGGCCCAGAACCAGGTCGTCAGCTTGGGGATGCCGATCATCCCGCGCCCCCCTTTCATCTCCGGGAAGGGCAGGATGGTATCCGAGTTGATCATGAGCGTGTTGACCACGATGGTGAAGCCCAGCGTGGCGATGCCGAAGTAGTCGCTGCCCAGGGTGAGGACCGGCAGGCCGAACAGAAAGCTGATCTCGGCGGCGAAGATGCCCGCGAAGAGGACGGCCAGGGCGTAGACCACCTGCAGTGCCGGGCCGCTGCTCAGGACCCCGGGGGTGTCGCTGGTCCCGAACAGCGGGGCCACGAGATGGCTGAGGGGGGCCCCCAGCGCGACGGCGGCGGCCCCCGCGGCGATGCTGCCGATCAGATACAGCGTGAAGGCCGACAGGACCGGCATCCCCGCGAACCGCCGCAGGAGCAGGTTGACGCCCAAGATGCTCGCCCCGCCCAGGAGGACGCCGATCCCCAGGACCAGCAGGCCACTGGCGTCCCCGCCGGTCCACCGGTAGGTGACGTCCGCGGCCGCGTAGGCCCCGATGCCGTAGAACCCCCATTGGCCCAGGCTGAACTGGCCGTTGAACCCGTAGATCAGGTTGAGACCCAGGACCACCATGGCCATGGCGCACGCCTGGAACAGGAGGCCCTGGTCGAAATCGTTGAACAGCGGGGCCCCGCCGAGGGGCAGGGAGAGGGCCAGTTGAATGACGGCAAAGGCCAGCACAATTCCCGCCGCCTTGACGGCGCGCGAGCCCTGCCCCAGCACCCAGAGCAGGCCGTAGATCCAGGCCAGCACGGCCGCGATCTTGAGGACGGAGAAAAGCAGGAAGCCCAGGTCGAATTCCATCGGTGCCCCTACGCCTTCTCCTTCTCCGGCTCGCCGAAGATTCCGGTGGGCCGCACCAGGAGCACGATGATGAGGACGGTGAAGGCCACGGCGTCGCGCATGGGGGTCGAGATGTAACCCATGGTGAGGGCCTCCACCTGCCCCATGATCAGGGCGCCGACGAAGGCCCCGGGGATGCTGCCGATGCCGCCCAGCACCGCGGCCACGAAGGCCTTCAGGCCGGGCAGGATGCCGAGCTGCGACCAGATGGAGGGGTAGGCGATGGCGTACAGGACCCCGCCCAGCCCGGCAAAGGCCGCCCCCACCGCAAAGGTGAAGGAGATCACCTGGTCCACGTTGATCCCCATCAACCGGGCGGTGGGCTTGTCGAAGGAGGCGGCCCGCATGGCCTTCCCGATCTTGGTTCGGCGGACCAGGAACTGCAGGATGACCTGCGTCAGCACCGAGGCGGCGAGGATGATGAGGAAGATGTTGGAGAAGGTGATGCTGCCGTCCGGCGGGGCGGTGCCCGGGGTCAGGCGATGGACCCCGTCCCTCAGGTACCAGGTGACCACCTCGAACGGCCGCTGGTAGGGGATGAAGCGCGGGGAGAAGACGAAGTTCAGCGCCCCGAAGAATTCCAGGAAAAACGACACCCCGATGGCGGTGATGAGGGCGGCGATGCGGGGGGCGTCGCGCAGGGGCTTGTAGGCGACGCGCTCGATGGTGACGGCCAGCGCCACACACGTGGTCATGGAGAGGAGCATCACGGTCAGGGCCCCGATCACCACCACCCACCCCCCGGGCAGGCCGGGGAAGACGGCCGCCGGCCAGGTATGGAGGCGAAAGCGCGTCACCGCGTAGAAGCTGACGAAGGATCCCACCATGAACACATCGCCGTGCGCGAAGTTGATCAGCTTGACAATGCCGTACACCATGGTATAGCCGAGGGCGATGAGCGCGTAGACGAATCCCAACTGCAGGCCGCTGATGACGATCTGGATGAAGAGGGGCGGATCCTGAATCAGGTTGCGCGCCAGGATGATAACCGCCAGCGTCGCCAGGAGGGCCAGGAACCCCCGACCGATCCAGGCCAGGCGGGCGCCCGGCCGGCGCGGCGGCGCGGCGGGGCGTTGGGGGGTGCTGATCTCGGGCATGGGCACGGTACCTTCCGGGCGGCGGAGGGGAGGGGGTCGGACCGGAGGGGGCGTCCTCACCCTCCGGTCCGGCGCCGGGCATGCAGCCTTGCTAGGGATTCACGACGGAGTTGAACCTGACCTTGCCGTCCTTCACGGCCAGGATGGTGGCTGACTTGACCGGGTTGTGATTCGCATCGAAGGTGATCTTGCCGGAGACCCCGTTGAAGGTGATCTTGGCCAGGGCGTTCTTGACCTTGGTCGGATCATCGGCGCCGGCCGTCTTGATGCCCGTGAGCAGTAGGTTGGCGGCATCGTAGGCCAGGGCGGCCAGGGCATCCGGAACCTTCGGCTGTCCCTTGTCGTCCTTGTATTTTGCCCCGAAGGCTTTCACGAAGTTCTGGACCGCCGGCCGGGTGTCCTCGGGCGAGTAGTGGTTGGTGAAGTAGCCGCCATCGGCCGCCTTGAGGTCCAGGTCGGAGGAGTCCCAGCCGTCCCCGCCCACGAAGGGGGCCTTGATGCCTTTCTCCTTGGCCTGCTTGGTCACCAGGTTGACAATATTGTAGTAGTCGGGGAGGTAGACGATATCCGGCTTGGCGGCCGCCACCTTGGCCAGGATGGCCGAGAAGTCGGTGTCCTTGCTGGTGTAGGTCTCCTTGCCGACCACCTTGCCGCCGGCCGCGACGAAGGCCTTCTCGAAGAACTCGGCCAGGCCCTTCACGTAATCGTTGGCCTGGTCGAGAAGGATGAAGGCCGTCTTCGCCTTGAGGGTCCCGCGGGCGAACTTGGCCCCCACCGTCCCCTGGAACGGGTCAATGAAGCAGGCGCGGAAGACGTACTCCTTCACCTTCTTGTCCCTGCCCACCGTCACGTCCGGGTTGGTGGAGGTGGGGCTCATCATGACGACCTTCTTGCTGTTGGCGATCTCGGAGACCGGGATGGAGGCCTTCGAGCACACCTCGCCGATGATGTAGTGGACCTTGTCCTGGTCAATCACCTTGTTGGCGGCGTTGACGGCCGGATCCGGGGTGCACTGGCTGTCCTCCACGAGGGGGACGATCTTCCTCCCCAGGACGCCACCCTTGGCGTTCCATTCCTCAATCGCCAGGAGCGCCCCGTCCCGCGTCATCACCCCGAAGGTCGGCACGGGGCCGGAGAGCGGCGCCAGGATCGCCACCTTGAGGGTCTCGGCGCCGAAGGCCGGGAACGCCACCAGGACCACTGCCAACGCCAGAAGCGCTGCTCCCTTGAACGCACGCATCGAAGCATCTCCTCCGTGAATTGGTTTCCGGCGGAAACCTGCCGAGCCTGCGGGCCTCATTCCCCAGTTGAACACGGGGGCCCGATCCCCTGTTCAGCCCATTCCGCGGATGGGCGTGGCGCCCTCCCTCCTTTCCTCGTGGGACGCTGGACAACAGATGCACGAATGGAGAGTTTCCCTGCACGACCTCTCGGAGAGGGTTGCCGGGTCTCCTGCGCCCCGGGAAGCGCACGGAGGGGTATGGGAAGAGTAACGGCCGGCTGGAGACATCAGCACTTATTAACCAAGGCGGCGAGAAATGTCAAGGGGCTTGACGATGGCCGAGGGACAACCTATAACAATCCCGGCCGCCCGAGGGCGCAGGGCGGGGCCCGACCAGGGAAACGGTCGCAGCCTGGCGAGACCCCGCGCGCCCCGGCCACGGGAGAGAGACGGGAGCCATGCCACGCACCATCCTCGCGAGCCGGAAGGTGATCGTCCCTGTGCTCATCCTCCAATGGATCCCCCTCGTTCTGTTCCCGGCCGAGTCCTTCTCGCCCGACACGCAGGAGTGGTGGCTGCCGGTGCTGCTGGCGCTCCTGGTGCTCCTGGCAGATTGCGAGCTGATCCTCCGGCGCAGCCTGCAAACCTGGCCCTGGTACCTGATCTCTTTCGCCCAGGGATTCAACATCATCAGCCGCCTCATGATGCTCTGGTCGCACGCCACAAAGACGGTGGGCGGTGCCGCCGTCATCAATACGCCCTACCTCGCCCTGACCTTCCTGGCCATGGGCCTCTCGGCCTTGCTCCTCTGGTACACCGAGCTGCCCGAGGTGCGCCTGGGCCTGGTGCGCGAATAGGCCGGACGGCCCCGGCGCCACTGCCCCCATCGGATCCAGTGGCCTGGCACTCGGGGATGCACCACCGCCGGGCACGCCGTCGAGCGGACCGGGTGCAAGGGGGTCGGTACGGGAAATTATCCTGTTTGCCCATTCAGAGCTTTCCGGGCAGTAACGTATTGGATTGTCTTGGGGTTGTTGCTTGTATCCCGACCTCACGGATCATTGGTTGGCAACAGATTTGCAATCCAAACTTAACCGAAATCTGCGTCCGGTTATCCTTCAGGGCGACGGATGCGGGAAGTCGGACGCATGGGCCGAGCAGGATGATCTGTCCCGCCTGTCGAGGCAGTGACGTCTATTCATCCCACCGCCAGGGGGTCCTGGAGAGGGGCCCCTTCACCTGGGTGGGCATCCTGCCATACCGTTGCGGCCAGTGCCGTACCCGGTTCTACAGGATTGCCGCCAACGACCCGAGGCGTCATCGCAAAGGCGCTGACATCGCCTCGGCGGCCGATCGTCCGCGCCCGCCCCGCTGGGGCACCGAAATGGCGGTGGAGGTCACCCTCCACACGCCGGGCCAGGCGAGCATCGTGCTGCACGGCATTGCGAAGAACGCGAGCCTCGAGGGCGCCCGGATTCAGCTCCCCACGGCGCTGCCCGAAGGGAGCCTGGTCAGTGTGAGCCTGCTGGATGGGCTCTCGCGGCTGGGGAGTGTGCGGTGGAATCTGCCGCAGGAGGCCGGATTTCTCCACGGCGTCCATTTCCAGATCCCGCTGGATCCGCGTGGCGTTCACGCCCGGCCGCTCCGGCGGCTGCGGCTCCGGCGAATCTTCCGCCGGGCCCTCATCGTCCTGATCGGTTCGGTGGGGATCGCGGCCGGCGCCTATGGGCTCAACCGATTCATCGAAAGCTTGCGAACGTACGAACCGAGCTATTACGAGCCCAAGGACGTCGAGCGCCAGGTGTACGAGTGGCAGCGTCTCAAGCGGCTGCGCCAGGCCCCCCAGCCCTCGGAGTCGGCCCGCTAATCGTCTCGCGATCCACAGACGTGCTGCCGTATCGCCTCAGGGGTGGACGGCCGGCTGGCGCATTCCACGGATAAGCAAAGCCTGCTTGACACGGCCGTGCGGCTTTTCTATGATGCGGTCTGTCCCCCCTCCGTGGCGGCGTAGCTCAGTCGGCAGAGCGGGGGTCTCATAAGCCCTATGTCGGTGGTTCGAGTCCACCCGCCGCCACCAGTTCCATCCCCCAGAATCACCGCTGGAACATCCGCCTGTCGTTGGATCCTGCCCGGCGCGCCAGGGGGAGGCTGGTCGGATGACAGCCTGGTTGTTTGAAGCTATGTGTTACTTCACATAATACATCTTATCAGACATATACAGAGCCTGGCACTCCCCTCCATCGGTACAACAAGACGGCCCATCTCGATTCCAGGAGGGGGTTCCGAGGGCGCAACCGGTGTGCTCCGCCGTTTCTACTTCGTCTTGAGGGCGCTCATCCGCTCCAATGCCTGCTGGGCCCAGTGGGTCTGGTCGAATTTCTCGACCACCTGCCC
The DNA here is from genome assembly GCA_037442485.1 of Methylomirabilis sp. (SeqCode). Classification (GTDB taxonomy): domain Bacteria; phylum Methylomirabilota; class Methylomirabilia; order Methylomirabilales; family 2-02-FULL-66-22; genus 2-02-FULL-66-22. The sequence goes on from JBBIQE010000034.1 coordinate 8,541, forward strand.
ATACACCCGCATCGCGTCCTCTGTTTTCCGCATTTCCTCGTAGACCCGCGCCAGGCTCAGATAGGCTTCACCCGCCAGGGGATTCTTCCCCTCGCGGTCGAGGGCCCGGGACAGCGTCTGCGCCGCCCCCTGCAGGTCGCCTTTCGCCTCCTGCGCATAGGCCTTGCCCAGGGTCGCCATGAGGGTAAAGCGTCCCCGGGGGAACATGTCCAGATAGCGGCTGTACGTTCCGAGGGCCTCATCCAGCTTGCCGGCGTTGTACTGCAGGTTCCCCAGATCGATCAGGGCCTCCTCGGCACTCCGGCTCTTCGGATATTGCCGCACGACCTCCTGGAGGCGCCTGGTCGCTTCCTCGACATTCGCCGGCGATCCTGGCTGCCCGCCCGGGGTCGCCATGCGCGCCTCGACCAGCCCGCGATTGGCTGCGGCCTCCTCCCGCTGCTGGTACCACCAGTAGGCGGCGCCGGCGATCCCCCCCGCGGCCACGACCAGCACCATGGCCAGCACAGCGGCGCGGTGCACCTGGACGAATCGGACGCCCGCCCCTACCCACTCGGCAAGAGGGTTTCCCCGTCGCTCCTGCTTCCTGATCGCACTCGCCACCAGAGACCTCGTTCGCGTCCGCGACCGGGGCGCACCCCGCAGCTCGCCGCGCGCGATTCCGGGAGAGGGTGGGTGGCCCTGGAGGGACTCGAACCCCCGACGCAGGGCTTAGGACGCCCTCGTTCTATCCATCTGAACTACAGGGCCATGCTGCGCCGTCCACGCAACACCCTAGTACTGCAAGAGGGAGAAGACGGGATACTCCTTCAGGCGTTCCCGTCCCTTCAAGGCGGTGAGCTCGATCAGGAAGGCCAGTTCTACGATCTCGCCGCCGAGCTGCCTGACCAGATCCACGGCCGCCGAGATCGTCCCCCCCGTGGCCAGCAGATCGTCTGCGATCAGCACCCGCTGGCCGCGCTTGAAGGCGTCCTGGTGGATCTCCAGCGTGTCGGTCCCGTACTCGAGGGCATAGGTCGTCCGATGGGTCTTGTACGGCAATTTCCCATGCTTGCGGATCAGGATGTTGCCCGCCCGGAGCTTGTACGCGAGCGCCGCCCCCATGATGAACCCGCGCGCCTCCACCCCCACCACCGCGTCAATCTGTCTCCCCTCGTACCGCTCGCCGAGATAGTCAATGGCTTGCCGGAACGCGCGCCCGTCGGCGAGCAGCGGTGTAATGTCCCGGAAGAGGATGCCGGGTTTGGGGAAGTCGGGGATGTTCCGGATCTTGCGCTTCAGGTCATCAACGCCCACGGTGCGCCTCCGTTCACAGGGTGAGTCGAATGCCGAAGATCGCGGAGCCTCCGGTCGGCGCGCCCCACACGGACCGAACCTCGCGCCCGCTGCCGCCCCGCGGGTTCTTCACGTCGCTCGTGAGCTGCAGCCGGCCCGGGCGTGGCGGAGGCCGATGGCCTCTGGGCCCGCCACAAAACGAAAGGCAAGCCCGGCACGGCTTGCCTTCCATGGCCGATCCTTCGCCCTCGCCAGCCCGCCCGTGCCCGAGGGCGCAGGCGGGCTGGCGCCGGCAAAGCATTCATGGGCGAGGCGCCCCGCTCCACCGGTCGCCTCCCCACGCATCTGGTCGGGGCGACTGGATTTGAACCAGCGACCCCTTGGTCCCGAACCAAGTGCGCTACCAGGCTGCGCTACGCCCCGACGTCTTTTCTCCGTGCTCAGCTCACCCCCGCTCCTCCGGGGGCCAGCCCTGGTCGCCGACCAGCTTTACGAAGACACAGCCGCCCAGCTCCTCCCACCGCATGCCATCCGCTTCCCGGACCCCCTTCCGCAGCACCTGGCTGTAGGCATCCCCCACCGGGACGACCAGGCGGCCCTTGGGGGTCAGTTGCTCCACCAGGGCCCTCGGAACCTCGGGTGCCCCGGCGGTCACCAGGATGCCGTCGAACGGCGCCTCCTCGGGCCAGCCCAGGGAGCCGTCACCGATCCGGACCAGAACGTTATAATACCCCAGGGCATCCAAGCTGCGGATGGCGCGATCCGCCAGGCTCCTGATCCGCTCGACCGAGTAGACCTTCGCGCACAGCTCCGCCAGGATTGCCGTCTGATACCCGGATCCGGTGCCGACCTCGAGGACCCGCTCGTGCCCGACGAGTTCCAGGGCCTCGGTCATGAGGGCGACCATATAGGGCTGGGAGATCGTCTGCCCCTCTCCGATGGGCAGCGGATAGTCGCCGTAGGCGCGGCCGGACAGCGCCTCGTCCACAAAGCGATGGCGGGGAACCTTGCCCATGGCCTTGAGCACCCGGGGGTCCCGGATGCCCCGGCCCGCGAGCTGTTCCGCGACCATTCGCTCCCTTGCGATCGCGAACTCCATGGGCGCCCCGAGATGGGACCATACCATATCCCCACCGCCAAGGAAAGCCTCTTTCGACGGCGAACTCGCGCCCCCCGGAGGGGCCCTGCACGGCACCGGGCCCGCCCACCCTCAGCCCGGGGGGCCGCCGTTCAGCGACAGCCCCCAGGCCCTCAAGACGTCCAGGGCCTGGTGATTGGTGAGGTCCAGGTGCAGCGGCGTGAGCGAGATCCACCCGTCGCTCACGGCCTCGTAATCCGTGCCGCCCCGCTGCTCCCAGGTGGGCTCGGCGCCGCCGATCCAGTAATAGGCCTTCCCGCGCGGGTCGATCTTCCGGATCACCGTCTCGCTGTACACGCGGCGCCCCTGGCGGGTCACGGCGACGCCCCGGATGGCCTCGGGCGGCAGGTTGGGCACATTCACATTGAGCAGCGTGTCCCGCGGAAGCCCGCGGCGCAGGATCTCCTCCCCCAGGCGCCGCGCGAACCGGGCGGCGGCGCGGAAATCGAAGTCGCCATCCCCGGCCAGCGACACCGCGAAGGCGGGGATGCCTTGCAGGGTCGCCTCGACGGCCGAAGCCACCGTGCCGGAATAGGTCACGTCGTCGCCCATGTTCGATCCGTGGTTGATCCCGGCCGCCACCAGGCGCGGGCGCCTCGGCAGCAGTCCCATCACGGCCAGGGTGATGCAGTCCGTGGGGGTCCCGTCCACGCTGTACCACCCTTCCTCCAGGTGCGAGGCGCGCAGGGGGCGGCTCAAGGTCAGCGAGTGTCCGGCGGCGCTCCGCTCGCGATCCGGAGCCACCACCACCACCTCGCCCAGCCCGGCCAGGCTATCCGCCAGGGCCTTCAGTCCCGCCGCCCCGATGCCGTCGTCGTTGGAGACCAGGATCAGGGGACGCTCGTTCCGCCCCATGCGCCCCTCCCGCTGCGTCAGGGGACTGCGGACATGCAGGTCCGCCCTGTCGAGGAAATTGGTCGGGGCGAGCAGATTCGAACTGCTGACCCCTGGCCCCCCATGCCAGTGCGCTACCAGGCTGCGCCACGCCCCGATCGGTCCTTCTGGATGCTTGTCCGGTGCCCTCCGCCCCACTGCCCCGCTGTCCGAGGGGAGGACCCCTCGCGGCGGCGGAGGATGGTCGAGCGGAGAAGTCCCCTGCCGTGTCTGGGGGATCACGACAGTTGCTTAAGGATGCCCTCCAACCCCATCCGCAGCCGCTGCAGGGCTGCCCGGGCCTCCATGCGCCGGGCCCGTTCCTCGCGTTCGGTCAACCGCCGCCGCGCGCCCGCCACGGTATAGCGCTCCTGGTAGAGCAGCTTCTTGATCTCCAGGATCATGGCCACATCCCGCTTCCGGTACAGCCGCTGGCCCCCCCCGCTCTTGCGGGGTTGCAGGGCGGGGAATTCGCTCTCCCAGTACCGCAGGACATAGGGCGGCACGCCGGTGATGGCCGACACCTCGCCGATCCTGAAGTAGAGGCGGTCCGGAACCTCCGAGGGAAGTTCCGGGTCGGGCGGTGCCGGCCGCTCCCGCGGGGCCGCGTGGGCGGGGACTGGATCCGGCTGACTCCGAGGCTGCCTAGACATTTTCCTGCGTCGCGCCGGCGGCATTCACCGTCTGGTGCAGGGCCTTGCCGGGCTTGAACTTCAGCACCTTCCGCGCGCTGATCGTGATCTCCGACCCGGTCTGCGGGTTCCGGCCCTTCCGCGCACGCTTCGCCCTGACCTGGAACGATCCGAATCCGACGAGCTGGATCTTCTCGCCGCGCCGCAGGGCGTTCTTGATGATCTCCAGGGTCGCCTCGACGGCTTCCATGGCCTGCTTCTTGGTCAGGCCTTTCTCCGCCACCAGCGATGCGATGTCTGCCTTGGTCACTCAGCCCACCTCCTTCCCCGTGCGTGGTCCGGCCGGCCGGTCCAGCGAACCGTTGCAACGCCAAGACAGCCTGGTCACTCGCGAACGACCAGGAAGGTGAAGCCCTTGCCCTTCAGCTCCTCCCCGCGCCGCACGGCCGCGGCGCGCGAGTCGAACTTCCCGTGCCGCACCTGGTAGACCACCGTGTTGGCCGGCCGGGACGTGATCTTCGGCGTGTAGTTCTTCTTTTGCAGCTCCCGGGCGAGATCAATGGCCTCATTCAGGTTGAAGAAGGCACCGATCTGCGGGGTGTACTTGTCCCCGACGCTGAGCAGTTGCGAGGGAAACCCGTCCACGGTCAGCCGCCGCGAAAGCTCCTCGGCCTGGCGCTTGTCGGTCGGCTCGCCCACGGTGACGATCTGCTTCGTCACGTAGGCCGTACCCTTCCGGATGACCGCGGGGAAGCCGCTGGCCGCCAGTTTCTGTTTCAGCGCCTCGGCGTTCTCCTCCATCACCATGGCGCCCAATTGCAGGCTGTACGTGACCGGGGCGGCCTTGGGCGCCGCCTTCGGCGCCGGAGCCTCCTTGGCCGGCTCGGCCTTCCTGGGGGCCTCGGCCTTGGCCGGGGGCGCGGGTTCCGCCGGCTTCACCTCGGCCTTGGCCGGGGGCGTCTCCTTGCTGGGAGGAGCCGGGGTCGGCAGAGCCGGGGCCTGTACCGTCGGGGCTGGCGCCGGCTTGGGCGGAGGCACCGGCCGAGCCGGCGGCGGGGGCGGCGGGGGCGCGAAAAATAACGGCTGGGCCAGGTACCATCCACCGATCAGGACGATGCCGATTCCGGCCATCAGGAGGACGCGACGCAACCCTCCTCCTCCGCCACCACCCTCTGAATCCTCCACGGCGCCGCCCTCAGGCCCTTCCTCTCTCGAAAGCCCTTCCTCTTCGGTACTTCGCTTACGAAAGCTGAACTTGGCCATGAGCCCTCCGTCGCTTTTCGGCGCGTATCATAATGGAGGCCCGAACCAGGTGTCAACGTATTTTTCAGCACTTACGCACAAGCGATAAGGACCCCCTTCAAGTGATGCGACGTGGCCTCGGTAATTTCCACTCTTACGAGACTCCCCTCCTCAACCTCGGCGCCCCGGAAGTGAACGATCTTATTTTGCCGGGTCCTCCCGGCGGCCAGCCCGGGATCACGCTTTTGCAGGCCACGGTCTGTCAGCACCTCGTAGACCCGTCCGATCAGGCTCCGGTTTCGCTCGAGGGACAGGCGCGCCTGCAGGTCCAGGACAGTGCGCAGTCGCTCTGCCTTGATCGGCTCGGGGATCTGGTCCGGCAGCCCGGCGGCCGGGGTGCCGGGCCTCGGCGAGAACTTGAAGGCAAAGCAGCCGTCGAATGCGACCTCTTCCATGAGGCTCAGGGTCTCGGCGAAGTCGGCGTCGGTCTCGCCCGGAAACCCCACGATAATGTCAGTGGTGAGGGCGAGGTCCGGGACCGCGGCGCGGAGCATGGCCACCTTCTCCAGGTACTGCTCGCGCGTGTAGTGGCGTTCCATGCGGGCCAGGGTGCGGGTGGCGCCCGCCTGGACCGGCAGGTGAATGTGCTCGCAGACGCTCGGGAGAGCGGCCATGGCCTCGGCCAGCTCGGCCGTGACATCCCGGGGATGGGAGGTGGTGAAGCGGACCCGCACCTCCCGGCCGACGGCGGCGTCAATCCGCCGCAGGAGTTCCGCGAACGGGACCGGAGGCTCCAGCTTCTTCCCGTAGGAGTTCACCGTCTGGCCCAGCAGCGTGATCTCGCGGTAACCCGCCTGGCGGAGCTGAACCACCTCGCGCAGGATGTCCTCGGGACGGCGGCTCCGCTCGCGCCCGCGGGTGAAGGGCACCACGCAGAAGGCGCAGCGGTTGTCGCAGCCCTCCATGATGCCCACCCAGGCGCGGATGCCGCTGTCCCGGTGGACCGCGGTGTGCTCGGGGAGGAGGCCCCCGGGCTCGCCGGCGGCTAGGGCCGGCTGCCCCGGGGGCGAGGCGAGCAGCCGGGGGATCTCGGCCAGGTGCTCGCCGGTGCCGACCACGAGGTCGAGCTGCGGGAATCGCCGGAGCAGTCCCGCCCCCTCCCGCTGGGCCAGGCAGCCCGTCACGCCCAGGCGCAACCGGGGCCGCTCGGCCTTCAGGGCCTGCAAGGTGCCCAGGCGGCTGAAGAGCTTCTGCTCGGCCTTCTCGCGGATGCTGCAGCCGTTCAGAATGACCAGGTCGGCCTCCCGCTCGTCCTCGGTCAGGGTGTAGCCCTCCCCGGCCAGGATCCCCGCGATGCGGGCGGAATCCAGCTCGTTCGCCTGGCAGCCGAATGTGACCACCTTCAGTTTGGGCATGACCCACGTGTCCCCAGCGGGGAGGCCGGCGCGCCGGGCGCGCCCACCCGGGGCGGCGCCCCGCCCGCCACGGCCCCGCATGGCCTCAGTACAGATGACAGGCGACCCAGTGCCGCGGCCCGACCTCGCGCAGCGCCGGTTCCTCCTGGTCGCAGCGGTCGAAGCGCTTGTGGCAGCGCGTGTGAAACCGGCACCCCGATGGGGGGTGGATGGGGCTGGGCGGATCGCCCTCCAAAATGATGCGCTGGCGCTTGGTGGTGGGATCCGGGATGGGGATGGCCGAAAGCAGGGCCTCGGTGTAGGGATGCAGCGGCTTGGCGTACAGCTCCTCACTGTCCGAGAGCTCCACGATCTGGCCCAGGTACATCACCGCCACCCGGTCGCTGATGTGCTCGACCACCCGCAGGTCATGGGCGATGAACAGGTACGTCAGGTCGAACTGCTCCTGCAGATCCTCCAGGAGGTTGATCACCTGCGCCTGAATGGAGACGTCCAGGGCCGAGATGGGCTCATCCGCGATGATCAGCTTGGGATTGACCGCCAGGGCGCGGGCGATGCCGACCCGCTGACGCTGTCCCCCGCTGAACTCGTGGGGGTAGCGGTTCATCTGCTCGGGGCTCAACCCCACCTTCTGCAGCAGGTCCGCCACCCGCTCGCGCCGCTCGGCCTTGCTCTGGCAGAGCTTGTGGATGACGATGCCCTCCCCCACGATCTGCTCCACCGTCATGCGCGGGTTCAGCGACGAGTAGGGATCCTGGAAGATGATCTGCATCCGCTGGCGCAGGCGGCGCATCTCGGCCTTGTTCGCCTGGAAGATGGGGACGTTGTCGAAGGTGACCTCGCCCGAGGTCGGCTCGATCAGGCGGAGGATGAGGCGCCCCGTAGTGGACTTACCGCAGCCCGACTCGCCCACCAGGCCCAGCGTCTCGCCGTGCCTGAGGTCGAAGCTCACCCCGTCCACGGCGTGCACCTTGGCGGCCTCGCCCCAGAAGAAGCCCCGCTTGATGTCGAAGTGCTTGGTCAGATTCCGGACCTGGAGCAGCGTCTCGTTGGTCATGCCCGGGTGCCCCTCAGTACAGGAAACAGCGGACGCGGTGATCGCGGGCGACCTCTTTCAACTGGGGCTCCTCCCCGTAGCAGGGCTCGAAGACCTTGGAGCAGCGCGCCTGGAACTTGCACCCCCTGGGCAGGTCCAGCATGTCCGGGACCATGCCGGGGATGGCCTGCAGGCGCGCCCGGCGCTCGGTCTTCTGCAGGCGCGGAATGGAGTTGAGCAGCCCCTGCGTGTACGGGTGCTTGGGACCGGTGAACAGCGGCATCACCGGCGCCTCTTCCACCACCCGTCCGGCGTACATCACCGCCACGCGGGCCGCCGTATCCGCCACCACCCCAAGGTCGTGGGTGATGAGCATGACCGCCATCCCCAGCTCCGCCTTGAGCTGGTTCAGCAGCTCCAGGATCTGGGCCTGGATCGTCACGTCCAGGGCGGTGGTGGGCTCGTCCGCGATGAGGAGCTGCGGGTTGCAGGAGAGCGCCATGGCGATCATCACGCGCTGCCGCATGCCCCCGGACATCTGGTGCGGGTACTCCTTCACGCGCCGCTCCGGGTCCGGGATGCGCACCAGGCGCAGCATCTCGATGGCCTTGTTCCAGGACTCGCGCTTGGACAGCCCCTGGTGCAGCCGGATGCCCTCGGCGATCTGATCCCCCACGGTGAAGACCGGGTTGAGCGACGTCATGGGCTCCTGGAAGATCATGGAGATGGCCGCCCCCCGGACCTTCCGCATCTCGTCCTCGGGCAGCGTGAGGAGGTCTCCCTTGCCTTCCAGGTGGATGCTGCCGCCCACGATCTTCCCGGGGGGGGTCGGGATCAGCCGCAGGATGGAAAGGGCCGTGACGCTCTTGCCGCAACCCGACTCCCCGACGACGCCCAGGGTCTCGCCCTTGTGAATCGTGAGGGTGACCCCATCCACGGCCCTGACGGTGCCCGCCTCGGTGAAAAAATGGGTCTGGAGGTTCTCGATCCTCAAGAGGAGGCCGTCCTTGCTCGTCTGGAGGGGGTTCATGCATCGCCCTTTGCGTGAAGTCTTCAGGTGGAGAGCGCGCGTAACTCTAGCATCGCCACCAGGCCAGTTCAAGGGCAAAAATCCGCCCCGGTGCCCCCTCTCCCTTCGGCCCACCCGCCACGCCTCCCGGCCGGCGGCCCCCGTCGGGCCGAAGCCCTCCGCCGATTCCGCGCCTCCCGGAGGCCGTCGCCCCCTCGGCCTCGCGCGAACCCCCGCTGGCCAACACCCCTCCAGGTGCCCGTTCAGCGTCTGGACGTGACCTGGGGATCCAAGGCGTCCCGGAGGCCGTCGCCAAGGAAATTCAGCGACAGCAGCGTCACGGTCAGGGCCAGGCCCGGGAACAGGAGCAGCCACGGGTACGTCTCCATGGCCGCCGCCCCCTCCGAGGCCAGGGAGCCCCAGCTCGCCATGGGAGGCTGCACCCCCAGGCCGAGGAAGCTCAGGAACGCCTCCTCCAGCATGACAGCCGGGACCGTGAGCGTCGCATAGACGAGGATCGGCCCGAGGGCGTTGGGCAGCAGGTGCCGCACCAGTAGGCGCGGGGCCGAGGCGCCGATCGCCTGGGCCGAGAGCACGAACTCCCTCGCCTTGAGGCTGAGAACCTGCCCCCGCACGATCCGGGCCATGGTGAGCCACTGCACCGCGCCCAGGGCCAGAAACAGGTTCAGGATGTTGCGGCCGAAGATCACCATCAGGATGATCACGAAGAACATGAACGGCAAGCCGTACAGGATGTCCACCGCCCGCATCATCAGGTGATCCGCCCGGCCGCCGAGGAGGCCGGCCATCGAGCCGTAGGCGATCCCGATGGTCAGGCTCACCAGGGTGGCCAGGATGCCCACCGCGAAGGAGACGCGCGCCCCGTACAGGATGCGGGTGAGGAGGTCGCGGCCCAACTCGTCCGTCCCCAGAAGATGCGCGCGCGTGGGCGGCTTCGCCCCGTAGGGGAGGTCCGTCCTGTCGAAGGGAAACGGGGCGATCCAGGGCGCCAGGACGGCCGCCACGACGAAGCCGGCCAGGACCGCCAGCCCCAGCATGGCGAGCCGGTTCCGGCCGAGCCGCCGCGCGGCGTCGTGCCAGGGCGATGCCCCCGACCCTCTCCATTGCGGATTTCGGATTGCGGATTTCGGATTTGGCGGGGCGACCTGAAAGGAGGACCCTTCTCCGCTCGCGGCTCTCGGCTCTCGGCTCTTCATCTGATCTGCACCCTCGGATCCAGGTAGGCGTACAGCACGTCCACGATCAGGTTGAAGAGGAGGAGCAGGACGCTATAGAACACCACCGTTCCCAGGACCATGGTGTAATCCCGGTTGAGGGCGCTGGCGACAAAGTACCGGCCGATCCCGGGAATGCTGAAGATCGTCTCCACCACCACCGACCCGGTGAGGATGGCCGCCGAGGCGGGGCCGAGATAGGTGAGGACCGGCAGGATGGCCCCGGGCAGGGCGTGGCGCAACACCACCGCGGCCTCGCGGAGGCCCTTGGCCCGGGCGGTCCGGATGAAATCCTGGCCGATCACCTCGAGCACTCCCGCCCGGGTCAGCCGCGCGATGTAGGCGGCGTAAAACGTCCCCAGGGTGAGCGAGGGCAGGACCAGGTGTCGCCAGCTCCCCCACCCCGCCACGGGCAACCAAGGCAGCCTGAGGGCGAAGATTAGCATCAGGAGAGGGCCGAGGACGAAGTTGGGGACCGAGATCCCGCCGAGCGCACAGGTCATGCTGAGGGAGTCCAGGAAGGCGTTCCGCCTGAGGCCGGCCAGGATGCCCGCGATCCCCCCTAGGACCACGGCGATCAGGAGCGCGCACAGGCCGAGGGCGAGGGACACGGGAAATCCCAGACGCAGCAGCTCGTTCACCGACCGATCGGGATAGCGGAAGGAGGGGCCCAGGTCCCCCCGCGCCACGTCCCCCAGATACCGGAGGTACTGGCGCCAGAGCGGCTCGTCCAGATGGTAGCGCGCCTCGATGTTCCGGCGCACCTGCTCGGGCAGGGCGCGCTCCTGGTCGAAGGGCCCCCCCGGGGCCAGCCGCATCATGAAGAAGGACAGGGAGACGATGACGAACAGGACGGGGACGAACCCGGCCACCCGCCGAAGGATGTACTCCAGCACGGTCCGGCTACCGCTCCAGGCTGATGTACTTCAGGGGGTGCTGGTCCAGGAGGTTGGGATACCAGCCCTTCACCTGGCGGGCCAGCAGGCCCTTGTTGACATAGGTGAAGAGCGGCATGAGGGGAACCTCGTCCGCCACCAGGATCCGCTCGGCCTCCTGGAGCGCCCGCATTCGCTCCCTCGGGTTCACGATCCTGCAGGCGGCCTGCGCGATCAGCTCGTCATAATGCCGATTCGACCAGCCGGTCTGGTTGTTCCCGCCGCCGCTCACCCACATGTTCAGGAAGGTGTTGGGATCCACGTAGTCCCCGATCCAGCCCGCGCGGGAGATCTGGTAATCCAGGCTGCTCTGCCGGGCCAGGTACACCTTCCACTCCACGTTGACGAGCTCCACCCGGATGCCCAGGCGCTCCTTCCACATCTGCTGCACGGCCTGCGTCACCAGCCGGTGGAGCTCATTGGTGTTGTACAACAGCTCCATCCTGGGGAGCCCCCTGCCGTCCGGGTATCCCGCCTCGGCCAGGAGCTTCTTGGCCGCCGCCGGATCGTACGGCAGCCCCCTCACCCCCGCGTAGCCCCGTATCCCGGCCGGAACGAAGGTGCTGGTCGGGATCTCCCCGGCCCTGGTCACGTACTTCGTCAGGGCTTCTCGGTCCACCGCCATGCTCAGGGCCTTGCGTACCCGGACGTCGTTCGTCGGGGGCCTCGTCACGTTGAAGCGGAAGAAATACGTCCCCAGGTAGGGCGTCACGTAGAACTCGGGCCGGCCCCGCCCGGCGTCAATCTGCGAGATCGGCACCTGGGGCACCCAGTCGCTCTCCCCGGCGAGAAACTGCTTGAAGGCGGTGTGGACGTCCTCCGTCGGGAGGAAAACCACCTTCCGGAGTTTGACCCGTGCCGCATCCCAGTGAGCCGGATTCTTCTCCAGGATCAGCTCCTGCTGCGGCACCCAATTGGCCAGGCGGAACGGGCCGTTGCTCACGATCTTCCCCGGCTTGACCCAATCCTTGCCGTGCGCCTGGATGGCCCAGCGCGGCACGGGGGACAGGGTCGAGAAGCTGGTGAGGTCGAGGAAATAGGCCGTGGGACACCGGAGCGTCACCCGAAGGGTCCTGTCATCCAGCGCCTTCACTCCCACCTGGGAGAAATCCGCCCGCCGGCCCCGGTTGTACTCCTCCCCGTTCTTCAGGGCGAAGAGCTGCTGGGCGTACCGCGCCCCCGTCTTGGGGTTCAGGACCCGCTCCCACGCGTACACAAAGTCGTGCGCCGTGACAGGCTTGCCGTCGGTCCATCTGGCGTCCCGCAGTCTGAACGTATAGACCGAGCCGTCCTGAGAGACAGTCCACGATACGGCCATTCCTGGGCGGGGCGAGAGGTCCTTCGGGTCAGTGGTAGTCAGGCCCTCGAACACGTTGCTCACGATCCGATGCTCGGGAACCCCCGTGACCAGGCCGGGGTCCAGGCTCTCCGGCTCGACCATGTTGTTGATCCGGAACACTTGCTTCTCTGCGGCCGGTGCGGGCAGCGCCGATGCGGAGAGGGCCAGCGCCAACACTGTCGGAACGATAGCTCCCCTCGCCCTCATGCAGGCCCTCCCAAGGGCTGCCTCGTACCGAACCGCTCGCCAGGTGTGCCTTGGAGAGCGCGCGTGCCGAGCCTTGTCGACGCCCGAAGGCTTCTGTCTCCCTCCACACACCTCCCCCCGGGGGCCGTCCGTCCTCGGACCGGCTGGGGACCAACGAGGCCGAAGGTCTCGGGGCGAAGGACCGAATACCGATCCCTGCCCGCCGCCGCAAGCATGCGTGCTCACGTGCTCAGCCGCGGATCCAGCGCGTCCCGCAACGCGTCCCCCAGCAGGTTGAACCCGAGGACCGAGAGCATAATGGCCGCGCCGGGGAAGAAGAAGGCCCACCAGGCCCCGCTGGTGAAGAACTTGTAGCTGTCCGCCAGCATGGCCCCCCACTCCGGCGTGGGGGGCTGGGCGCCGAGACCCAGGAATCCCAGCGCCGCCGCCTCCAGGATGGCGAAGGCCACGGCCAGCGTGGTCTGGACGGTGAGCGGGGGCAGGGTGTTCGGGAAGATATGCCAGAGGATAATCCGGGGCCCGCTTCCCCCCAGGCCCCGGGCGGCCGTGACGAACTCCCGCTCCTTCAGGGCCAGGACCTCGCCCCGCGTGATCCGCGCGTAGAAGGGGACGGAGACGACGCTGATGGCGATGAGGGAATTCCGGAGGCCGGGACCGATCATCGCCACGATCGCAATGGCAAGAAGCGTCGCGGGAAAGGCCAGCAGGATGTCCATGCAGAACATCAGGCACAGATCCACCCGGCGGCCCGCATAGCCCGCCAGAAGGCCCAGGCTGGAGCCCACCCCGGCCGCCAGCATCACCGAGGTCACCCCCAGGCCGAGCGAGACGCGCGCCCCGTGCAGGAGTCGCATCAGGATGTCCCGCCCCAGGGCGTCGGTCCCGAAGGGGTGGCCCCAGCTCGGCGCCTTGAGGCGGGCCAGCAGATCCGCGTCCACCTTCGGGTCATAGGGCAGCAGCACCGGAGACAGGACCGCCACCAGGGCGAACAGCCCAATGATCGCCATCCCCCCCCGGGCCACCGGGTTGGCCACCAGCCGGCGCAGGGCGGCCTGCAGGGGGCTCCGCCCCCGGAGGGTCGCCGTCGGGACGGCCGGCAGCTCAATCGTACGTGATGCGGGGATCGACTGCGGCATAGAGGAGGTCCGTGACGAGGTTCACCATCACGAAAATGGTGGCGATGAAAAGCGTCGCCCCCTGGACGATGGGATAATCGCGCGCCTGGATGGACTCGTAGATCCAGAGGCCGATGCCGGGCCAGGAGAAGATGGTCTCGGTCAGGATGGCGCCGGCCAGCAGGCGCCCGACCTGGAGCCCCGTGACGGTCAGGACCGGAAGCAGGGCATTGCGCATGGCGTGGCGCAGGATCACGATCGTTTGGGGGAGGCCCTTGGACTCGGCCGTGCGGATGTAGTCCTGGGACAGAACCTCCAGGAGGCTCGCCCGCGTCATCCGCGCGATGACCGCCGTGGGGATGGTGGACAGGGCCAGGGCCGGTAGGATCAGGTGGCGGAGGCTCGACCGGAGCGCGTCGGGGTTCCTGGTGAGCAGGCTGTCCAGGATGTAGAAGTTCGTCACCGGAACCAGGGTCACGTCCGTTCCGAGGCGGAAGCCGGTGGGCAGCCAGCGCAGGACGACGCCGAAGAACCACGCCAGCATGAGGCCCAGCCAGAAGATCGGCATGGAGACCCCGGTCAGGGCCATCAGCCGCGAGCCGCCGTCGAAGAGGGAGTTGCGCCAGACGGCGGACACGATGCCCATAGGCACGCCGACCAGGATGGCGATCAGGATGGCGGCGCCCGCCAGCTCCACGGTGGCCGGAAAGCGCCGCACGAGATCCCGGAGGACCGGGTCCCCCCGCAGGATGGAGGCGCCGAAATCCCCCCGCAGGATCTTGCCGATGTAGATGAGGTACTGGGTGGAGAGGGGTCTGTCCAGGCCGAGCTGCGCCCGCACCTCCGCCACCCGCTGGGGCGTCGCCCGCTCCCCCAGCATGGCCACAGCCGGGTCGCCCGGGATCAGGTGAATGAAGCTGAAGACGATGAGCGAGACCCCGAGCAGGACGGGGATGATCGTGAGGAACCGCTTGATCGCGTACTGACCCACGTCGCCCCCGTCCCTTCCGCCGTCGGGTCCCTACTGCAGGGACACGGTGTGGAAGTACTCGCTGCTGGTGGGGTTCGCCACATAGCCCTTCACCTTCTTGAGGAAGGCCAGGGGCGGCTGGTTGTTGGCGATGAAGATGCGCGCCACGTCGTCGTGGATCATCTGCTCGGCCTTGCGGTACAGCTCGGCCCGCTTGGCCTGGTCCGTCAGCTTCTGCGCCTGGAGGAGGATCTCGGCCAGGGAGGGGTTGGAATAGAAGCCCTCGCGCGAGGCGCCCGGATTGCAGAAGAAGTAGCACAGGAAGTTGTCCGGATCGCCGTTATCGCCGGTCCACCCCAGCATGTACAGGGGGAGCTGGCCGTTCTTCCGCTTGTCGAGGTACACGGCCCAGTCCGTGGTCTGGAGCTGGACGCCGATCCCCGCCTTGGCCAGGTCGGCCGCCAGGGCCTCGGCGATCTCCTTGGGGTTCGGGTAATAGGGCCGCGACACCGGCATGTACCAGAACGTGAGGGGCTCCTTCCGGCCGTCCTCCCAGGTGATCTCCTTCAGCCCCTGGGGAAAGCCGGCCTCCTTCAGCAGCTCGCGCGCCCGCGGCGGGCTGTACTCGAAGTCCTTCAGGTCCTTCTTGTAGCCCCAGAGCGGCGGCGGCTGGAACTGCTTGGCCACCATCCCCGTGCCGCCGTAGAGCGCGTCCACGATCCCCTTCTTGTTGATGGCGTGGGCGATGGCTTGCCGGACGCGCCGGTCCTGCAACTCCTTCACCCGGTAGTTGAAGGCCACGTAGCCGGTCGTATTGGTCGGTCGCAGGATAATCTGGAGGTTGGGATCGGCCCGGACCACCTTCACGTCGTCCGGGTTGACCCCCTCCATCCCGTGGATCTCGCCGGCCTTCAGCGCGGCCAGGCGCTGGGAACTGTCCTTGATGTTGCGGATCACCACCCGCTGGAGCTTGGGACCGTTCGCCCTGTCCCAGTAGTCCTTGTTGGCCTCCAGGATCACCTCCTGCCCGACCTTCCACTCGACGAACCGGAACGGACCGGTCCCCACGGGGTTCTTCGAGAGCGCCGTGCCGTACTTCTCGGCCGCGGTCGGGCTCACCATGTCGAAGACGAACATGGCCAGATTGGCCAGGAACGGGCCCTGGGGGGCCTTCAGGGTGACCCGAACGGTGGTGGGATTGACCGCCTCCACCTTCGTGATGAGGCTCTTGTCGTCGAAGCCGCCGAACTGGGCCTCGTAGTACTCGAAGGTCTTCCCGGCCTTGAGCTGGTTCTCGTGCTGCGGGTGCTTGGTGAAGCGCCACCGCTCGAAGTTCCAGACCACGGCCGCGGCATCCAGGGGGGTGCCGTCGTGGAACTTCACGTTCTTCCGCAGGGTAAAGGTCCAGACCGTCCCGTCGGGGCTGACGGTCCATTTCTCCGCCAGGGCGGGGACGACCTCGGTCGTGGCCCCCTTGTACTTCGTCAGCCCTTCGTAAATCTGCCGGGTGATCCGGGACGAGATCCCATCGGTGATGATGGCGGGATCGAGGTCCACCGGCTCGCCCTGGGCCCCGAAGATGAAGGTGCTCTGCGCCCTGACCGGTCCCGCCCCGAACCACAGGACCGCCAGGACCAGGAGACCTGTCACCGCGGCGATGGGTCTCATGGGGCTCCCTCCTTCCCCCCCACCTGCCCTCCCCCTCACGCGAGGGGAGGGTGAAGGAGGGGGCACGTGCGTGGGGTTTCGCCGTAGGCTCAGCGAAGCTGCCCAACCGCCTCCGCCATCCGGTCCATCCCCTTCTGGATGTTCTCCAGCGAGGTGGCATAGGAGATCCGGACGTGGTCGTCGCTGCCGAACTCCACCCCGGGCACGACGGCGATCCGCGCCGCCTCCAGCAGATAGGCGGTGAACTCGGTGGAGTTGCGGAGGATGGTGCCGGCGTGCTGCTTGCCGTACAGCCCCGAGACGTTGGGGAAGACGTAAAACGCCCCCTGCGGGCGCAGGCACTTGACCCCCGGCATACCGTTCAGCCGCTCGACGATGTAGCGCCGCCGCCGATCGAACTCCGCCCGCATCTGCCCCACCGTTTCCTGGGGGCCCGTCAGCGCCGCCACCGCGGCCCGCTGGGCGATGGAGGTCGGGTTGGACGTCTCCTGGCTCTGCAGGCCGTCCATGGCACGGATGATCTCCTTGGGGGCGGCGGTGTAGCCCACCCGCCATCCCGTCATGGCATAGGCCTTGGAGAGCGAGCTGACCAGGATCGTCTGGGCGTAGACCCGCTCGCCCAGGGAGGCGATGCTGACGTGCTGGTGCCCGTCGTACACCAGCGCCTCGTAGGTCTCATCCGACAGGAGCCAGAACCCCCGCTCCGTCGCCAGGTCCGCCAGGCCCTGCAGCTCGGCGGGGCTGAGGGCCGCGCCGGTGGGATTGCAGGGCGAGTTCAAGACCAGGATCTTCGTGCGCGGGCTGAGGTGCGGCTCGACCAGGGCGCGATGGAGGCGGAAGCCTTCGCGCTCGTGGGTCGGGACGAAGACCGGCTTGCCGTCGCAGAGCTTCACCTGCTCGGGGAAGCTCACCCAGTACGGGGCGGGGATGATGACTTCGTCGCCCGGCTCCAGCAGGGCCTGGAAGACGTTGAAGAGCGAGTGCTTCCCCCCGCACGAGATGAGGATCTGCTCCCGCGTGTAGCTGAGGCCGTTATCCCGCTTCAGCTTGGTGGCCACGGCGTCCTTCAGCTCGTCAATGCCGCCCGAGGCCGTGTACTTGGTGAAGCCCTCGCGGATGGCCTGGATGGCCGCTTCCTTGATGTGCTCCGGCGTGTCGAAGTCGGGTTCGCCGTGGCCGAAGCCGAGCACGTCCACCCCCTGGGCGCGCAAGCGCCGTGCCGTGGCGGCAATGGCCAGGGTGGCGGAGGGCACCAGATTCCGCGCACGTCGGGAAACGCTCATCACTTTTCCCTCCTGGATGCATGGGTGTGACTGGCGCGCTCCTTGAGCAGCCGGGATGCCAGGGGCGGGACGAGATCGTCCACGTTGCCCCCGAGGAGGGCCACCTCCTTCACCAGTCGTGAGCTGAGGTACGTGTAGGACTGATTCGGCATCAGGAAGACCGTCTCCACCTCTTCGCTGATCTTCCGGTTCATGAGGGCCATGGCGAACTCGGCCTCGAAGTCCGACACGGCGCGGATCCCGCGGAGGATGACCTGGGCCCCCTTGGTGCGCACGTACTCCACGGTCAGGTCATCGAAGGTATCCACCTCGATGCCGGGAAGCCTCCCCACGGCCTCCCGGATGATGGCCAGCCGTTCCGCCAGGCTGAAGAGCGGGCTCTTCTGCGGGTTGCGCGCCACCGCCACGATGAGTCGGGGGAAGATCCGGAGCGCCCGCTGGACCAGATCAATATGCCCGTTGGTGAACGGGTCGAAGGTCCCGGGGTACACCGCGACTACCTGCATGCCGTCTCCTTCGCGTAAAGGCTCAGGCGGCTCTCGCCGTAGCGCCGGTGCCACACCCGCCGCAGGACGCCCGCCTGTTCCGGGAGCGGGGTCTTATGGAAGGTCTGGGCCACCAGAAGGCCATTGTCGCTCAAAAGGCTCCCGCGGGCAAGCACTTCGATACAGCGCGCCGCCAGATCCCCCCCCGTGGGCGGATCCAGGAAGATGCAGTCGAAGCGCTCCCCCGCCCCCTGGAGGCGCTTCAGAACGAGCAGGACGTCGCCGGAGAGGATGCGTGCCTGGGGCACGAGGCTCAGGCGCTCCAGATTGGACCGGAGCGCCCCCACCGCGCGGCGGTCCTTCTCGATGAAGGTGACGGTCGCGGCCCCCCGGCTGAGCGCCTCCAGCCCCACCGATCCCGTCCCGGCGAACAGGTCGAGGGCCCGCGCCCCCTGGATCCGGTCCCGCAGGACGTTGAAGGCGGCCTGGCGCAAAAGGTCGGAGGTCGGCCGAATCCGGCGACCCTTCGGCGCCTGGAGCCGCCGCCCCCGATGTCGCCCCGCACTGATCCGCATCCTTTGTCAGATATGGCAGTCAGGCACGAGGCACCCGGGCACTCGGGAAAGGCCTCCCTGGAGTGCCCGAGTGCCGGAGGGCCCGAGGGCCCGTTCAGCCCACCCGGGCCAGGCCCAGGCGGGAGGCCCATCGCTCTTCCATCGCCGCCCGGGCCGCCGCCCAGGGCCCATCCAGCGCCGGCGCCTCGGCCAGGGCGGCCAGCGCCTCGGCCCGCGCCGCCTCCAGCAGGCGGAGATCGGCGGCGAGATCCCCCAGGGGAAGGCCGTCCAGGCCGGACTGCCGCGTGCCGAGCAGCTCCCCGGGACCGCGCAGCCGGAGGTCGGCCTCGGCCAGGGCGAACCCGTCCTGCTCGCGGGTCAAGGCCTCCAGCCGGGCCCGGGCCTCCGCGCCGATCTCGCGCCGGTCGGCCACCACGAAGCAGACGCCGGGACGATCCGCTCGTCCCACGCGGCCGCGAAGCTGGTGCAGCTGCGCCAGTCCCAACCGATCCGCATCCTCGATCACGATGGCCGTGGCCTGCGGGACATCCACGCCCACCTCGACCACCGTCGTCGCCACCAGGAGGCCGATCCGGCCCTCGCGGAAGGCCGTGAGCGCCGCCACCTTCTCCGCGGAGGGCAGCCGGCCGTGGACCAGTCCCACCCCGAAGGCGCCCAGGGGGCCCCGCCGGTAGGCGCCGGCCGTCTGCACGGCGGCCTTCAGCTCGGCGGCCGACTCCTCCACCACCGGGCACACGATATAGGCGCGCTCCCCCCGGGCCAGCCGTGCGCGGAGCTCGGCCTCGATCCGTCCGCGCTCCCGGCTCTCGATCCAGAGGGTCTCGACGGGCCGGCGGCCCGGCGGCAGCTCGTCAATCACGGAGAGGTCCAGGTCCCCGTACAGGACCAGGGCCAGGCTGCGCGGGATGGGCGTGGCCGTCATGACCAGGACATCCGGATGGGCCGCCTTCTGCTGCAGGCCGGCGCGCTGGAGGACGCCAAAGCGGTGCTGCTCGTCCACCACCACGAAGCCGAGCCGCCCGAAGGTCACCTCCGGCTGGAGCAGGGCGTGGGTGCCGATGGCGAGGCACGGCGTGCCGCCGGCCAGCAGAGCCAGGGCCTCGCGCCGGGCAGGACCGGAGGTCCCGCTCGACAGGTGCACCACGGGGACCCCCAGCGGGCCCAGGAGCCGCCCCGCCCGCTCGGCGTGCTGGGCGGCCAGGATCTCGGTGGGCGCCATCACGGCCGCCTGATAGCCGTCGCCGATCGCCGTCACCGCCGCCAGGAAGGCCAGGATCGTCTTGCCCGACCCCACATCCCCCTGGAGGAGGCGCTGCATCGGCCGCGGCCGGGCCATGTCCTGCCAGAGGGTCTCCAGGGCGCGGCTAGATCGGAAGAGCAC
>JBBIQE010000035.1:0-27450 GCA_037442485.1 Methylomirabilis sp. (SeqCode)
CGGTTGGGCCTCGCCCGGGTGAGGCCGCAGCTCGCCGATGCGAGGAGCGCGGCCCGCGCGTGGCCCGGGCAGTTCCCCCGGGTCCTCCTGGACGCGCCCTGCACCGGCCTCGGCACGCTCCGCCGACGGCCCGAGATCCGGTGGCGCCGCCGGCCGGAGGATCTCGCCCGGGCGGCCGCCCTCCAGGCCGAGCTGCTGGAGGGGGTGGCGGGGGCGGTGGCCAAGGACGGCCTCTTGGTTTACAGTACGTGCAGCCTGGAGCCGGAGGAGACGGACGCGGTGATAGGCGCCTTTCTCGCGGCCCACCCGGAGTTTCGCCTGGACGATCCCCGGCCGGCCCTGGCGCAGGCGGCCGAACTCGTGGATGGCCAGGGCTACCTGCGGGCCTGGCCCCACCGCCACGGGACGGACGGGTTCTTCGTCGCGCGGCTTCGCCGGATCGGCTGATGCCCTCCCGCCGCCAGCCATCGCGCATGTTCCGCTTCTTCGCCGGCCTGGTGAAGGTCAGCTCCATCCTGGCGGGCCTGGTAGCGCTGGGGCTCACCTCGATGTACGTGGCCATGCAGGTCGCCATGGAGCGGGATCGGGCCGAGGTCCCGCGGGTCCTCGGCCTGGATTCGGTTGCCGCGGGGCAGTTGATCAGGGAGGCCGGTTTCTCGCCGCGGGTCGTGGCCGAGGAGTTCAGCGAGCAGATCCCCAGGGGCCGCGTCACCAGCCAGCGCCCCCCCGGGGGGACCCGGGCCAAGCTCGGCAGCGAGGTGCGCCTCTTCCTCAGCCGGGGGAGCGACCAGCTCGAGGTGCCCAACCTGGCGGGCGCGACCTTGCCCCAGGCCCAGCGGCTGCTGGCCGAGGCCGGCCTGACCCTCGGGTCCATCACGGCCATCCACTCCGAGGTCTACGCCCGCGAGACGATCATCGCCCAGGACCCGCCCGCCGGGAGCGCCGCCACCCGCGGGGCGACGGTGAGGCTCTTGCAGAGCCTGGGTCCCTGGGAGGAGGTGCTGAGGATGCCGGACCTGCGGGGCCGCGAGCTGGTCACGGCGATCAACCTCCTGCGGGAGCTGCAGGTGGAGGCCCGGGTGAGCTTCCAGCGGTCGGTCTCCCGCCAGGGCCAGGTGGTGGCGCAGGATCCGCCGCCGGGGGCCCCGGTGAGGGTTGGCGGGCCGGTCTCGATCACGGTGGGAGATTGACGAAGGGGAGGCGTCATGGTCAAGATCGCGCCGTCGGTGCTGTCGGCGGATTTCGGGGCCCTCGGGGAAGAGATTGCCCGGGTCGAGGCCGAGGCGGACCTGCTGCACCTGGACGTGATGGACGGGCACTTCGTCCCCAATCTCACCATCGGGCCGCTGGTGGTGGAGGCGATCCGCAGGCGGACGCGGGTCCCCCTGGACGTGCACCTGATGATCCAGCATCCCGAGCGCTACATCTCCGCCTTCGCCCAGGCGGGGGCCGCCTACCTCAGCGTGCACGTCGAGACCTGCCCCCACCTGCACCGGACCGTCCAGCAGATCCGCGAGGCCGGGATGAAGCCCGGCGTCGCCCTGAACCCGTCCACCTCGCTGCACACCGTGGAGCACATCCTGGACCAGGTGGACCTGGTCCTGCTCATGTCGGTGAACCCGGGCTTCGGCGGGCAGTCCTTCATTCCCTTCGTCCTCAAGAAGATCGAGGAGCTGGCGCGGCGTCTGCACCGGATGGAGGCGCGCCCCGAGATCGAGGTGGACGGGGGGATCAAGATCGAGAACTGCCGCGAGGTGGCCGCGGCCGGAGCCACGATCCTGGTGGCGGGATCGGCGATCTTCGGGGCGCCCGATCCGCGGGCGGCCCTGCGGAAGATGCGGGAGCAGGTGGGATAGCGGAGCGCGACGGTTCTGGGGTCCGGCCGTTCCCCGGGGGACCGTGCGGTCGAAGAGGCGAATCCGCCCGCGGCGGAGACCGGTGAAGGCTGTGCGCACCACGAGCAGGCGATCTCGGGACAGGCTGGCGGTGGGCCGGCTGCGGCGGCTGATCGCGGTGGCCCAGGGCGAGCGGCCGGCCGACCTCGCGCTCTGCGGCGGGCGGGTCGCCAACGTGTTCACCGGGGAACTGCTGCGGGAGGACGTGGCGATCGTCGGCGACCGGATCGCCGGCCTGGGAGAGTACCGGGGCCGGATCGTCGAGGATGTCACGGGCTGTGTGATCGCGCCCGGCCTGATGGACGCCCACTTCCACCTCGAGAGCGCGATGCTGACCCCGGCGGCGTTCGCCCGGGCCGTCGTCCCCCGGGGGACCACGGCCGTGGTCATGGACCCCCACGAGATCGGGAACGTGGCCGGGGTGGCCGGCATCCGCTGGCTGCTGGCGGCGACCCGCGATCTGCCCCTGACCTTCCACTGCCAGGCGCCCTCCTGCGTCCCCTCCTCCCGGATGGAAACCACCGGCGGCCGGATCGGGAGCGCCGGGGTGCGGCAGCTTCTCCGGCGGCGGCAGGTGCTGGGCCTGGCGGAGCTGATGGACTACCCCGCGCTCCTGGCGGGGGAGGCGGATGTCCTGCGCAAGCTCGCGGCCGCGGCCGGCACCGTCATTGACGGGCACGCCCCCGGCCTCGGGGGGCGGGCCCTCAACGCCTATCTGGCCGCCGGGCCGGCCTCGGATCACGAGACCACGCGCCCCGAGGAGGCGCGGGAGAAGCTGCGGCGGGGGGCCACCCTGATGCTGCGCGAGTCCTCCGTGGCGAAGGACATGACGCGCCTGCTGCGGGGCCTCCCGCCCGCGGGCTACGACCGCTGCGTCCTGGTGACGGACGACCTGCTGGCCGATGACCTCTGGCGGCACGGGCACCTGGACGCCGTCCTGCGGCGGGCGGTGGGGCCGGGCGGTCTCGATCCCGTCCGGGCCATCCGCATGGTCACGCTGAATGCCGCCGCCTATCTCAGGTTGCCCCGGGTGGGGGCCGTGGCGCCCGGCTGGCGCGCCGACCTGGTCGTCTTCGAGGACCTCCGGACCTTCCGGGCACGGCTGGTCGTGAAGGAGGGCCGCATCGTGGCGCGGGACGGCCGCCTGGTGGCGCCGGCGCCGGATCGGCTGGGAAGGAGCCCGCGACTTCACCGGGCGATCCACGTGGGGCACCTGTCGCCGGGCAGCTTCCGGATTCCCGCGCGTGCGGGCCGCTGTCGCGCCATCCGGGTCCTGACCGACAGCATCCTCACGGAACAGGTGCTGGTGCGGCCGCGCGTGGTGGACGGGGCGGTCGTTGCCGATCGGGATGCGGACTGCGCCAAGCTGGCCGTGGTGGAGCGGCACACCCGGAGCGGCCACGTCGGGTTGGGCCTCGTGATGGGGCTGGGTCTCCGGGCAGGGGCACTGGCGACATCGGTGGCCCACGACAGCCACAACCTCGTCGTGGCGGGCGTGCGGGACGAGGACATGCTGGCAGCCATCCGGGAGATTCAGCGCATGGGCGGGGGATTGGTGGCGGTCCGCGAGGGGGAGACGCTGGCGCGCCTCCCCCTTCCCGTGGCGGGGCTTCTCACCCACGAGCCGCTCCCGCGGGTGGCGGCCCGATTGGAGGCGCTGACGCGCGCCGCGCGCCGCCTGGGGGTCAGGCTGCCGCACCCGTTTCTCACCCTGTCCTTCGTGACCCTGGCGGTTGTGCCTCACCTGAAGCTCACGGATCGCGGCCTGGTGGACGTGGACGCCGGCCGGATCGTGCCCCTGTGGGCGGATTGACCGGGACTCGACGAGGTCTGAGCCATGCACATCACCATCCATCCGAGGACCGACGCGCTGATCGTGGTGGACGTGCAGCGCGACTTCTGTCCGGGCGGAGCCCTGCCGGTGCCCGAGGGGGATCAGGTCGTCCCGGCGATCAACCGGGCCCTGGCCCTGGCCGACTGGCTGACCGTCGCCACGCGGGACTGGCACCCCCGGGACCACTGTTCCTTCGAGGCCCAGGGGGGGATCTGGCCGGTTCACTGCGTGGCCGGGACGGACGGGGCCGCCTTCCATCCCGACCTGGACGTGAAGCGGATCCGCCAGGTCATCTCCAAGGCGACCACCCAGGAGGCGGAGGCCTACTCGGGCTTCCAGGGCACGGAACTCGCCGCCCTCCTGCGAGGGCAGGGGATTCAGCGGGTGTTCATCTGCGGCCTGGCGACGGAGTACTGCGTGAAGGCCACGGCGCTGGATGCGAGAGGCGCGGGCTTCGAGGTGATCGTCCTGGAGGATGCGATCCGGGGCGTCGAGGTGCGCCCCGGCGATTGCGGGCGGGCCGTCGAGGAGATGTCGGCGGCCGGAATCCGGTTCGTGAAAACAACCGACCTGATCGCCTAGGCGACCGGCCTCCGCCGCCTGCGGGGTCCGGCTGTACCCGGGGGGAGGAAGGGAAATGCGTGCGGGGGTGTGTCCCCTGATCGGAGCGGTGCTCCTGATCGGCCTGGCCCAGCCGGCGGCGGGCCAGATGATGGGTCCACCGGGCCAGGGCGGTCCGATGGGCATGCAGGGACCGGCCATGCCGGGGCAGGGCTGGTGGCCGGGAGCGGGGGTCGGCCGTGAGAGCGCGACCCTCTCCCATGAGGGTCCGCTGATCAGCATCATGCTCGACCACAAACAGGAGCTGGGCCTGAGTCCCGAGCAGGAGCGGAGGCTGCGCGACCTCAGGACGGAGTTCGCCAAGGAATCCGAGCGGCGCGGCGCAGAGATCCGCGTGGCCGAGATCGAGCTGGATGCGTTGCTCGCCGAGGAGACGTGGGACCTGTCGAAGATCGAGCCGAAGGTAAAACAGGTCGCGGCCTTGCAGGGCGAGCTTCGCTTTGCCCGCCTCAGGGCGCTGGCGGCCGGGCGCGCAGTCCTCACGCCCGAGCAGCTCGAGAAGCTCCAGCAGATCGGCCACCGGATGCGCTCCGGCTGGGGGTTCGGCGGGTTCGGACCCGGGAGGATGGGGCCGGGCCAGCCGCCGGGAATGCCCGGGCAGGGCATGCCGGGTCCGCGCGGTTCGCCGCCGCCCAGGCAATGAGCCGGAACGTTGCCGTTCTCTCGCCGCGCTCGCCAATCTGCCTGCGGCGGACAGGGCTGGCTGGGCGGTGGCAGGAAGACGCCCGGTTCCGGTGGGAATCATGTGGCCCCGGTTCGCCAAGGAAACGACCTGATCGGGTTTCTCTGTGCGCGCTTGGCGATCTTGGCGTGAAAAATCCGGGATGCCCCGGCATTTCCCCGCCCAAAGGAGGGAAGTACAGATACGGGATGGTCCTGGCGCAATGGCGCCCCTTCAAGCGCTGCTCCATCCTCGCGCCGTCCGGTTCCGTCGGGCTGCGCGGGCCGCTGTCCTCTCACATTCCCTCCGGCAGCTTCACACCGAACCGTGCGGCCACACCCTGGAGATTCCGGACCGTCCCAGCGGGGAGAGGGATGCCGCTTCGCAGCCGCTCGTCGTGGACCCTGTCCTCCGGCTCGCCGGGGACCAGCACCTCCTCCACCCCCTCGGCCGGCGGGAGGGCCTTCAGCCGCTCGATCAGGGTATCCACGTGCACCTTGTACGCTTCCACGTCGGTAAAGGTACCGATGTTGACGGCCGCCACAACGCTATTCTGCCGATGGTCCATGGCGCCCGGCTTGCCCTGGAGGGCGGGAATCAGCAGGGGATTTCCCACGAACAGGCTGGAGAGGCACTCGAACATCAGGGCCAGCCCGGATCCCTTGTACGCCCCGGCCGGCGTCAGGATCGCCGCGACCTTGGGATCGGTGGTGGGCTTGCCGTCCCTGTCCAGGGCCCAACCCTCCGGGATGGACGCACCCTTGTCAATGGCCAGATCGAGCTTGCCCCGCGCGGCCACGCTGGTGGCCATGTCCAGGACGAGCGGGCGCCGGCGGTTGCCCGGCACGGCGATGGCGATGGGGCTGTTGTGGACGCCGACGGCCCGGGCCCCGTAGGGCGCCATGTTCGGGGGATTGCACACGAAGGTGAGGCCCGCCATGCCCTCCTTGGCCGCCATCAGCGCGTAGTAGCCCATGGCCCCCTGGTGCATGGTGTTCCGGATCAGGGCCCAGCCGATGCCGACCTGCCGGGCCTTGTCCATCACCCGCCGCATGGCCATCACCGTCACCAGGGGACCGGGGGAGAAGTCGGCCTCGATCAGCAGCGTGGCCGGCGTCTCCTTCTGAATCTGGATGTTCGGCCGGGGCTTCATCTGGCCTTTGTCCACCAGCTCGACATACCAGGGGATGCGCAGCACGCCGTGGGAGTCCACCCCGCGCAGGTTGGCCCAGACGAGGACATCGGCCTGCGCCTCGGCCCCCTCGGGACTGAAGCCCACCTTGAGGAAGACTTCCTGGCTGAATCGCTTCAAGGCCTCCCAGGCAACCCGCACCTCTCTCCCGTCCATGGCTCTCCTTTCCTCGGGTCAGCTCGCCAGAGGTCCACCGCCGACTTCGCGGTTTCGCATGGGCCGATGCTATTACCAGCAGGGCGGAAACGGAGTCAAGGGAAATTCCACCGAGGGTCGAGATCCCGCTCAGCCTGGTTCCCAGATTTCTCCGGAGGGTCCGCCCACCGGTCGGCCGGGCGCAGGATGGGACCGCCGCCGACCGGGTTGCCGTCTCCGCCGTCCGAGCGGCCCGGAATGGCGGTGCCCACACCCACGTTGACAGTCCTGAACTCCCCCTATAGCATGCGGCCATGATCGGAGCGGGTTCGGGGCACCGTGTTTCCGCGAGAAAATCCGGGGGCTGGTGGGTGGTCTTCCTGTCCGCCTGTCTCGCCATGGGGGTCTACCTCGCCTTCGACGTCCTGGATCTCGACGGCTCGAGCCTGCGCGGTGTCGCCGCCGGCGTCGCGATGGCCGCGGAGTCGGCATCGGGCGAGACGGACCGGCTCCTCCTGCCCCGGGATCCTTGGACCTCGGCGGGTCAGGGCTTCCTCCCGCTGCATCCGGACTTCCGGGTCAAGGCGCCATCCCTGCGACCGCTTCCTTACGGCAGGGGTGACGCCGCTCGGGCCCGGCGCGGCGCCCTCCGGCCGCGCGCGCATCTGGCCCGCGTCGCCTCCTCCCCCAGCTCCCCGACCGGGGACCCTGCCTAGCGGCCCGTCCCGGCTCGATCGGGCAGGCCGCTCTCGTCTTCTTCTTCGAGCGGCACATTCAGGTTTTCTGCACGCTCTGGCAGCCGGCGACGCCTTTCTTCCCTTGTCCGCGCACTCTGGATGCCCGGTGGGTCAACCGCCGCGGCGGAAAGGAGAGCCTTCATGGGGGGCCTGGGATTTCCTGAACTCGTGGTGATCTGTATCATCGCGCTGCTGGTGTTTGGTCCGAAGAAATTGCCCGATGCCGGGAAGGCGCTGGGACAGGCGATCCGGGGGTTCAGGTCCAGCATGGAGGGACGGGACGAGCCCCAGCCCAACGTGAAGGCCATCCCTCCCGGCCCGGCTTGCCCGGCCTGTGGAAAGTCGGTGGAGGCGGATGCGGCCTTCTGCGCCCATTGCGGCCGGGCGCTCACCGGCGGCCCGCGGAGCCAGAGGGGCTAACCCGCGCTCGGTTCCGAGAGCGCCGGCCTGCCAGCGGCGATGGCTGCCCCTGGGAGAACGGAAGGTCATGTCGCCGGCAGAATCCCTGACGGAGCTTCGGACGGGCCTGATCCGGTGCTCCCTTGCGCTCAGCCTCGGGAGGGGCGTGGCGTGGAGTTTCTCCGGGGATCTTCTGGCCTTCGCCGAGAGGCCGCTCGCCGGCCACACCTCTCTGGTCGCCGTCTCCGCCAGCGCCGTGGCGGCCTTCCATGCGGCTCTGGTCACGAGGGTCGTGGGTGTGGGCGCCGCGGAGGCCGTTGGAACCATTTCGGGGAGGCTGCGGCGGCCCGGCCGGCCGCTCGCGCTCTACTTGGCCTCCCTGACTTCCTTGCTCTCCCTGGACTCCACCTTGCCTGCGATGTAGCTCCGGCCCACCTCCACCCGGACTTTGTCGGCGATCTCCAGCTTGATGATGTGGTCGCCGCCGGCCACGATGGTGCCGTACAGTCCCCCGGTCGTGACCACCCGGTCGCCGACCTTCAGGCTCTTGAGCATGTCCTGGTGCGCGCGCTGTTTTTTCTGCTGCGGCCGGATGAGCAGGAAGTAGAAGACGGCGAACATCAGGATCAGCGGGATGAAGACGGAGAATCCCCCCGGCGATCCGCCGCCACCCGGTGTCGGTCCCAACGCATAGGCCACGTCGGCGAAGTCAAACATCGGTGCGCCTCTCCTGTGGGTCCTTCGGGGTTAACGGGTCGGATACCATCCGCGCCAGGCAGGCCGCCTTCCAGGCGGCAAAGGTCCCGCCCTGGATGGCCTGGCGGGCCTGGCGCATCAGCTCCGCATAGTAGTGCAAGTTGTGGATGGTATTCAAGCGCAGACCGAGAAGCTCGTCGGCCACGTACAGGTGGCGCAGGTAGGCTCGCGAGAAGTGCCGGCAGGTATAGCAGGAGCAGGCCGGGTCCACGGGGCGCTCGTCCCGGGCGTAGCCCGCCCCCTTGATGTTGATCCGGCCGGTGCTGGTGAACAGGCCGCCGTTCCTGGCGTTCCTGGTCGGCAGGACGCAGTCGAACATGTCCACGCCGCGGGCGATGCCCTCCAGCAGGTCCTGCGGCGTCCCGACGCCCATGAGGTAGCGGGGCGATCCGGGCGGGAGCAGGGCCGTGGTGTGCTCCACGACGGCATACATCCGCCCCGGTCCCTCGCCGATCCCGAGCCCGCCCAGGGCGTAGCCGGTGAAGCCGACGGCGAGGGTCGCCTCCACCGAGCGGCTGCGCAGGTCGGGGTAGGTGCCGCCCTGGATGATCCCGAACAGGCCCGGCTCGTCCCCGGGGTGGACATTCCGGCACCGCGCGGCCCAGCGGGCCGTGCGTTCCATGGAGACCCGATGGTAATCGAAGTCGGCGGCGTGCGGGGGACACTCGTCCAGCGCCATCAGGATGTCGGCGCCCAGAGCGAGCTGGATCTCCACGGCCTTCTCGGGGGTCAGCAGATGCCGGGAGCCGTCCAGGTGCGACTGAAAGCGAACCCCCTCCTCGGTGATGTGGCGCAGGCTCGCCAGGCTGAGGACCTGGTAGCCGCCGCTGTCCGTCAGGATGGCGCGGTCCCATCCCATGAAGCGATGCAGACCCCCCAGGGCCTTGATGACCTCGTGCCCGGGCCGCAGGTACAGGTGGTAGGTATTGCACAGGAGCAGCTCGCAGCCCTCGGCCTGCAGGTCCCGCGGGTCCAGCGTCTTGACCGTGGCCTGGGTCCCGCAGGGGATGAAGACCGGGGTCTCCACCGCGCCGTGCGGGGTGAGGAGCCGCCCGCGGCGGGCGCCGGTCGTCGGATCGGTGGCGAGGAGTTCGAATCGCATGGCGAGGCTGCTACCCCCACCCCAGCCCTCCCCCCACCGTGGGGGAGGGGAGCGTGGGGGGTCATGACAGGGTTAAAGGATCAGCATGGCGTCGCCGTAGCTGTAGAAGCGGTACCGCTCCCGCGCGGCCTCGGCGTAGGCGCGGCGGATCGTCTCCAGCCCGGCAAACGCGGCGACCAGCATGAGGAGCGTGGAGCGGGGCAGGTGGAAGTTGGTGAGGACGGCGTCCACGACCCGGAAGCGGTACCCGGGCCGGATGAACAGGTCCGCCTCCCCCTCGCCCGCCTGGACCGAGCCCTCGGGGGTGGCGGCGTGCTCGAGGGCGCGCACGCTGGTCGTCCCGACGGCGATGACCCGTCGCCCCTCGACCCGGGCGGCCTGGATGGCGCGGGCGGTCTCCTCGGGGATGGCGTACCGCTCCGCCTCCATCCGGTGGCGGGACACGTCCTCGACCCGGACCGGCTGGAACGACCCGGGCCCGACGTGCAGCGTCAGCGGATGCACCAGGACGCCCAGCCCACGGAGCCGATCCAGGAGGGCCGTGGTGAAGTGCAGCCCGGCCGTGGGCGCCGCCACCGCCCCTTCCTTGTGGGCGTACACGGTCTGGTACCGCTCCCAATCCAGAGAGCCTAGGGCTGCGAGCTGAGAGCCGAGACCCTCTGTGTTCTTCTCGGCTCTCGGCTCGGGTACCCCCTGGGTGCTCTCGGCGCTCCGCCTGATGTAGGGCGGTAGCGGCATCACGCCGTAGGAGCGCAGGATCGCCCGCAGGTCCGCGTCCGCGGGCAGGCGGAGGACCCGGTGGCCGCAAATCCCCAGGGCGGCGACCGTCACCGGCAGGTGCCCGCAGGCGAGGAGCAGCCGCCGTCCCGGGCGGGCCGGCTTGGCGGGCTTGACCAGCGCCTCCCAGCAGTCATCCCCGGCGGGACGCACCAGCAGCACCTCCACGGACTTTCCGTCCTCGAAGGTGCCGAAGAGTCGGGCGGGAATCACCTTGGTATCGTTGACGATCAAAAGATCGCCGGCCTTGAGGTACTCGGGCAGGTCGGAGAACCGGCGGTGCTCCAGCCGGCCGGCCTGCCGGTGCAGCACCAGGAGGCGCGAGGCGTCCCGCTGGCTCGCCGGTTGCTGCGCGATCAGTTCGGAGGGAAGGTGATAGTCGAAGTCGCTGAGGCGCATCTCTCGAAGACTGGCGATCGGGCAACCCGGCGACCGGGCAATCCGGAGATCTGGGTTTCCGGAGTGCCGGACTGCCCGACTGCCCTCAGGGCGAAGGGGTTCCGATCCGGGTTTGGATGTTCGCCAGCGGGTAGTAGAATTTCAGGATGTCCCGGTGCTGATAGGCGAGGTCGGCCATCTCCTTGGCGCCCCACTGGCTGAGGCCCACGCCGTGGCCCCAGCCCCGGCCCACAAAGGTGAATCCGCCGGCATCGCCGCGGACCTGGAAGTCCGTGCTGCGCAATACGTCGTTGCCCAGGGCCTCGCGGAAGCGCCTGCCTTCCAGGACCAGGGTCCCCCGGCTGTGCCGGACCGCCAGCCGCAGGATGCGCCCCGTCCGGCTGCGCAGCAGATCTTCGATGCTCAGGATCCGGCCCAGGGAGTGGCCGGCCCGCTGGAGGGCGCGCTCGATCTGCTGCGCGGAGAACCGCTCGACCCAGAAGGCGTACGGGCAGTTGAGGCTGAAATCGTCCTTCACCCCGATCACGGTGTCGAAGCCCGGGCCGAACACCTCCAGCGCATCCTCCGTGGCCCCTCCCGAGCACGAGTGGTAGAAGGCGGGGAGGGGCTGACCCGCGAAGGTGAGGATCTCTCCCCGGGTGGCCTGCACGGCCCACGAGGTGCGGGCATCCTCCCCGTTGGCCCCCCCGTACACCTGGGAGGCCGTGCTCGCCCGGAGGTGGAAGAGCCCGGTCGGGTTCTGCCCCATCTGGTAGAGCGCATAGGTCCGCGCCACGACGGCCATGGCCTTGGCCGCTTCGGCCGGCCAGCCCGGCGGGATCTCGTCCTTGACGACCCCCTGGAGGTAGTCCTCCAGCTCCACCACGTTCACGGCCGTGAGAGCCCCGTTCAGCACGCGAACCTCCAGCCGGCCGCGGAAGGCCTGCCCGTCCAGATCCACCGTCGGAAGGCGGCCCGGCCAGACGAGCAGCGCGGGGGCCGAGGCCCCGGTTTCGCGGACCAGGACGGCCTCGCCCCTGGGGAGGAGGCGAAGCAACTCCCCGCCCCCGCGCCGGGCCAGAATGCGCCGTCCCGTGGCGTCGGTGACGGTGAGGCCGCCGCCGCTCGCCACCTGGAGGCCCGCGCGGCCCTCCGCCACCAGGACGCGCACCGGCTGGCCCCCGGCCGGCGCCCAACCGGGAATCGCGACGAGGCAGAGCGCTAGCGCCGCCAGTGCGAGGAGCCGCCCTGGTCGGGACCCGCCCCCCGGACTCATCGGCGACTGAACAGGGAGAAGAGCAGCGTCAGCAGGATGCTGATCACGATGCTCGTGGTCAGGGGGAAGTAGAAGCTCCAGTGCTCGCGGCGGATGACAATATCCCCGGGCAGCCGCCCGAGGAAGGGAATCTTGCCCGCCAGGAGGAGCAGCCCGCCCAGCAACGCCAGGACCACCCCGAACAGGATCAACATCCTGCCCAGCCAATCCATTCCGGGAATCATCCTTCGCGCCCATCGGCCCCCCGGAGAGGGGGCGTCAGCCTCCTCGACGGAACCCGTGGTTCACCCTGTTTCTCGCCTTCACTTCGGCACGCCGGACCACAGCTCGCCCTGGGCGCCGGCCGGCGGGGGCATCTTGAAGTGGGCGTAGGCCAGCCGGGTGGCCGTCCGCCCCCGCGGGGTCCGCGCCAGGAAGCCGAGCTGGATCAGGAACGGCTCGTACACGTCCTCGATGGTATCCCGCTCCTCGCCCACGGCCACGGCCAGCGTCTCGATCCCCACCGGTCCCCCCGAGAACTTCTGGATGATGGTCTGCAGGATCCGGCGGTCCATTTCATCGAATCCCCGCTCGTCCACGTCCAGGCGCTCCAGGGCGTGGCGGGCGACGCGCCGATCAATCGTCCCGTCGCCCTCGACCTGGGCGAAGTCCCGCACCCGCCGCAGCAGCCGGTTGGCCACCCGGGGGGTGCCGCGCGAGCGCGTGGCCAGCTCGGAGGCGCCCTCCGGGGTGATGGAGACGTTCAGGATGGCGGCCGAGCGGGTGACGATCCTGAGCAGGTCGTCCTCGGTGTAGAAATCCAGCCGCTGGACCACCCCGAACCGGTCCCGGAGCGGCGAGGTGAGCAGGCCCGCCCGGGTGGTGGCCCCGATCAGGGTGAAGTGGGGCAGGGTCAGCTTGTACGTCTGCGCGCTGGGCCCCTGGCCGATGATGAGATCCAGCTTGTAGTCCTCCATGGCGGGGTACAGCGTCTCTTCCACCGTGGGGTTGAGCCGGTGGATCTCGTCGATGAACAGGACGTCACGCTCCCGCAGGTTGGAGAGGATGGCCGCCAGGTCCTTGGGCCGCTCGATCACCGGGCCGGAGGTGGGCCGGATGTTCACGCCCAGCTCCGAGGCAATGATGTAGGCCAGCGTGGTCTTGCCCAGGCCCGGCGGCCCGTAGAACAGGACGTGGTCCAGCGCCTCGTTCCGCGCCCGCGCCCCCTGGATGAAGACCCGGAGGTTGTCCTTGACCTTCTGCTGGCCGACGTACTCCTCCCACCGGGTCGGGCGAAGCGTCTGCTCGACCTGCTGGTCCTCGGCCAGGCGCTGGCGGGTGGTGATGCGATCGCCCATGCCCAATCGAAAACTGACAACCGATCCGCCTCCGGCGGACACACCGGGCCGTGGCCGGTTGTCGGTGGCCTCCGCCACGGGCGGATCGGGTTGAGCGTCTCCGCGCCTAGCGAGCGTCGCTCAGGGCGCGGAGGGCGGCCTTGATCAGCTTCTCGAACTCGGCCGCGGGCCCCAGATCCTGCCGGGCCGCCTCGGCGGCCCTGACGGCTTCCTTCCGGTTGCAGCCCAGGTTGACCAGGGCCGAGACCACGTCATCCAGCACACGATCCGCCGCGGGGACCGACCCGGCCGGCGCCGCCATCGGCGGCGCCAGGCGTGTCGAGCCCACCTTCTCCCGCAGCTCGACCACCAGCCGCTCGGCCAGTTTCTTGCCCACGCCCGGCACGGCCCGCAGCCGCGCGAGATTGCCCTCGGAGAGGGCCGGCACCAGCTCCTCGACGGAGATCCCGGAAAGGATGTTCGTGGCGAGCCGCGGGCCGATCCCCGCCACGCCCTGGAGCAGCTCGAAAAGCGCCTGCTCCTCCTGGGTGTGGAACCCGAAGAGCTGGATCGCGTCCTCGCGCACGTGGGTGTGCGTGTGCAGGAGGACCTCCGCGGCCACCTCGGGCAACCGGTAGTAGGTGGACAGGGGGATGAACACCTGGTATCCGACGCCGTTCACGTCCACCACGACGCGATGGGGCTCCTTGCTGGCCAGGCGGCCCCGGATGCGGGCGATCATCTCAGCGTTCCCGCAGCCGCGCGCCCAGCGCGGCGGCGTGATGGTGGCAGATGGCCACGGCCAGCGCGTCGGCGGCGTCGGCGGGGGCGGGGGCCTCGGGCAGGTGGAGCAGCAGGCGGACCATCTCCTGGACCTGCCCCTTGCCCGCCCGCCCGTAGCTGGTGATGGCCTGCTTGACCTCCAGGGCCGAGTACTCGTGGATTGCCACCGACTCCTCCGCCAGGGCCAGCAGGGCCACGCCCCGCGCCTGTCCCAGCCGGAGGGCGCTCTGGACGTTCTTGGCGAAGAAGACCGCCTCGACGGCCGCGCAGTCGGGCCGGGTCCGCCGCAGGAGCGCGCGGAGCTCCTGGTGGATGCGCAGCAGGCGCTGGGCGAAGGGCAGGCTGGCCCGGGTGCTGATGGCGCCGAAGGTGACGGCCTGGAGGGTCTCGCCCCGCTGTTCCACCAGGCCGTAGCCCGTGGTCACCGTCCCCGGATCAATGCCTAAGACCCGCATGGGCTAGGCGGTCAGGGCCGCCATGATCTCCTCGGGGATGTCGAAGTTGGCGTAGACGTGCTGGACATCGTCGTGCTCTTCCAGCTCCTCCATCAGCTTGAGCATCTGCTCGGCCTGCCTGCCCTCGAGCTTCACCGTGCTCTTGGGCAGCATGGTGATCTCGGCCGAGAGGGGCTGGATGCCGCCCTTGACGAGCGCAGCCCGCACGCGCTCGAAGTCCCTGGGTGCGGGCGAGGTGGTGACGGCGAAGACGCCCTCCTCCCGCTGCAGGTCCTCGGCGCCGGCGTCCAGGGCGATGGTCATCAGCGTGTCCTCGTCCACCGCGGCGGCCTCGACCTGGATGTAGCCCTTCTTCTCGAAGAGGAAGGCCACGCAGCCGGACTCGCCGAGGTTGCCGCCGTGCCGGGAGAAGATCTTCCGGATCTCCCCCACGGTCCGGTTCTTGTTGTCGGTCATCACCTCGACCAGGACGGCCACGCCGCCGGGCCCGTAGCCCTCGTAGGTGACCTCTTCGTAGGCCACGCCCTCCAGCTCCCCGGTGCCCTTCTTGATGGCCCGCTCGATGTTGTCGGCGGGCATGTTGACCGCCTTGGCGGCCTGGATGGCGGTGCGCAGGCGCGGGTTCCCGCCCGGGTCCCCGCCGCCCACCCGGGCGGCCACCGTGATCTCGCGGATGAGCTTGGTGAAGATGCGACCCCGCTGTGCATCCACCTTGGCCTTCTTGTGCTTGATGCCGGCCCACTTGCTGTGTCCAGACATGACGCCACCCCCTGGTCCTGTTCATCCTGAAAAAATTACCACAGCCGCGCGAAGCTTGCCAAGGGAAAACTCCCGCTGGAAGCGGGTGGGAGATTCGGAGACCTTCGGCGGCGCGGCGATTGGCCTTGACAGGAGAGGGGCGGGGGGATATAAGTCTCGCCAGAAAAAGCAGGGCCGGTGCCGACCGGGGTCCTCGCCAGGGCGGAGAATGTGAGAAAGTCCTAACGAGGGACGATCCGCGCGATCGTCTTTTGTTAGGGCTTTTTT
Source organism: Methylomirabilis sp. (SeqCode) (assembly GCA_037442485.1). Taxonomy (GTDB): domain Bacteria; phylum Methylomirabilota; class Methylomirabilia; order Methylomirabilales; family 2-02-FULL-66-22; genus 2-02-FULL-66-22. The sequence goes on from JBBIQE010000035.1 coordinate 15,344, forward strand.
TTGTGGGGCGCCCGTGGAGACGCTGCAGGCGCGCTTTTTCCAGGGACTGAAGAGCCGCCCGGTGATCGCCGGCCTGCGGGATGCGGCCGAGGTCGGCGCGGCGATCCGGCACGGGGTGGGCGTGCTGTTCATCCTGGGCGAGGACATCTTCGCCCTCCAGGACAGCACGGCCAGGGCGCACGCCGAGGGGCGGCTGATCTTCGCCCACGTGGACCTGATCAAGGGGGTCGGCCGGGACGAGGCGGGCGTGCGGTTCCTGGCCAGGCACGTCGGGGTGGACGGAATCCTCACGACGCGGTCCAACCTGATCGGCCCCGCCAGGCGCGAGGGACTGATCGCGGTGCAGCGGCTGTTCGTCCTGGACTCGGAATCGCTGGCGGCGGGACTTCCCACGGTGGAGAAGGCGGCTCCCGATGCGGTGGAGGTGCTGCCTGGCGTGATCCTGCCGCTGATCGCGCAGGAGCTCACGGCGCGCGGGGCGCTCCCGCCGCTGATCGCCGGGGGGCTGATCCGCACGGCGGCCCAGGTGGATGCGGTCCTCTCGGCCGGCGCGGTGGGGGTCTCGACCAGCGCGGTGGCGTTGTGGGGCTACCGCCGCGGGGGGGCGCCCGCCGGGGGGCAGGGGCGAGCGACGGGATGAGCGGACGGCTGGCGGCCATTCAGGGACAGGCGTACGACCTCTTCGTCATCGGCGGCGGGATGGCGGGCGCGGGGATCGCGCGGGACGCGGCCTTGCGGGGGTACCGGACCCTGCTCGTGGAACGGAAGGACTTCGCCTTCGGGACGACCAGCCGCTCCTCCAAGCTGATCCACGGGGGACTCCGCTACCTGGAGCTGTACGACTTCGGGCTGGTCCGGGAATCGCTGCGGGAGCGGGAGCGGCTCCAGCGTCTGGCCCCCCATCTGGTCCGGCCGCTCCCGTTCGTGATCCCCGTGTACCGGGGAGCCAAGCGCGGCCTGATCATGATCCGGGTGGGGATGAAGCTGTACGACCTCCTCACGCCGGGGAAGCGGACCGAGCACTACCGGACCATATCGCGGGAGGAAACCCTCGAGCGCGAGCCCCACCTCGAACCCCGCAATCTTCTGGGGGCCGGCTATTACTTCGACGATCTGCTCCTCTTTCCCGAGCGGCTCTGCCTGGAGAACGTGCTCTCGGCCAGGCGGTGGGGGGCTGCCGTCTTCAACTATGCCGAGGTCACTCGCATCTCCCGGCCCCCGGCCCCCGGCCCCCGGCCCCCGTGGCAGATCGAGGTGCGGGATGCCCTGGACGGGGGAACCGTGACGGCCACGGCGCGGGTGGTGGTGAATGCGACCGGTCCCTGGGCGGACCGCGTCCGCCGCCTGGCCGGGGTGGACCAGGGGCGGCGCTGCGTCCGAACGACCAAGGGCATCCACCTTTTGCTCCCCCGAATCAGCGACAACGCCGTCTACATCGCCGCCAAGCGGGATGAGCGGCTCTTCTTCGTCATCCCGTGGCGGGCCTTCTCCCTGGTGGGGACCACGGACACCGATTTCGAGGGGGACCTGGATCGGCTGGCGGCCACGCGGGATGAGGTCCAGTACCTTCTCACGGAGACCCAGCGCGTCTTCCCGACGGCGCGTGTGCGGGAGGAGGAGATCGCCTATACCTACGCCGGCGTCCGCCCCCTGGCCTTCGAGGAGGGCCGGTCCGCCTCGGCCGTGTCGCGCGAGCACCGGGTCATCCCCGAGGGGGAGGACGGCACGTTCCTCTCCATCACCGGGACGAAGCTGACCTGTTACCGCAGCCTGGCGGAGGAGGCCGTGGACCGGGTGGGCCGCCTGCTGGGCCGGCCGGCACCGTGCCGGACGCACCGCTTGGCCCTGGACGGCTCCGACGGCGAGAAAACGGTGGAGGTGCGCCTCTGGGCGGATGTGACCGAGCTCTCGCGGCAGGTCGGCCTCGAGCCGGCGCAGATCCAGAACCTGGTGGAGATCTACGGTCGCCGCTACCGGGCCGTGCTGGAGAGGGCCGGGCGCGCCCCGGAGCTCGCGGAGCGGCTCTGCAAGCGGAACCCGGACATCCGGGCGCAGCTTGTGTACGCCGTGGAGCACGAGATGACCGAGACGCTCCGCGACTTCCTGCTGCACCGCACGGGGATCGGCACCGGTCCGTGCCTGGGCCAGGACTGCTGCGAGCAGATCGCCCTCTGGATGGGGGAGATGCGGGGCTGGGACCGCCGGCGGGTGGAGCGGGAGATCCAGGCCTATCTGGACGAGGTTGCCCTGGGTCAGCGGTTTCGGATACAGTAGCGCCGGCTGTCCGCTCCACGCCGAGATTCCCGGCAATCTCGCGCCGTCGGCAGAACAGAGGTCGTTGCGAATGGGGCAAATGTGGGCCGCAACAATCCCGCCCAGCCTTGGTCCGCCATTCCGGCGAACGCCGGAAGCGGGAAGCGTCTCGGAAGGCTGGAGCCCGGGGCCTGCCCCGGACTCCGATCCGGGGTCGGCCGGGATGGCGACCCGCAGAGGTGGGGGGCTTGTCCGTGGGGCATCCTGCATGGCCCGTCGGTCTGCGGCGACGCCTCTAGAAGGATGCGGCCCGTGAAGAGCAGCCTCATGCCGGATTCGACCGCCGCGGTCAGCCCCGGGCGCCTGTCGGCTCGGGGGCGCGTGCAGGCAGCCTCCTGGCGCTTCCGTCTGCCCGGCGCGGGGGTGTACCTGTATCTGCTCCCCTCCCTGGTCTTCCTGGCTGTCTTCACCTACTACCCCATGGGCTTCTCGGCCTACCTCAGCCTGTTTCGCTGGAACGTGCTCAACCCCGAGCGGATCTTCGTCGGGCTGGACAACTACCTCCAGCTCTGGCGCGAGCCGCTCTTCTGGCTGGTCCTGCGCAACAATCTGTTCTACGCGCTGGGAACCATCCCGACGACCATGGCCCTGGCGCTGTTCCTGGCCGTCCTGGTCAACCGGAATCTGGGCAGGGTACGGAGCGTGTACCGGGTGGCCCTGTTCTATCCGACCATGGTCCCCATGGTGGCGGCGGCCATGCTCTGGGTCTGGATCTTCAATCCGGGGATCGGCCTGTTCAACTACTACACCAGCTTCCTGGGGATCCCGCGCATCGAGTGGCTGTACGACCGGCACTGGGCCCTTCCGGCCATCATCATCATGAGCATCTGGAAGAACTTCGGCTACTTCATGCTGATCTACCTGGCGGCGCTGCAGGGGGTGCCGGCCGATCTGTACGAGGCGGCCAGCCTGGAGGGGGCGGGGGCCTGGCGGCGCTTCTGGGGGATCACGTTCCCCCTGCTCACCCCGGCCAGCCTGTTCGTGTTCGTCGTGGCCATCATCTCCTCGTTCCAGGTCTTCGACCAGGTCTTCGTGATGACCCAGGGGGGGCCGGCCGACCAGACCAACGTCCTCACGTTCTACATCTACCAGAACGCCTTCCGGTTCTGGGACATCGGGATGGGGGCCACGCTCACGACGATCTTCATCTGCCTGCTGCTGGTCCTCATCGTGGTGGTGTTCCGGTACGTGGGCCGACGCGTGTACTACGAGGCCGACTGACTCCGGGGTGCTTGGTGCACCCCGGGGCAATGACCAATGGCAAACCGACAACGGACAACTGCCATCCGAAATTCCGCCGCGTTCCGTGCCGCGCCCGTTCGCGGCAGATGGTCGGTTTCTCATTGTCGGTTGTCGGTGTGGCAAGGGGCAGGTCCATGACCGTGGATGAGAAATTTCGGATCTGGAGCCGGCGCTGGCGCCTGGATCATCTCGCCACGCATCTGATTCTGGGGCTGTTTGCCCTGGTGACGGTGACGCCCTATCTCTGGCTGCTGTCCACGTCCCTGAAGCTTCGCACCGAGGTGTTCACCCCCACCCCCAAGTGGATCCCCTGGCCCATCAACTTCGCCAATTACGGGGAGGTGTTCGATCGGGCCCCCTTCGGGATCTTCCTGGCCAATACCGTCATCGTGGTGAGCGGGATCCTGGCGGTGCAGCTCCTGACGGTCACCCTGGCCGCCTACGTGTTCGCCCGGCGCAAGTTCCGGGGGGCGGACATCCTGTTCCTGCTCTTCCTCGTCCAGATGATGATTCCCATCCAGGCCACCTTCCTGCCCAACTTCCTCACGCTGAAGAGCCTGGACCTGCTCAACACGCGGGTGGCCATGATGCTGCCCTTCTTCGCCAGCGGGTACGGGACGTTTCTCCTGCGGCAGGCCTTCAAGCAGATTCCCCGCGACCTGGAGGACGCCGCGGTCATTGACGGCTGCGGCGGCCTGCGGTTCCTGTGGCACGTGCTCATCCCCCTGGCCAGGCCGACCCTGGTGGCCTTCGGTCTCATCAGCCTGGTCAGCCACTGGAACGACTACCTCTGGCCGCTGATCGTGACGGACACGCCGGATGTCCGGACGCTCACCATCGGGCTCGGCATGTTCGTGCAGCAGGAAAGCGGGGCCGACTGGACGCTGCTCATGGCGGCCACGGCCTTCGTCACGGCGCCCCTGATGGTCATCTTCCTGGTGTTCCAGCGCAAGTTCATCGAGAGCTTCATGTTCTCGGGGCTCAAGGGATGAGAGGGCCGAGTGCCGAGAGCCGAGAGCCGCGAACACTCGGGGTGTGCGCTTCCCGTCTTACGCAGGGGGCTGAAAGCTGAAGGGTGAGGGCTTGATCAGAGAGAGGAGGGACGCTATGGGACGCAGGTGGATGGTGGGATTGCTGGCCCTGATGGCAGTCATGGCTCTGACCGTGGGATCAGCGGAGGCGGGGGCCAAGCTGATCCGGCTCACCTTCTACTATCCGGTCGGGGTGGCCGGGCCGCTGGCCAAGGTCATCGGGGACATGACCGACAAGTTCAACAAGGAGAATCCCGGGATCGAGGTCGTGCCGGTCTACTCCGGCGACTACGACCCCACGCTCCAGAAGGTCCAGACGGCGGTGATGGCGGGGAATCCGCCCGATATCTTCATCGTGGAGATCTCGGAGCTGCCGACCCTCCTGGCCATGAACGCCATCATCCCCCTGGACGAGTACGTGAAGAAGGCCGAGGGGGGCAAGTACTGGGACGACTTCTTCCCCGCCTTCCGCGAGAACAGCGTGGTCAAGGGGAAGATCTGGTGGATCCCCTTCCAGCGGTCCACGCCGGTCTTCTACTGGAACAAGGAGCTGTTCAAGAAGGCGGGCCTGGATCCCGAGAAGCCCCCCCAGACCTGGGCGGAGCTGAAGGAGTTCGCCAAGAAGCTCACCCTGCGGGAGGGCACCGAGGTCAAGCAGTGGGGGGTGACCGTCTCGGGCGGATGGAACGACTGGCTGTTCGAGGCCTTCGTCCGGCAGAATGGGAGCTGGCTGATCAACCCCGAGGGGACCAAGGTCAACTTCGATTCCAAGGAGGCGGTGGAGGCGCTGGAGTTCTGGGTGGACCTGATGTACAGGGAGAAGGTCGGCCCGCCCCATTCCACCTGGGGCTCCACGCCGCCCGACTTCGTGGCGCAGCGGACGGCGATGCTGTACCACTCCACCGGGATCCTGACCTTCCTGCGGAACTCGGCCAAGTTCGATTTCGGCGTGGCCTTCATGCCCAAGAACAAGACCTATGGCGCCGAGGTGGGGGGCGGCAACCTGGCCATCGCGCGCCAGATCCCCAGGGAGCGCCAGGACGCCGCCTGGAGATTCATCCAGTGGATGACCAGCAGCGAGAACGCCGCGCACTGGAGCCTCGCCTCGGGCTATGTGGCGACGCGCAGATCGTCCTACGACGTTCCGGCCATGAAGGAGTTCCTGGCCAAGGACCCCCGCTACCTCGTGGCGCGGGACCAGTTGCAGTACGCGGCCGGCAAGATGATGGCCCCCAATTTCCAGAAGATCCGGGAGATCCTGAAGAAGCAGTTGGACGACGCCGTGGACGGCAAGGTGAGCCCGAAAGAGGCCCTGGCGACGGTGCAGAAGCAGGTCGAGGCGGTGATCAAGCGGTAGGGGGTCTTCGGGAGCGAGGGGGGTGGAGCCTGGGCTACCGTGCCGGCTTTGAAGGCCCTGCGCCTCCACCCGGTGTTCCTGTGGCTCGCTGGGACGCTGGGAGGCGCGATCGGGGTCGAGGGGATTGCAGGGTCCGGAATGCGTGGTGAGGCCGCCGGGGCTCGTCCGCAACGTCTCGAGGTCCACGGCCACCGGGGCGCCGCGGGTCTCGCGCCGGAGAATACGCTGGCGGCGTTCCGAAAGGCGATGGCGCTGGGCGTGGATGCCCTGGAGATGGATCTGCGCCTCACGCGGGACGGGGCCGTGGTGGTGATCCACGACGAGACGGTGGACCGGACCACGGACGGACAGGGCCGCGTCGCCGACCTCACGCTGGAGGAGCTGAAGCGCCGGGACGCCGGGGGCAAATTCTCCCCGGCGTTCCGGGGCGAGCGGATCCCCACCCTGCGCGAGGTGATCGAGGCCGTGAAAGCCTCCGGGGACGCCCGAATCCGGCTGGACCTGGAGCTCAAGTTCCACCCGGACCACCCAGGACGGCCCGAGGATTTCGAGGAGCGGGTCTTGGAGGTGCTGCGTCAGGGCGCCTTCGTGGAGCGGGTGAACCTCATCTCGTTTCATCACCCCTCCCTCCGCAAAGTGAAGGGGCTGGAGGCGAAGATCCGGACCGGTCTGCTGGTTGGCGGGCGGGAGCCGCCGCGGGACCCGGTCGCGCTGGTCCGGCAGTATCGGGCGGACTACTACTCGCCCGGCTTCCGCCTGGTGACGTCCGAAGTCGTGGCGGCGCTGCACCGGGCGGGCATCCCCATCGTGCCCTGGACCGTCAACGACGAGGCGGAGATGCGCCGACTGATGGCCCTGGGGATCGGGAGCCTGGCGGGGGACGGCCTGGCGACGGATTTCCCCGATCGCCTGGTGAAGCTCCTCCGGGCGCCGTAGGGGCGCGGGCGGCGGGGACGCGGCCCACGCCATCAGAAAGGAGGATGCGATGATGCCGATTTCGCGCAGGGTCCGGATCTGGGCAGCCGTCGCGCTCGGACTGGTGGGCGGGTTCCCCCTTCCCTCGGCGGACGCGCAGCCGCGCGTCCAGGTGGACTTCTGGCACGGCCTGACCCAGCCCCTGGGCCGCATCCTGGAGAAGGTCGCGGCCGACTTCAACGCCTCCCAGGGCAAGTACCAGGTCAATGCCACCTTCAAGGGGAGCTACCCCGAGACCATGGTGGCCGCCATCGCCGCCTTCCGGGCCGGCAACGCCCCGCACATCGTGCAGATGTTCGAGGTGGGGACCGCCACCATGATGGCGGCCCGGGGGGCCATCAAGCCGGTGTACGAGCTGTCCCGGGAGACCGGCGTCGCCCTTGACCCCAAGCACTACGTCGGCGGCGTGCGCGCCTACTACAGCACCTCGGACGGGCGGCTGGTCTCCATGCCCTTCAACAGCTCGACCCCGGTCACCTGGTACAACAAGGACGCCTTCAGGAAGGCGGGCCTGGATCCCGAGAAACCGCCCCGGACCTGGGAGGAGACGTGGGCCGCGGCGAAGAAGATCGTGGCGGCCAAGGCGGCCCCCTGCGGCTACACCATGGCCTAGCCCACCTGGACCCAGTACGAGAACTTCAGCGCCATCCACAACGTGCCGCTGGCCACCAGAGCCAACGGCATGGACGGGATGGATGCCGAACTGAAGATCAACAGCCCGCTGCACGTCAAGCACCTGCGGAACATGATGGACATGCTGAAGGCCGGCGTCTTCAAGTACGGCGGCCGGGATGCGGCGGGGGACGCCCTCTTCCCCTCCGGGGAGTGCGCCATCATCCACGCCTCCTCGGGGCTGCGCGCCCGGATCGTCCGCGAGGCCAGGTTTCAGTGGGGGGAAACCTTCCTGCCCTATTACCGGGGTACGCCGGGGGCCCCCAAGAATTCCATCATCGGGGGGCCAGCTTCTGGGTGATGACCTCGCCCAGGCGCACGGCCGAGGAGTACAGTGCCGTGGCGGAGTTCTTCCAGTATCTCTCCCGGCCGGAGGTGGACGCCAAATGGCACATGGACACGGGCTATGTGCCCATTACCATGGCCGGGTTCGCCCTCGCCTCCGGGCAGGGCTACTATGTCAAGAACCCCGGCGCGGATATCCCGTTCCGGCAGCTCACCCTGACCGAGCCGACGGAGAATTCGCGGGGCCTACGCCTGGGCAACATGCCGGAGATCCGTGTGATCATCCAGGAAGAGATGGAGAAGGCTTTCCAGGGACAGCAGACGGCCAAGGAGGCGCTGGATAACGCCGTAAGGCGCGGCAACGTCGTGCTGCGGAACTTCGAGCGGGCCAACCGCCCGTAAACGAGGTCTGATCCGCCGACCGTCAGGACGCAGAGGAGGGATGAAACCACAGCCTGCGCAGAGGACGCAGATTTCACCCCCACCCCACCCCTCCCCCCGGGTCCCCCGCCTTTGGCGGGGTGCGGGGGAGGGCGCGGGAGGGGGGTCTGCGCGATCTGGGTACGCTGTGGGTGATGGATCCCGTGGTGCCGTGGCGGTTCGTCCTCGTCGGGGAGCTACTCATGCGCCGGCGCGTCATCTTTCCGAACAAGGTCCTCCCCTACCTGCTCCTCGCCCCCCAGCTCGCCATCACGCTGGTCTTCTTTTTCTGGCCGGCCGCCCAGGCCATCTACTATTCCGTCCTGCTCCAGGATCCCTTCGGCCTGCGCACGCAGTTCGTCTGGCTGGAGAACTTCCGCACGATCCTCACCGACCCCCTGTACCTGGGGTCCATCCGGGTGACGCTGATCTTCTCCACGGCCGTCACGGCGCTGGCCATGGGCGTGGCGCTGCTCTTCGCCGTGATGGCGGACACGGGCCTCCGGGGGGCCCGGGTGTACCGGACGCTTCTCATGTGGCCCTATGCGGTGGCGCCCGCGGTGGCCGCCAGCCTCTGGCTCTTCATCTTCCATCCCTCCATCGGGATCCTGGGGCGCGGCCTGAATGACCTGGGGATCCGCTGGGACTACAAGCTGAATGGCACCCAGGCGCTCCTCCTGGTCAGCCTGGCCTCGGCGTGGAAGCAGGTGAGCTACAACTTCCTCTTCTTCCTGGCCGGCCTGCAGGCGATCCCGAGGTCGGTCATCGAGGCCGCCTCCATGGAGGCGGGGCCGGGGCGGCGCTTCTGGACCATCGTGATCCCGCTGCTGTCGCCGACCAGCTTCTTCCTGCTGGTGGTCAACATGGTCTACGCCTTCTTTGATACGTTCGGCGTGATCCACGCCCTCACGGGGGGCGGACCGGCCAAGGCCACCGAGACCCTGATCTACAAGGTATACACCGATGGCGTCATGAACCTGGACCTGGGCGGCTCCTCGGCCCAGTCGGTGATCCTCATGGTGGTCGTGATCACGCTCACCGCTCTGCAGTTCCGCTTCGTCGAGCGGAGGGTGCATTACTGATGGCGGGGCTCAAGGGCCGCCAGAGCTGGATCCCGCACTTCGTCCTCAGCCTGGGCGTGGTGGTGTTCGCGTTCCCCATCTACTTCGCCCTGATCGGCTCGACCCACGATGCCGCCACCATCGCCACCGGCCGGATGCCGCTCCGTCCGGGAGGGCACCTGCTGGAGAACTACGGGCAGGCGCTGGCCAGCGGCTCGGGTTATCGCGTCTCGGCGACCCCCGTCCGCAGGCTGATGATCAACAGTCTGATCATGGCCCTGGCCATCGCCATCGGGAAGATCGCCATCTCCATCGTCTCCGCCTACGCCGTGGTCTTCTTTGCCTTCCCGGGGCGGATGTTCTTCTTCTGGATGATCTTCGTGACGCTGATGCTGCCGGTGGAGGTGCGCATCATCCCCACCTACAAGGTCGTGACCGATCTCGGGATGATCGACACATTCACCGGCCTCACCGTCCCCCTCATCGCCTCGGCGACGGCGACGCTGCTGTTCCGCCAGGTGTTTCTCACCATCCCGGACGAGCTGGCGGAGGCGGCCAAGATTGACGGCGCGGGGGCCATGCGGTTCTTCTGGACCATGGTGCTGCCCCTGTCGCGCACCAACATCGCCGCCCTGTTCGTGATCCTGTTCATCTACGGCTGGAACCAGTACCTGTGGCCTCTCCTCATCACGACCAGCCGCAGCATGGAGACGATCGTCATCGGCATCGTGAAGATGATCGGCACGAGCGATGCCCAGACCGACTGGAACCTCATCATGGCGACCGCCATCCTGGCCATGCTGCCGCCGGTGGCGGTGGTGATCTTCATGCAGCGCTGGTTCGTGAAGGGTCTCGTGGAGACGGAGAAATAGGCACTCGGGCACTCTGGCGCTCGGGGGAAGAGAATTTCCTGCGTGCCGGGTGGCCTGACTGCCCGAGGGCCAGGAGGTGGGATGGAGCGCTACATCCTCGCCCTGGATCAGGGGACGACCAGTTCCCGGGCGATCCTCTTTGCCCGGACCGGGCGAGTTGTGGCTTCCGCTCAGCGGGAGTTCCGGCAGATCTTCCCGCAGCCGGGCTGGGTGGAGCACGACCCGCTGGAGATCTGGGTGAGCCAGCTCGCCGTGGCGAGGGACGCCATGGCGGCCGCGGGCCTCGCCCCCGACCAGGTGGCGGCCATCGGGATCACCAACCAGCGCGAGACGACCATCCTCTGGGACCGCGCCACCGGGGCGCCGCTCTACAACGCCGTCGTCTGGCAGTGCCGGCGGTCGGCGGCGCTGTGCGACAGGCTGAAGGCCGGGGGCTGGGAGCCGATGGTCCGGGACCGGACCGGCCTGGTGATTGACGCCTACTTCTCGGGGACGAAGATCCAGTGGCTGCTCGAGAACGTGCCGGGGCTGCGCCGGCGGGCCGAGGCGGGAGAAGTCTGCTTCGGCACCGTGGATTCGTGGCTGGCCTTCAGGCTGAGCGGCGGCAAGGTCTGGGTGACGGATTACAGCAATGCCTCCCGCACCATGCTCTTCGACATTCACCGCCTCGCCTGGGATCCCGACCTGTGCGGGGCTCTGGGGGTTCCCCCGCAGATGCTGCCCGAGGTCCGGCCGTCCAGCCAGGTGTACGGCGGGACAGCGGCCGATCTTTTGGGCGGGGAGGTGCCCATCGCCGGAATGGCCGGGGATCAGCAGGCCTCTCTCTTCGGCCAGGCCTGTTTTCGATCCGGCATGGCCAAGAATACGTACGGCACCGGCTGCTTCCTGCTGGTTCACACCGGGGAGCGACCCGTGGCCTCGAGGAGCGGCCTCCTCACGACCATCGCGGCCAGCCCCGCGGAGGGCAGGGCCGAGTACGCCCTGGAGGGAAGCATCTTCATCACCGGGGCGGCCATCCAGTGGCTGCGCGATGGCCTCCAGGTCATTGCGACCTCGGCCGAATCGGAGTCCCTCGCGGCCTCCGTTCCCGACAGCGGCGGTGTGTATTTCGTGCCCGCCTTCGTGGGGCTGGGGGCGCCCCACTGGGACATGTACGCGCGCGGGACAATCCTGGGCCTCACCCGGGGCAGCACCCGGGCCCACCTGGTGCGGGCGGCCCTGGAGGCCATCGCCTACCAGACGCGCGAGGTGCTGGAGGCGGCCAGTTCCGAGGCCGGGCTCCAGCTCGCGGAATTGCGGGTGGATGGCGGGGCCACGGCGAACAACCTGCTCATGCAGGTCCAGGCCGACATCCTGGGGACGCCCGTGGTGCGCCCGGTGATCAAGGAGACGACGGCGCTGGGCGCGGCCTACCTGGCCGGGCTGGCCGTCGGGTACTGGAAGAGCCGGGACGAGATCGCGCGGAACTGGGCCGCGGACCGGCGCTTCCTCCCCGGCTTGGACGGGGCGCGGCGGGACCACCTGTACGCCACCTGGCGGCGCGCCGTCGCCCGCGCGGCCGGGTGGGCCGCGCCGTAGCTTGCGGATTTCGCCCGCCTGCCCGCGTGCCGCAGGCAGGCGGGGGGCGCCGCGGCGGGCCGGGATCGCGGACCTGGTCTTTGCGCGTCAGCGCGAAAACCGGGGTTGACACCCGGCCAGGGTTCAACATAGACTCAGCCCGCACTCCAGTGGCGTCGGCCGTCATGCCCGCGGTGGGCAGAGATCCGGAGAAAGCCCCGGCGAGAGACGGAGGCGTGTGAAGCGCCCTCGGCCGGGGCCTAGTCTTTCCGGCAGGGCGCCCTCGTGGGAGAAGGGAGGATTGGCGATGCGACGACGGTGG
>JBBIQE010000036.1:0-27206 GCA_037442485.1 Methylomirabilis sp. (SeqCode)
GGGCCCAGGATTGAACCCCCCGACCCGTGCGCCCCGCCGCCCCGCCGCGGCCCGTTGGGCCTCCCCGGCACGAGCCGGCGCCTCCCCCTCCCGGGGTGACCCCCGCGGCCAGAGAGGCCAGACCCAGACCGTCCGCCACCCCCGAGGTGAAGCCGCGACGGGAGCCTCCGCGCCCGGCGGTGGAGCCCCCGCGTCCGGTCGTGGCCCAGGCCCAGGCGCCCGATCTCGGCGCCCTGGAGGCGCCGGCACCGCCGGCATACCTTCCGCCCATCGAGCCCGAGCTCACCCTGCCCGTCGAGCCGAAGGTCCCGGTCAGCGAGCCGCCCTCGGCCCGGGAGGCGAAGGTCGAGACCCCCCCGCCGGCACCGCCGGTGGTCAAGGTCCTGAAGGTCGGGGAGGGACTCACCCCCAAGGAGCTGGCGGAGAAGATGTCCGCCACCGTCAGCGACGTGATCAAGCGGCTGATCAAGCTGGGGGTGCTCGCCACCATCAACACGCCCATTGACCTCGAGACCGTCGGCAAGGTGGCCCAGCAGTTCGGCTACAGCGTGGAGCGGGCGTCGCCCGAGGAGCTGGTGGAGGAGGTGGCCGCGGTCGAGGATCCGGCCCTGCTCAGGCCGCGGGCGCCGGTGGTCACGGTGATGGGACACGTGGACCACGGCAAGACCTCGCTCCTGGACGCCATCCGCCACACCAGCGTGGCCGCCACGGAGGCGGGGGGCATCACCCAGCACATCGGCGCCTACGAGGTGGAGGTCCCGGGTCATGCCGTCAGCCGCGTGGTCTTCCTGGATACCCCGGGCCACGAGGCCTTCACGGCCATGCGGGCGCGCGGGGCCCAGGCCACGGACATCGTGGTCCTGGTCGTGGCGGCCGACGACGGGGTCATGCCGCAGACCATCGAGGCGGTGAACCACGCCAAGGACGCCAAGGTGCCGATCCTGGTGGCCATCAACAAGATTGACAAGCCCAACGCCGACCCCAACCGGGTCAAGCAGCAGCTCAGCGAGTACGGGCTGGTGCCCGAGGAGTGGGGCGGAGACACCATCTTCGTCCCGGTCTCGGCCAAGCGCCGCGAGGGGATCGAGAACCTGCTGGACAACCTGCTGGTGCTGGCCGAGGTGCAGGAACTCAAAGCCAACCCCGCCAAGCCGGCCCGCGGGGTGGTCATCGAGGCCGAGCTGGACAAGGGCCGGGGGCCCGTGGCCACGATCCTGGTGCAGAGCGGGACGCTCAGGGTGGGGGATGCGGTGGTGGCGGGCTTGCATCACGGCCGGGTCCGGGCCATGATCAACGACAAGGGCAAGAAGCTCCAGGAGGCGGGGCCGGCCACGGCCGTCGAGATCCTCGGCCTCTCGGGCGTGCCCCTGGCGGGGGACACCTTCGCCGTGGTGGGGGACGAGAAGAAGGCCCGCCAGATCGCCCTGGCGCGACAGGAGCAGCACCGCCAGGAGACGATGGTGAGCCAGCCGCGCATCACCCTCGACGCCCTGCACCAGCAGATCCAGCGGGGCGAGGTGAAGGAGCTCAGGATGATCCTCAAGGGCGACGTCCAGGGCTCGGTGGAGCCGCTGCGCGAGTCCCTGGAGCGGCTCAGCACCGAGCAGGTGATGGTCAAGGTCATCCACAGCTCCGTGGGCGCCATCACCGAGAGCGACGTCATGCTGGCGGCCGCCAGCAACGCCATCATCGTCGGCTTCAACGTCCGGCCCGAAGTGAAGGCGCAGAAGCTGGCCGAGCAGGAGCAGGTGGACGTCCGCCTGTACACGGTCATCTACGACGCCATCAACCAGATCAAGGCGGCCATGCAGGGCCTCCTGGAGCCCCAGTACGTGGAGCGCCCGCTGGGACGGGTGGAGGTCCGCCAGATCTTCACCATCTCGAAGGTGGGGACCATCGCCGGCTCCTTCGTGGCGGAGGGCAAGGTGGTGCGGGACGCCTCGGTGCGCCTGCTGCGGGACGGGCGGGTGGTGTACCAGGGGAAGGTCGCCTCGCTCCGTCGGTTCAAGGACGACGTGCGCGAGGTCCCGAGCGGGCAGGAGTGCGGCATCGGCCTCGCGAACTTCAACGATATCCACCCGGGGGACGTCCTGGAGGTGTACGAGCTGGAGGAGATCGTCCCCAAGCTGTAGGCCAGACTCCAGGAAGGACCAGTGCCCAGATCCCCCCGACCAGGGGGAATCGGTCGGGGCGGGGCTTCGCGCCATGACGGTGGGTAGCTGCAAGATCGAGCTCCGGATCCCGGACAGCGGGTCGCTGAAGGAGAAGCGGCGCGTGGTCAAGAGCCTGAAGGACCGCGTCCAGGCGCGCTTCAACGTGGGCATTGCCGAGGTGGATCACCTGGACGATTGGCAGCGGGCCACCCTGGGGGTGGCGGCCGTGAGCAACGACACGCGCCTGGTGGACGAGACGCTTTCCAAGGTGGTGAACTGGATCGAGGCGAACGGCGAGGTCCTGGTCGTGGACTACGAGATCGATCTGGTCACCCACTGACCCGGGCTCTTGCGCGCCCGGCGCGCCAAAACCCGTTGCCGACGTACCCGCCATGCCACTGCCCTTCAAGCGCGCCGACCGGGTGGCCGGTCTGATCCAGGAAGAGCTGAGCCGGCTGCTCCTGCGTGAGGTCAAGGATCCGCGCCTGGCGGAGGTCATCATCACGGCCGTGCGGGTGAGCACGGACCTGCGGCACGCCCGGGTGCTCTTCATGGCGGCCCGCCGGCCGGGCGGCACGGAGGAGGCCCTGGCGGGCCTCCGATCCGCGGGCGGGTACCTGCGCGGACAGCTCGGCCGGGCGCTGCACCTGCGGTACGCGCCCGAGCTCGTTTTCGAGGCGGACGACGCGGTGGAGCGGAGCCTGCACGTGGCCGCCCTCCTGAAGCAGGTGGCGCGGCGCGAGGACGAAGAGACCGGTGGGTGAGCTGGAGGACGTCCTGGCGGCCCTGCAGCGCGCGCCCTCGGTGGCCGTGCTGGCTCACGTCAACCCGGAGGGGGATGCCATCGGGGCGACGCTGGCGGCCAGTCTGGCGCTGCGCGAGGGGGGAAAGGTCACGGGGGCGTACAACGCGGATCCGCTGCCCCCGGGACTCGCCAGCCTGCCGGGGGCGGAGCAGCTGCGGCGGCAGGTGCCCATCGCCCGGCCGTATGCGTGCTACCTGGTCCTGGATACCGGGACCCTCGAGCGGACCGGGGGGCTCCTGGATGGCCGACCGCGCGAGGCGGTGGTGATCAACGTGGATCACCACGCCGGGAACACCCGCTTCGGCGATGTGAACTGGGTGGAGCCGGCGGCCTCTTCGGCCGGCGAGATGGTGTACCGGCTGCTCCGGGCGGGGGGGTTTCCCATCGGCAAGGCGGCGGCCACGAACCTGTACGCCGCCATCCTGACCGACACCGGGTCCTTCCAGCACGGCAACACCACGCCCGAGGCGCTGCGGGCGGCGGCCGACCTGGTGGCGCTGGGGGCGGCCGTGGAGGAGCTGGCCGCGGGGCTGTACGGCAACCACGACCCCCGCGAATGGCGCCTGCTCGGCGAGGCGCTGGCGACCCTCGATCTTTGCGCCCGAGGCCGCCTCGGCTGGATGGAGGTGACGCAGGCCGCCCTCGGGCGGGCCGGCCTGGGTCTGGAGGCCACGGAGGGCTTCATCGACTATGTGCGCACTGTGGCCGGGGTCCAGCTCGCCATCCTGTTCAAGGAGGTCTCGCCCGGCGAGGTGCGGGTGAGCTTCCGCTCGCGGGGCGGCCTGGACGTGGCAGCGCTGGCCCGACGGTTCGGCGGGGGCGGCCACAGGAACGCCGCCGGCTGCACGCTCTACGAGCCGCTTCCCGCCGCGCGGGCGCACGTGCTGGAGGCGGCCCGGCGGATCTTGGACTCGTGATTGCGGATTTTCGATTGGATCCCAATCGGCAATCCTTAATCCGCAATCGAAAATGGAGCGATGGGAATCGCGGCGGAAGTGCACGGGGTCCTGAACATCAACAAGCCGGCGGGGATGACCTCCCACGACGTGGTGGACGCCGTCCGCAAGATCCTGGGGGTCCGGCGGGTGGGCCATACGGGCACGCTGGACCCGCAGGCCACGGGCGTCCTGCCGCTGTGCGTGGGGCGAGCCACGCGGATCGCGCAGTACCTCACCCAGGCGGACAAGGAGTACGTGATGACCCTCCGCCTGGGGATCACCACCGACACCCTGGACGCCGCGGGCAAGGAGACGAGCCGCGTGGAGACGGTCCGGGTCCGGCGCGAGGACGTGGAGGCGGTCCTGCCCCGGTTCCTGGGCGAGATCCAGCAGGTGCCGCCCCTGTACTCGGCCAAGAAGGTCCGGGGCCAGCGGCTGTACCGGCTGGCGCGCCGGGGGCAGCAGGTGGAGCGGCAGCCCGTCACCGTGCGGATCCACGCCCTGGAGCTGCTGGACTGCACGCCCCCCTTCGTGACGCTGCGGCTCGTCTGCTCCAAGGGAACCTACGCGCGCAGCCTCTGCGACGACATCGGGCGGGCGCTTAACTGCGGTGGGCACCTGCACGCCCTCACCCGGACGCGGTCGGGCCGCTTCAGCCTGGAGGGAATCCTCAGCCTGGAGGCGCTGGAGCAGCGGGTGCGGGAAGGGCGCCTGCACGAGGTGCTGATCCCGGTGGCCGATGCCCTGGCGCACCTGCCGGCGGTCCGCGTGGCGCCCGAGGCGGGGCGGCTCATCCTGCACGGCTGCGATCTCCCGGCCGCGGTGGTGGTCCAGTTCCCGGCCGGGGTCGGCCGCGGGAGCCTGGTGCGGGTGCTGGGGTACCGGAAGCAGTTGCTCTCGCTGGCGGAGACGACCGTGTCCTCGGCGGACTTCTCCACCGCCGAGCCGACCCGCGTGATCCTGCACCCGGTGCGGGTGTTCTCGGGGGCCTCCGGGGCGGCCTGAGGATCGGGCGGCCATGCGCGTCATCCACGCCAGCAGTCTCGAGGAGCTGCGCTGGGACGTCCCCAGGCCGGTGCTGGCCATGGGCACCCTGGACGGCGTGCACCTGGGGCACCAGGAGATCCTCCGTCGGGTGCGGGAGCGGGCCGCGGCCTGCGCGGGGACGCCGGGGGTGACGACCTTCGCGCGCCACCCCCTGGAGGTGGTGCGGCCCGGTGAGGCGCCGCCCCTGATCACGCCGCTGCCGGTCAAGCTCGCGCTCCTCTCCCGCCAGGGTCTGGCGGTGGCGGCGGTGATCCACTTCACGGCCGCCATGGCGGCCCTGGAGGCCGAGGAGTTCGTCGGGCGGGTGCTGGCGGAGGGGCTCGGCGTGCAGGGGCTGTGCGTGGGCTATGACTTCGGGTTCGGTCGGGGCCGGAGGGGAGACGCCGCGCTGCTCGAGCGGCTGGCCGTCCGCTACGGCTTCTGGCTCGAGGTGATCCCCCCCGTGAGCCTGGACGGCCTGGTGGTGAGCAGCCGGATGATCCGGGCCCTGCTCAGCGAGGGCCGGGTGGAGGAGGCGCAGCGGTTCCTGGGCCGGCCCTACTGCCTCGCGGGCGAGGTGGCGGCGGGGGCGGGCCGGGGGCGCGCGCTGGGATTCGCCACGGCCAACGTGCCGCTCGCGGAGCCGGTGCCGCTCGCGGACGGGGTGTATGCGGGGCGGGTGCTCCTGCGCGGGGCGTTCCGGGACGCGGTCTTGAACCTGGGGTGCGCCCCCACCTTCGGTCCGGGGCAGCGGCGGCTGGAAGTGCATGTCCCGGGGTGGGACGAGCCGCTGTACGGCGAGCCGGTGGCGGCCTTCTTCCTGCGCCGGCTGCGGGAGGAGCGGCGCTTCCCGTCGGTGGAGGATCTGGCGGCGCAGATCGCGCGCGACCGGGAGGCCTCGGCGGCGGCGTGGGAGGCCGCGCGGGGCCTGCCCTGGCCAGAATGGGCTTTACACCCCTGAGGCCCTGTGGTAGCCTGCCACCAGGCGCGGGGGGAGGCAGAGGCCCCCCGAGAGAAGGGGAGAGTGATGATCATGCCAAAGGACTTTCCGAACAAGAGTGCGCTCATCGGCCAGTACCGCCTGCACGAGCAGGACACGGGCTCGCCGGAGGTGCAGATCGCGCTGCTCTCCGGTCGGATCGGCTATCTCACCGAGCATCTCGCGGTGCACAAGAAAGACCACCATTCCCGGCGCGGCCTGCTGAGGCTGGTGGGACGGCGCCGCAAGCTCCTCGACTATCTCAAGGGCAAGGACATCGAGCGATACAAGCGCGTGATCGAAAGGTTGGGCATTCGCAAATGACGTATCGGACCGAGGTTTCGCTGGAAGGGAGGACCCTCAGCATCGAATCCGGGCGGGTGGCCCGGGCCGCCGACGGGGCGGTGTGGGTGCGCTACGGGGACACCGTGGTGCTGGTGACGGCCGTGGCCTCCAAGCAGCCCCGGGAGGGGATTGACTTCCTCCCCTTGACGGTGGATTACCAGGAACGCGCCTATGCCGCCGGGAAGATCCCCGGCGGCTTCTTCAAGCGGGAGGGGCGGCCCCACGAGAAGGAGACGCTGGCCGCCCGCCTGATCGACCGCCCCATCCGCCCGCTGTTTCCCCACGGCTATCACCAGGATGTCCAGGTCATCGCCACGGTCCTCTCGGCCGACCAGGAGAACGACCCGGACGTGCTGGCCGTGGTGGGGGCCTCGGCCGCCCTCACCCTCTCCCCCATCCCGTTCCAGGGCCCCATCGGCTGCGTGCGGATCGGGCGCCTGGATGGCCGCTTCGTGGTGAACCCCACCTACGCCCAGCTGGAGCAGAGCGACATGGACGTGGTGCTGGCCGGCACCGAACCGGCCGTGGTCATGGTCGAGGGGGGGGCGCGCGAGGTCCCCGAGGAGGCGCTGCTGGAGGCGCTGCTCTTCGGCCACCGGGCGCTGCAGCCCATCATCCAGATGCAGCACGAGCTGGCCCGGCAGATCGGGATCGTCAAGCCCCCCTTCGTCTCGCCCCCGGTGGACCCGGCCCTCCAGGCCCGGATCGCGGACCTGTGCCGGGCCCGCATCCGCGAGCTGGCCTTCGTCCCCCAGAAGGAGGAGCAGCAGGCGCGCCGGCGACTCCTCCTGGACGAGGCCCTGGCAGCCGTGGCGGGCGAGCCGCCGGCGGTGGCGCTGCAGGTCAAGGAGATCTTCGAGGAGCTGGAAAAGCAGGAGATGCGCCGCCTCATCCTGGAGGAGGGGCGCCGCGCCGACGGGCGGACCGTCACGGACGTCCGGCCCATCACCTGCGAGGTGGGGGTGCTGCCCCGCACCCACGGCTCCGCCCTGTTCACCCGGGGGCAGACCCAGGCCCTGGCCACCACGACGCTGGGCACCTCGGAGGACGAGCAGCGGCTGGACGACCTGGAGGGGGAAAGCTCCAAGCGGTTCATGCTCCACTACAACTTCCCCCCCTTCTCCGTGGGCGAGGTCAAGTTCATTCGCGGCGCCAGCCGGCGGGACATCGGCCACGGCGCCCTGGCTGAGCGGGCCATCCTGCCGGTGCTGCCGGCGAAGGAGGAGTTTCCCTAC
The DNA here is from genome assembly GCA_037442485.1 of Methylomirabilis sp. (SeqCode). Lineage (GTDB taxonomy): Bacteria > Methylomirabilota > Methylomirabilia > Methylomirabilales > 2-02-FULL-66-22 > 2-02-FULL-66-22. The sequence continues at coordinate 7,482 of JBBIQE010000036.1, forward strand.
ACCGTGCGCATCGTCTCCGACATCCTGGAGAGCAACGGATCCTCCTCCATGGCGACGGTGTGCGGCGCCAGCCTCTCGCTCATGGACGCGGGCGTCCCGGTGCGGGCGGCGGTGGCGGGCGTGGCCATGGGGCTGGTGAAGGAAGGGGACCGGACAGCCGTCCTCACGGATATCCAGGGGCTGGAGGATCACCTGGGCGACATGGACTTCAAGGTGGCCGGGACGCGGACGGGGGTCACCTCGATCCAGATGGACATCAAGATCCAGGGGATCACCGAGGCGATCCTGCGGCAGGCCCTGAGCCAGGCGCGCCAGGCCCGCCTGCAAGTCCTGGACATCATGGACCGGGTCCTGGCCAAGCCGCGCCAGAGCCTGAGCCCGTACGCGCCGCGCATCATCTCGTTCAAGATCCCCGTGGACAAGATCCGCGAGGTCATCGGGCCCGGCGGCAAGATCATCCGCGGCATCGTGGAGCAGACCGGGGCCAAGATTGACATCGAGGACGACGGGACCGTGGCCATCGCCTCGGTGGACGAGGCGGCGGCGCAGAAGGCCATGGAGATCATCGGCCGGATCGTCGAGGTCCCCGAGGTGGGCAAGGTCTACCTGGGCAAGGTGGTCAAGATCACGGACTTCGGCGCCTTCGTGGAGATCCTGCCGGGCACGGACGGGCTGCTGCACATCTCGCAGATCGCCCGGGAGCGGATCAAGCGGGTGGAGGACGTCCTCAAGGAGGGCGAGGAGGTCATGGTCAAGGTGATCGAGGTGGACAAGTCGGGGAAGATCCGCCTCTCCCGCCGCGAGCTTCTGCGGGAAGCCGCCGAGAAGGCCGAGGTTGCGGCCGCGCCTTCCGCCGGGCCGACGCGCCCCGAGGCCGAGGGCCGCCTCCACGGGGGGAAGAGGCCATCGCGACACTAGGCAGCCTGTACAAGAAGGAGGTCCTGGACAACGGCATCGTGGTCCTGACGGAGCGGATGCCGCAGGTCAGGTCCGTCTCCGTCGGGATCTGGGTACGGGTGGGCTCGCGGTACGAGCAGGCCGAGCGGGCCGGGATCTCCCACTTCATCGAGCACCTGCTGTTCAAAGGGACCCAGAGCCGGAGCGCCGAGGACATCGCCCGGGCCATTGACAGCGTGGGCGGGACCCTGGACGCCTTCACCTCGCGGGAGAACACCTGCCTGTACGCCAAGGTCCTGGGCGAGGATCTGCCCCTGGCCATGGACCTGCTGAGCGACCTGCTGCTGCATCCCCGCCTGGATCCCGAGGACATCGAGAAGGAGCGGCGGGTCGTCCTGGAAGAGATCAAGATGGTCGAGGACGACCCCGACGACCTGATCCACGACCTCTTCGCCCAGCAGCTCTGGCGGGACCATCCCCTGGGGCGGCCCGTGCTGGGGTACCGCCAGACCCTCCAGGCCATCACCCGCCAGGACATCCTGGAGCACCTCCGCGACTTCTACCAGCCGGACCGGGTCATCGTGGCCGCGGCGGGCGATCTGGATCACGCCCGGGTGGCGGAGCTGACCTGGTCCGCCCTGGGTGGGTGGCAGGGGCGGGCCGTGGCCGCCGACGGCCCGTCGCCCACGTCCTACCACACCGTCCACCACGAGGAGCGGGACTCGGCCCAGCTCCACCTGGTCCTGGGGGCGGAGGGGCTGCCCTACAACCACAGCCACCGCTACGCCTTCTACCTGCTGAACGCCATCCTGGGCAGCTCCATGAGCTCGCGGCTGTTCCAGGAGATCCGCGAGAAGCGCGGGTTGGCCTACTCCATCTACTCCTACCAGGCGTCCTATCAGGACTCGGGGCTGCTGGCTGTCTACGCCGGCACCAGCGCCGAGGCCTACCCCCAGGTGGTGGACCTGATCCGGGGCGAGTTCGCGCGGCTGCGCGAGGGGCCGGTGGACCTGGAGGAGTTCCATCGGGCCAAGGCCCAGCTCAAGGGCAACCTCCTCCTCGGGCTGGAGAGCACCAGCAGCCGCATGACCCGCCTGGCCAAGACCGAGATCTACTTCGGCCGCTACTTCGACCTCGACGAGATCATCCGGGGCATTGACGGGGTCTCGCCCGAAAGCTTCGCCGAGCTCAACCGCTCCCTCTTCGCGCCGGACCGCTACGCCCTGACCACCATCGGCCACCTCGGCTGAGGCCTCTTGCCATCCGGGGGGGACGTTGCCAGGTAGAGCAGGTAGCCCTCCCGCCTCCCCTCCGTCGGGGGCGCGGATGGCGTAGTGCCGCCTGGCACACCGCCTCGGCCCGCACTCAATCCCACCCCCCATTCGGCGCCCGTCGGTGCGCGGGTGGTCGCGACCCCTCCGACTCGGATTCCCGTAGGTTCTTGCGGCTGATCCTGCGTCGAACTTGCCCGAGACGCTCGCTACGAAGCCCAGGTTCGGTCGAGCCCATGGCCGGGTCATCCGTTTCGGCCGCGGCGTCCGGCCGGTACGGAAACGCCGGTTCGACCGCGACCCGGTCGGAGACACCGTTGCGGAGGATTGACGATGCCACGCAAGAAGCCGAAGACGACGGAGGCCATCGCCATCATCCACCGCCGGCACTATCCCCACCGGCCGAAGCGCGGGGCCTCCCGCCAGGGAAGAGCGGGTTAACGCGGAAATTGGCCGCAGGATGTACGACTTGCGGAAGGCAGCCGGCCTCAGTCAACTGGCCCTGGCGCAGTTGGTCGGCACCATTGCGTCGGTCATCTGCCGGCTGGAGGATGAATAGGCGCGGGGAGATTCGCCTCGTCGCCCGCCAGCCCGCCCTTCGTACGGTCCGAGACCATCCCACTCCGCGTCGGGTCTCGCTGGGACCCTCCGATCCGCCGATGTGGTCCATCCTCCGGCCAGGCCTTGCCAAGGCTCAATAGCGGGCTCGGGTGAGGGAGTCGGAAACCAACAGCGTGCAGCGTGCCAGGTATCAGGGACGTCTTTGACCGAGCTGGCGAACGCTGACCGGGAGTTGTCCCCACCGATTCGCGTTCTGCCCCCATCCGGGACCTCGCCTCCGAGGACTTCCTGGCTGCGCAGATGCCAGGCCAGCCTCTCGCTGCGGAGGGCGTGCCGGAGGCGATTCCAGTGGCTGCTGCGGGACGGGGAAAGAGCCGGGTTGTGGCGGTGCATCACTTGTGGTACACTGGCGGCGGAGGTGGAAGCCATGCCGGCCAAGAATCCGCGGGTGAACGTGGTGCTGGAGAAGCCGCTGTATGATCTGGTGTCCCGGTGGGCCAGGCGCGACGGGGTCTCGCTCTCGCTGAAGGTGCGGGATGTGATCAGGGCGGCGGCGGAGGCCGAGGAGGACACGCTGCTGGCCGCGATTGCGGCGGCGCGGGAGCGCACCTTCACGCGGCGGGCGGCGCTTGCCCACGAGCAGGTCTGGGGGACGGCAAAGCGCCGGAGAGGCTGAATGGCCTTCGCCCTGCTGTACCACCCGGACGTCGCCCGGGCGGACCTTCTGCCGATCCCTGCGAACGTCCGTCAGCGGATAGCCGACGCCCCGGTCCGGCGCCTCCCCGAGGCCCCTGAACGCTTCGGGCATCCCTTGCGGGGGACCTTGAAGGGGTACTGGAAGCTCCGAGTTGGGGACTACCGGGTAGTCTACAAGATCGTGGGTGCCGAAGTATGGATCCTCGCCATTCTTCACCGGCGGCGGGTGTATGACGATGGGCTGCGGCGGATCGGATGGGGGCCGGCCAAGGCGGGACGGAGGCCGTAGCGCCCCGACCAGCGTTTCGCTGCCTGGCCACCCACCGACCGCCCATACCCGCCACCGCCTTCCGCCCGCGAACGACTTCGAGCGTCCGGTCTTCTCGACGTCGACCCGCCGCGGCATGCACCGCCGCACCCTTGGACCGTGTGCCTGCCATTGTCTCCTTCGCCCGCCTGTGGTAGCCTAGCGGCCGTGCATCGGTTCGAGGTCCGCTGAAGACCGCCCGAGGTCCAGCGTCCGAGGTCCGGGGCGAGGGGGGGATGCGGAGCGGACGGCAGGACGGGGGGCTGCAACGGCTCGAGCCCCTCCGGAGGAGGCGCCATGATCCCGCGATATTCCCGTAAGGAGATGGCCCGCATCTGGGAGCCCGAGAACCGCTTCGCCATCTGGCTGAAGATCGAGATCCTGGCGTGCGAGGCGTGGGCCGAGTTGGGGAAGGTCCCCCGGGAGGCCGTGGAGGAGATTCGGGCCAAGGCCGGCTTCGACGTCGCCCGGATTGACGCCATCGAGCGCGAGGTCAAGCACGACGTGATCGCCTTCCTCACCGCGGTGGCCGAGCGGGTGGGACCGGCCTCCCGGCACATCCACCTGGGCCTTACCTCCTCCGACGTCTTGGATACGGCCCTGGCCTGCCAGATGCGCGAGGCGGCCGACCTGCTGCTCGCGGACGTGGAAGGGCTCGAGCGGGTCCTGACCGATCTCGCGCTGAAGCACCAGAACACGGTCATGATCGGCCGCACCCACGGCGTCCACGCCGAGCCGACCACCTTCGGCCTCAAGCTGGCCATGTGGCTCATGGAGGTGCGGCGGGCTCGCGAGCGGATCGAGCGGGCCAAGGCCATCGCCAGCTACGGCAAGCTGTCCGGGGCCGTGGGGACCTTCGCCAACGTCCCGCCCTATGTCGAGGAGTATGTCTGCGAGCGGCTGGGGTTGACGCCCGAGCCCATTTCCACGCAGATCATCCAGCGGGATCGCCACGCCGAGTACCTGGCGGAGATCGCCATCGTGGGGGCCTCGCTGGATAAGTTCGCCACGGAGATCCGGCACCTGCAACGCACCGAGGTGCGCGAGGTGGAGGAGCCGTTCTCCGAGGGGCAGAAGGGCTCCTCGTCCATGCCCCACAAGCGGAACCCCGTGGCCTGCGAGCAGGTCTCGGGCCTGGCGCGCCTCCTCCGGTCCAACGTCCAGGCCGCCCTGGAGAACGTGGCCCTCTGGCACGAGCGGGACATCAGCCACTCCTCGGTGGAGCGGGTGATCCTGCCCGACAGCACCATCCTGCTGGATTACCTCCTGGTGCGGTTCCGGGAGATCCTGGAGGGGCTGCGGGTCTATCCCGAGACCATGCGGCGGAACCTCAGCGCCACCCGGGGCGTCATCTTCTCCCAGCAGGTGCTCCTGGCGCTGGCCCAGGCCGGCGCCTCCCGCGAGGCGGCCTACCGCATGGTGCAGCGGAACGCCAGGCGGGCCTGGGAGGAGGACGGAGATTTCAAGGCGCTGCTCCTGGCGGACCCCGAGGTGCGCGCCCTCCTGTCCGCGCCCGAAATTGAAAGCTGTTTCGATCTGGGGTATCATCTGCGCCACGTCGAAGCGATCTTCCGCCGCGTCGGGCTCCTGGGCGGGGCGACGGGGTAGGAGGACAGCGCCGGCGACGGGGAGAGGGGGGGCGGGACCGATGGAGCGGGGGCGGAAGATCTACGAGGGCAAGTGGAAGATCTTGTACGAGACGGCCGATCCCGCCCTGCTGATCCAGCGGTTCAAGGATGAGCCTAGGCAGGTCCCCGCCCCCCGGGGGCGCGTGCCCCGGCGCGGGGCCATGAAGAATCAGATCTCGGTCGCGCTCTTCCAGCTGCTGCAGAAAAACGGCATCCCCACCCACTTCGTGGAGAGGGTGGGCCCGCGGGACATGCTGGTGCGGCGGCTCGAGATGATCCGCCTGGAGGTCGTCCTGCGCAATATCGCCGCGGGGAGCCTGGCCAGGCGCCTGGGCCTGGAGGTGGGGACCACGCTCCCCGCGCCGGTCCTGGAGTTCTATTACAAGAGCGACGCCCTGGGGGACCCGCTCCTGAACGAGTATCACGTCCGGGCGCTGGGGCTGGCCAGCTCGGAGGAGCTGAAGGCCATTCGTGAGACGACCTTCCGGGCCAACGGGGTGCTGCTGCCGTTTTTCGCCGAGCGGGAGATCCTGCTGGCGGATTTCAAGCTGGAGTTCGGGCGGCACCGGGGCGCGCTCCTGGTGGGGGATGAACTCACGCCGGACGGCTGCCGCTTCTGGGACCGGACCACGCGGGAGAACCTGGGGAAGGATCGGGCGCGGCGCAGCCCGGCCCGCGAGGCGGCCGCCTACCAGGAGATCTTCCGGCGGGTGTGCGCCTGAGAACCCGACGGCGACAGCGAGAGGGACAGCGAGGGGCGAGCGTCCGCTTTTTCGCCCCGCGGAGAGACCAGTTATGCTGGAAGCGCGGATTCACGTCACGCTGAAGCAGAGTGTCCTGGACCCGCAAGGCGACACCGTGCGGAGCGCCCTGGCCTCCCTGGGCTTCCGGGACGTCACCGACTGCCGGATCGGCAAGTTCATGGTGCTGCGCCTCGACGAGCAGGATCCGGCCCGGGCCCGGGCCCGGGTGGATGAGATGTGCCGGAAGCTTCTGGCCAATCCGGTGATCGAGGACTACGTCTTCCAGGTGAGCGAGGTGGCCGGATGAGGTGGGGGATCCTGATCTTCCCCGGCACCTGGAGCCACCAGGACTTCGCCCACGTCTTCCAGGACGTCCTGAAGGTGGACTGGGGCTACATCTGGCACAAGGACACCTCGGTGGCCGGCTACGACGCCCTGATCCTGCCCGGGGGGTTCGCCCACGGGGACTACCTGCGCTGCGGGGCCATCGCCCGCTTCTCGCCCATCATGGACGCGGTGGTCCGCTTCGCCAGGGAGGGCGGGCCGGTGATGGGAAGCTGCAACGGCTTCCAGATCCTCTGCGAGGCGGGGCTGCTGCCCGGGGCGCTCCTGCGGAACAGCGGGCTCCAGTACCGGTGCCGGTGGGTCCACATCCGGACGGAACGCACCGACACCCCGTTCACCGCCGTCCTCCGGCCGGGGCAGGTCCTGAGGATCCCCATCTCCCACGGCGAGGGGCGCTACTATGCGCCGCCCGAGACCCTGGAGAGGCTTCGGGCAAACGGCCAGATCATCTTCCGCTACAGCACGCCGGACGGGCGGCTGACCGACGAGGCGAATCCCAACGGCTCCCTGGAGCACATCGCCGGCGTCTGCAACGAAGGGCGGAACGTCCTGGGGCTCATGCCGCACCCCGAGCGGGCGAGCGAGGCGCTACTCGGCTCCGAGGACGGCCGGCTGTTGTTCGAGGGCCTGCTGGAGGGCGCCAAACGCCCTTGAATCTCTTTCCCGTGTGATCGGGGATTGGGAATGCGCGAGCCCGGCACCATCACGCCCGACCTCATCGCCCAACACGGCTTGACGCCCGAGGAGTACGGGCGCATCCGGCAGATCCTGGGGCGCGAGCCGAACTTCACCGAGCTGGGGATCTTCTCGGTGATGTGGTCGGAGCACTGCAGCTACAAGAGCTCCCGCGTGCACCTCGCCCAGCTCCCGACGCAGGGGGAGCGGATCCTGCAGGGCCCGGGCGAGAACGCGGGCGTGGTGGACATCGGGGACGGCCTGGCCATCGTCTTCAAGATGGAGAGCCACAACCACCCCTCGTTCATCGAGCCGCACCAGGGCGCGGCCACCGGGGTGGGGGGCATCATCCGGGACATCTTCACCATGGGGGCCCGGCCCATCGCCCTGCTGGACCCCTTGCGGTTCGGGCCGCTGTCAACGCCCAAGACGCGCTACCTGGTGGGCGGCGTCGTGGGCGGCATCGCCGCCTACGGCAACGCCGTGGGCGTCCCCACCGTGGGGGGCGAACTCTGCGTCTCCGAGACCTATGCGGGCAATCCCCTGGTGAACGTCTTCTGCCTGGGCATCGCCCCCAAGGATCGCATCTTCCTGGCCCGGGCGGGCGGCGAGGGCAATCCCGTCATCTACGTCGGGGCCAAGACGGGGCGGGACGGAATCCACGGGGCCACCATGGCCTCGGAGACGTTCGGCGAAGGCTCGGAGGAGCGCCGGCCGACGGTCCAGGTGGGCGACCCGTTCAAGGAGAAGCTCCTCATCGAGGCCTGCCTGGAGCTCATGGCGGGGGACGCCATCGTCGGCATCCAGGACATGGGGGCCGCGGGGCTCACCTGCTCCACGTGCGAGATGGCCAGCCGGGGCGGGACGGGCATCGAGATTGACCTGGCCAAGGTGCCACGCCGCGAGGCGGGGATGATCCCGTACGAGGTGATGCTTTCCGAGTCGCAGGAGCGGATGCTCCTGGTCGTCCGGCGGGGGACCGAGCGGCAGGTGATGGACGTCTTCCACAAGTGGGACCTGGACGCGGTGATCATCGGCCAGGTGACCGGGGACGGCCTGATGCGGGTCAAGGAGGGGGACCGGGTGGTGGCGGAGATCCCGGCCCGCGCCCTGGCCGAGGAGGGGCCGGTCTATCGCCGGCCCATGCGGCGGCCGACCTACCTCGAGGAGACCGGGCGGTTCGATCCCGCGGGGCTGCCCCTGCCGGAGAAGCTGGATCAGGTCCTGCTGGAGCTCCTGGGCTGGCCCAACATCGCGTCCAAGGAGTCCATCTGGCAGCAGTACGATCACATGCTGTTTTGCAACAGCGTGGTCGAGCCGGGGTCGGACGCCGCCGTCCTGCGCGTCCAGGGCACGCGCAAGGGCCTGGCCCTGGCGGCCGACGGCAACGGGCGCTACACCTACCTCGACCCCTACGAGGGCGGAAAGCTGGCCGTGGCCGAGGCGGCCAGGAATGTCGTGTGCGCCGGCGGCCGGCCGCTGGCCATGACCAACTGCCTGAACTTCGGCAGCCCGGAGCGTCCGGAGATCATGTGGCAGTTCGCCGAGGCAGTCCGTGGCATGGCCGAGGCCTGCCGGGCCCTCCAGACCCCGGTCACCGGCGGCAACGTCAGCTTCTACAACGAGACGCTGGGGACGGCCATCTTCCCCACGCCCATCGTCGGGATGGTGGGCCTGCTGGAGGACATCGCCCACGCCACCACCCAGTGGTTCAAGGCGGAGGGGGATGTGATCTTCCTCCTCGGGGAGAGCTTCGAGGAGCTGGGCGGGAGCGAGTATTTGAAGGTCGTGCACGGGATCGAGGCGGGGCGACCGCCGCGGCTCGACCTCGCCCGGGAGCGCGCGGTGCAGTCGGCCTGCCTGGAGGCGATCCAGTCCGGCATCGTGGCGTCGGCCCACGACTGCGCCGACGGGGGCCTGGCCGTGGCGCTGGCCGAGTGCTGCATGACCCCATCTGCGGCGGGACCGGGGGCCCGGATCGAGCTTTCGGGCGATATGCGGGCGGACGCGCTGCTCTTCGGCGAGTCGGCCTCGCGGATCGTCCTGAGCGTGCGGCCGGATTCCGCCGAGCGGCTGGAGGCGATGGCGCGCCGCCACGGGGTGCCGTGCGCCAGGCTGGGCGTCGTCGGGGGCAGCGCCCTGCTGATCCGGGGGCGGCGTTTCACGCTCACCGTGCCGGTGGAGAAGGCCCACGCCGCCTGGAGCACGGGCCTCCGGCGCGCCCTCGCGTGAGTCAGCCCCTGCGCTCAGGGGAAGCGAGGTATCCATGAAGACCATCAACGTCGGCATCCTGGGGCTGGGGACGATCGGGTCAGGGGTGGTCAAGCTCCTCCAGGAGCATTCCGCCCTCCTGGACCGGCGGGTGGGGGCGCGGCTGCGCATCCGGAAGATCGCCGAGATCGGCCCGCCGCGCATCCCCGTGGATCCCAAGCTGCTCACCGCCGACGCCATGGAGGTCATCACCGACCCCCAGGTGGACATCGTGGTGGAGCTGATCGGCGGCACCGGCGTGGCCCGAACGCTGTGCCTGGAAGCGGTGAACAGGGGCAAGCACCTGGTCACGGCCAACAAGGCGCTGCTGGCGGAGCATGGGCTGGAGATCTACCGGGCGGCCGCGGCCACGCGGGTAGATTTGGGGTTCGAGGCCAGCGTGTGCGGGGCCATCCCCATCATCCGGTCGGTTCGCGAGGGGCTGGTGGCGAACCACATCCAGTCCATCATGGGCATTGTCAACGGCACCACGAACTACATCCTGACCAAGATGACCGAGACGGGACAGGCCTTCGCCGACGTGCTGGCCGAGGCGCAGGCCAAGGGGTACGCCGAGGCGGACCCGACGCTGGACGTGGGCGGAGTGGATGCGGCCCACAAGCTGCAGATCCTGGCCTCTCTGGCCTACAACGGCTACATCCGCTTCTCCGACATCTACATCGAGGGCATCCAGAAGGTCGAGGCCACCGACATCGCCTTCGCCCGGGAGCTGGGCTATCGCATCAAGCTCCTGGCCATCGCCAAGGAGGACGCGGGCGAGCTGGAGGTCCGGGTCCATCCCACCATGATCCCGGAGGGGCACCTCCTGGCCTCGGTGGGCGGGGTGTACAATGCCGTCCACATCCGCGGCGATTCGGCCGGGTCGCTGATGTTCTCGGGGCGGGGCGCCGGGCAGATGCCCACGGCCTCTTCGGTGGTGGCCGACCTCGTGGAGATCGCCCACAACATCATCTTCCACCGGCCCTCGCGCGTGTCCCTCCTCCCCACGGGGGGCATGGCCGAGGGGCTCACGCTGAAGCCCATGGACCGGGTTCGGAGCCGGTTCTACCTGCGGGTGATGGCCGTGGACAAGCCGGGCGTGCTCTCCAAGGTCTCCGGCGTCCTGGGCGAGCACAACATCAGCATCGCCTCGGTCATCCAGAAGGGCCGGGCCGAGCAGGCCGCGGTCCCCGTGGTCATGCTGACCCACGAGGCGACGGAGGGCGACATGCAGAAGGCCCTGAAGCGGATCAACCACCTCGAGGTGGTGGCCCAGGATACGGTCTGCCTGCGGGTCGAGGGGGCGGAGGACTGAGTCCGCAATGCGTGAAACGGAGGACGGAAGACGCCGGGGCAATGGCGTGTGGCGTCTCACGTCGTCCATGTCGCCAGGGGGCTCCCATGGCCTGGCCAGGCCTGATTCGGCAGTATCGAGACTTCTTGCCGGTGAGCGCGGCCACGCCCATCGTCACGCTGAACGAGGGCAATACGCCCCTCGTCCGGGCGGAGCGGCTGCGCCAGCGCCTTCGGATTCCGTGCGAGCTCTATCTGAAGTACGAGGGCGCGAACCCCACCGGCTCCTTCAAGGATCGGGGCATGACCCTGGCGATCAGCAAGGCGATGGAGCGGGGGGCCCAGGCGGTGATCTGCGCCTCGACGGGGAACACCTCGGCCTCGGCGGCGGCCTATGCGGCGCGGGCCGGACTCCGGGCCTTCGTCCTGATCCCCGAGGGGAAGATCGCGCTGGGCAAGCTCTCCCAAGCCATGATCCACGGGGCGAGGGTTCTCCAGATCCGCGGCAACTTCGACGATGCCCTGAAGATCGTGCGCGAGATCTCCCAGAAGTACCCGATCGTGCTGGTCAACTCGGTGAACCCCGACCGTCTGGAAGGGCAGAAGACGGCGGCCTTCGAGGTCTGCGACCAACTGGGCGAAGCCCCGAGCCACCTGTTCATCCCCGTGGGCAATGCGGGCAACATCACGGCGTACTGGCGCGGCTTCCGCGAGTATCAGAAAGCCGGGAGGGCCGACCGCCTTCCGCGGATGATCGGGTGGCAGGCCGAGGGGGCGGCGCCCATCGTGCGGGGGCATGTGGTGGAGCGGCCGGAGACGATCGCCTCGGCCATCCGGATCGGCAACCCCGCGAGTTGGAAGGGGGCGCTGGAAGCGGTGCAGGGCTCCGAGGGCACGATTGACATGGTCTCCGACGAGGAGATCCTCGAAGCCTACGCCGTGCTGGCCCAGGTGGAGGGTATCTTCTGCGAGGCGGCTTCCGCGGCCTCGGTGGCGGGGCTGGCCCGGTGGGCCAAGGCCCAGAGATTCTCCGTCTCCGATCGGGCGGTGTGCGTCCTCACGGGGCACGGCCTCAAGGATCCGGACACGGCGGTCAAGCGCTCGCCCAAGCCGGCCAGCGTCGAGGCCGAGATGGGACCGGTCCTGAAGGCGATGGGGATCTGAAACACAACTGGCTCGCGGGCTGGGAGGCCGGCTCGACGGCCAGTGAGGTTCCGGGCTCGTCCTGCAATTTCCCGTGCGCGGAGCCTCCTCGCATCCCGGCCTCCAGGCCGCGGCGGCCGCCGTTTGGTTTTCCGTTGACAATCCGGCGCATGCTTTGGTACGGTGAGGAGGCGAGCGCGGGAATAGCTCAGTTGGTAGAGCACAACCTTGCCAAGGTTGGGGTCGCGGGTTCGAATCCCGTTTCCCGCTCCAGCCATCATGCCCAGGGGTCGTGGCGATTGCCTCCACGACCCTTTTTCCTTTCCGCATACCGACGCGACGTTGCTGGCGGCGCGACAAACTCCCACAGGCGCACCCCCGGCAGGGGCATCGACGATTATCGCGCCCGGGAGCGCGTCTGTGCGCATACATCCTGGGCGGACCGCGTCCCGGCCGGGGGCGGATTCGGCAGGTCGGGCCGAGGGGCCGGACGGGACCGGTAAACGGGGTCGAATCGGAAATCGCGACCCCTGACAGGCAGCCGCAGATGATCTCAGGCTCTCCAGGGGCTATCCCGGCTACCGGCGGCCGGGAGGCGTGATCGAAGGGGATCATGCTAGCCTGGGGGCCATCGCCGCGAGGGTCAGTTGTCCCTCCCGGATTCCACTGGGGATCTGGCCCCCCCTTCCGCCCCCGAGGTGCCCCTCGGACGGCCGGGCCGCGACGGCACCCCAGCCGCACCCGGGGTGCGCAGGATTCTGGAGCCCGGCTGGAGAGCTTACCCCGCTGAAAAACCGGGGCCGGGGTCAGGGCGTGACATGCGACCCAGGGCTGAACGTATACCGATCGGCCTCGCGGCCTGAAAGGAGGGCCCATGCGTGTAGCGGTTACGGGCTCCCGCGGCCTGGTCGGCTCGGCCCTGGTTGCCTGGCTGACCACGGAGGGCCACCGGGTGATGCGCCTTGTGCGCGGCTCTCCCAGCGGCGAGGACATCTCGTGGGACCCCGGTGAGGGTGTCAGGGACGTGGCCCGGCTGGAAGGCGTGGATGCGGTGGTGCACCTCGCCGGCGAGAACATCGGTGCCGGACGATGGACCCCGCAGCACAAGGACGCCATCCGTCGCAGCCGCGTCGAGGGCACGCGACGGCTCGGCGAGTCCCTGGCCAGACTCTCAGATCGCCCCCAGGTGCTGGTGAGCGCGTCTGCCATCGGCTATTACGGAGACCGGGGCAGCGAGCTCCTCACCGAGGAAAGCCCCCCCGGGAAGGATTTCCTGGCTCGGGTGTGCCAGGAGTGGGAGGCCGCGGCCGAGCCCGCGTGGCGGGCCGGCATCCGGGTGGTTCACCTCCGCTTCGGGATGATCCTCAGCCCGGCCGGGGGTGCGCTCGCGAGGATGCTGCCTCCCTTCAGGGCGGGCCTGGGGGGTCGGCTGGGACGCGGGACCCAGTACGTGAGCTGGATCGCCATTGACGATGCGATCGGGGCCATCCGGCACGCGATCAGCGCCGAGGCTCTGAAGGGGCCGGTGAATGCGGTGGGCCCGAATCCGGTCACGAACGGGGAATTCACCCGCGTCCTGGCGCGGGTGCTCTCCCGGCCGGCGCTCCTCCCGATGCCAGCCTTCGCCGCCAGGCTCGCCTTCGGAGAGATGGCCGATGCCCTGCTCCTGGCGAGCCAGCGGGTGATGCCGACCCGCCTTCAAGCCTCGGGCTACCGGTTCCGATATCCTGAGCTGGAGGTGGCCCTCCGGCACCTGTTGGGTCGAGAATAGGGAACCGGAGAATCGGAGAGACGGTGAAGTGGGCGAAGGCGTTGGCGGGGCGCCGGAGATGCAAGAGGCCTCTTCCCCCTCGGAGCGTATCCGGCGATTGAATGACCGATCCGAGCGGCCCGGGGCGGACTTCGTCCTGTACTGGATTCAGATGTATCAGCGCGCCGAGCAGAACTTCGCGCTGACGGCGGCGATCGAGGCGGCGAACCGCCTGGGACTACCCCTGGTCGTCTATCACGGGCTGGGACGCACGTACCCGCAGGCCACCGATCGGATCAGTCGCTTTGTCCTCGAGGGGGTAACAGAGCTCGGCGAGCGGTTCGCGAAGCGGGGCATCCTGTATCACTTCTATCTCCGGCAGCGGGCCGAAGATCCCAACGACGTGCTTTATCGGCTGCTTCAGCGAGCGGCACTCCTGGTCACCGACGACTTCCCGGCCTTCATCCTCCCGGAGATGACAGGGCGCGTGGCCGGGAGGGTGGACGTGGCCATGCTGGCCGTGGACAGCAACGGCATCGTTCCGCTGGCGGCGATTCCGGGCGAACAGTATGGTGCCTACACCTTGCGACCGAAGCTCCGGAAGCTGCTCCCGCAGCATTTGAAGCCCGTTCCCGAGCCGAAGCCGAGGCGCGACTCTCTGGGTATGCGTCTGGACGTTCCGCAAACTACGATCAGGCCAGAGACCATCGGGAGCCTGATCGCCCAATCCGCCATTGATCACTCGGTGCCCCCGTCACCCCGGTATCGCGGAGGGTACCGGGAGGCTCGAGCCCGCCTGGATCGCTTTGTCGCAGGAGGCCTCAGGACATACGGCAAGGCGCGGAACGAGCCAGGAGAGGAAAGGACGTCCCGGTTGAGCGCCTACCTGCATTTCGGACAGATCTCCGTCCACGAAGTTGCGCTGGCGGTGCGCGGGGCTACTCGGGCAGCCGCGGCCGATCGGGAGGCCTATCTCGAAGAGGTGATCGTTCGGCGGGAACTGGCCTTCAACTTCTGCCGATACAACCAGAACCATCGCACACTGGACGCGCTTCCAGCCTGGGCTCGGACGACGCCTGAGTCCCACGCCCAGGACCAGCGGCCCTATGTGTACACGCCCGATGAGTTCGAGTCGGCTCGGACGCACGATTATCTCTGGAATGCGATCCAGGCGGAACTGCTGACCACAGGCGCGATGTTCGGCTACTACCGGATGTACTGGGGGAAGAAGATCATCGAGTGGAGCCGAACCCCCGCCGAGGCGCAGGAGACGATGATCCGTCTGCACGAAAAATACGCCCTGGACGGGCGGAACCCGAATACCTATGCGAACATTCTGTGGTGCTTTGGCAAGCACGATCGGCCGTGGTTCGAGCGGCCGGTCTTGGGCACGGTCCGTTACATGTCCCTGGCAGGAATGGAGGCCAAGACGAACGTCAGGGCCTATGTGGATCGGGTGAATCGATGCTGCGAGGAAGCGGGACGGCCTGACCTCCGGGTGGAGGTGCCGGCGAAGCCTGCACGAACGAGGAAAGGAGATTCCCATGGCACGCGTTGACTGGAGCTATCATCGTCCCGGGTGAAAGACCTGCGCCAAGACGCAGGGGTTCCTTGCGAGGCTCGGGGTGGAGATCGCATCGCAGGTAAATGCGAGGAGGACGCCCCTGAAGGAGAAGGAGGCCATGGCCCTGGTCCGCGAGGTGGACGAGGTCTACGCCAGCAGGGGAAAGGAGATGGTCCACCTGGATCTCAGGAAGGAGCGGCCCGACGGGGCGACGCTCAAGAGTCTGCTGCTCGGGCCGACGGGCAACCTCCGGGCCCCGACCCTCCGCACAGGGCGCACGCTGATCGTGGGGTTCGACGAGGCGACGTACGCCAAGCTGCTGAAGTAGCGACGCGCGTCCGGAGTCGAGACCACGGGGAGGGACCCGACCGGTCCGGTCGGAGGCGGGACAGGTCGAGACGCGGCCCCGGAGGGTCGATGCCACGCCGAGCCCCGAGAAAGCCAGGAGGTGGTGACTGTGGCCCCGTCCGCCGGGTGGTTCCGGGAAGGGGGGAGGCCCATCCGCGTCGGGATCAGCGCGTGTCTGCTGGGACAGCAGGTCCGGTTCGACGGCGGACACAAGCGGGATCGCTACATCACGGACACGCTCGGGCGATTCTTCCAATGGGTGCCGGTGTGCCCGGAGGTGGAGATGGGATTGGGGACGCCCCGGGAGACGCTTCGGCTGGAGGGGGAACCTTCGGCTCCTCGCCTGGTCTTTGCCAAGAGCCGTGGGGACGTGACCGTTGCCATGCAGGCCTGGGCGAAATCCCGGCTGGATGTCTTGGCCAAGAACGACCTGTCCGGCTACATCCTCAAGAGCGATTCGCCGAGCTGCGGCATGGAGCGGGTGCGGGTGTACCGCGCCGCCGGCGTCCCGGGCAAGGACGGGGTGGGGATCTTTGCGCGCGCCCTGATGGACCGCTTTCCGCTTCTGCCCGTCGAGGAAGAGGGGCGGCTGCATGATCTGCCGTTGCGGGAGAATTTCGTCGAACGCATCTTCTGCTATCGCCGATGGCGGGAACTGGTGGCCTCCGGCCTGACTCGGGGCAGGCTGGTGGGCTTTCACACCGTCCACAAACTGCTGATGCTCGCCCACAGCCCAAAGCATTACACGGAACTGGGCCGGCTGGTGGCGAATGCGAAGGCGCTCCCCCTGAGAGAGCTCGAGACGCGCTACGGCGCGCTGTTCATGGCGGGTCTCAGGGTCAAGGCCACGGCCAAGAAGCACACCAACGTCATGCATCACATCCTCGGATACCTCAAGCGCGACCTGGGCGCCGAGGACAAGGCCGAACTCCTGACGGTGCTCGGCGATTACCACCGCGGCCTCGTCCCCCTGGTGGTACCGCTGACCCTGTTCAAGCACCATCTGGCGCGGACCCCAGTCCCCTATATCCAGGACCAGGTATACTTGAGCCCGCATCCTAAAGAATTGATGCTGAGGAATCACGTGTGAGCGTGGGGGTAGGGGGCTGGAGCGGTCTGCATGCGCAGGGGATTCCCCCCATCGGGGGTTTCGGTTCGGGTTCAGAAGGCCCCCCTGAGCCTTGACGCCTTCCGGAGAGGGGTGCTACACTTCTCTTGCAAAAAAACGGGAGCCCGGGGTGCCGGGCTGAGAGGGTGGGGCGGTTCCCTCACCGACCGTTGGAACCTGACCCGGGTAATGCCGGCGTAGGGACGATCAGATGCATGGCCAACCGCCCTCTCGGGCGGTTTTTCGTTTGCAGGGAGGCGGGATCCAGTTCGGATTCCGCGCCGGGGAGGCGATATGGTCTCGCTGCTCGAACTGACCCGGACGGTGGGGGTGAGGCCCGCCCCGCCGGAGGCGCGACGGCTCGGGCTGCTGGATACCTTCGTCCTCTGGGCCGACCTGGGTGTCAGCTTCCTCGTCATGGTGGTGGGGATGTTCCTGGTCCCCGGCCTCAGCCTGGGGCAGGCGCTCCTGGCCATCCTGGTGGGTGCCCTGATCGGCAACGGCCTGCTGGGGTTGGTGGCGGTCATCGGTGCCGACACTCGTGTGCCCACCATGGTGCTCTTCCGGCCGGTGCTTGGCCTGCGCGGATCGTACGCGCCCACGCTCCTCAACGTCCTGCAGCTGCTTGGCTGGGCCACCTTCGAGGTGATCGTGATGGCCCAGGCCGCCAGTCTGCTGAGCGGGCGGCTCTTCGGCGTCCAGGGCTACCTGGGCTGGGTGGCCTTCTTCACCATCGTGACCGCGCTCATGGCCCTGGGTGGCCCCATCCTGGTAGTGAAGCAGTGGATGGAGAAGTTCGCCCTGTGGGCGGTCCTCGCCACCGTGGTGTGGCTGACGGGGGCGCTGCTCCTCACCTACGATCTCCGGGCGTTCCTGGCCCGGCCGGGAACCGGGGAGATGTCCTTCTGGCTGGCCGTGGACCTGGTGGCGGTGATGCCCATCTCGTGGGTGCCGCTGGTGGCGGATTACAGCCGGTTCGCCCGGGGCCGGGGGGCCGCGTTCTGGGGGACGAGCGTCGGATACGGCATCGCCCACATCTGGTTCTACGCCCTGGGCGCGCTGCTGGCCCTGTCGGCGGCGGTCACCCTCGATCCCAATGCCCCCATCGCGCCCCTGCTCGCGGCCATCGCCGGCCTCACCGCGGGATGGGCGGCGCTCCTGGTCCTGCTGGTCGCCGAGACGGACGAGGGCTTCGCCAACGTCTACTCGGCGGCCGTCTCGACGCAGAACCTGCTGCTCCGGGCGGACCAGCGGACGCTCATCCTGGTCATCAGCGGCATCGTCTTCGTCCTGGCCGCCACGGTGCCCCTGGTGCAGTACGAGAGCTTCCTCCTGCTCATCGGCTCGGTCTTCGTCCCCCTGCTCGGGATCCAGACGGCAGATTACTTCCTCCTGCGCCGGCGCGGCTACGATCCCGAGGCCCTGTTCGACCCGGGTGGACGGTACTGGTATTGGGACGGCGTGAACTGGACGGCGGCCGCCGTCTGGGCGGCCGGGTTTCTTCTGTACCTGCTCATCGCGGGCCTGCCGCAACTGGGTCTCCCGGGGCTGGCGCCGTGGATCGGCGCGACCCTGCCGACCTACGCCTTCGGCCTGGTGGTGTACGCTCTCGTGGGCCGGCGGATAGTGCGGCGGGACGAGGCGTGAAAGCTGGCACCAGGAGGGCACGCCAATGGAGAAGGCACAGGAGCTCGTGGCCCGGATTCGACGGGATCTAGCAGCCGTGGAGGCGCGGCTGTTCAGCCATCCGTGGGTTGCGGCCGCCGAGGCCGGGACGCTCACGCGGGAGGACCTGGTGCGGTTCGCAGGCCAGCAGGCCCGGATCATCCGGAGCGATCTGCGCAGCGTGGCGCTCCTGCTTCACCGCTACGGCGCCACGGCGAGCGGCCGATTCTTCGCCGAGAGCCTCAAGACCGAGGCGGCGGCACTGGAGGCGCTCCAGGCGTTCGCCGGCGCCCTGGGTGCCGATGCGGAGGCGCTGGAGGCCGTCCGACCCCTGGCCGGCGCCCAGGCGTACACCCATTTCGTGGCCTGGCTGGCGGCCTACGGCACCGACGCCGAGTTCGCGGCGGCCTTCCTGGTGAACCTACCGGCCTGGGGGAAGAACTGCGGGCGGCTGGCCCGGGCCTTCAGGGAGCGTTACGACCTGACGGAGGCGGGGGTGGCCTTCTTCGAGCTGTTCGCGGGCGAATCACCCGGATTCGCCGAGGCGGCCCTGGCCGTCATCCAGGCCGGCCTCGACCGCGAGGTCCCGGCGGCGGCCATCCGCGATGCGGCGGAGCTCCTCCAGCAGTACGAGCTGATGTACTGGGACGCCCTCCAGGCGGCTTCGGTCGCCCCTCCCCCTCTCGGCTGATCTTGCGTCGAAGCCCATTGGCCCACGTCACCCTCCCCCTGCTGCGGGGGAGGGCAGGGGTGGGCGTGGAGGCTTCGTGAACCGGTTGACGGCCCGACCGAGATGACCTATTATCCGGCTACGGCGCGGTACCCAAGAGGCTAAGGGAGAGGTCTGCAAAACCTCGATTCGGCGGTTCGAGTCCGCCCCGCGCCTCCATAGATTCAAGCAGTACGCCTTGCCGTTCTCACCCGCGTCGCTTCCCACGAGCAAAAGTCCAAGCAACGTCCAAGCTGCAAAGCCGTTCTGGCTCCCTCGGCCGTCCTCAGGACCGGTGCGGGCCTCTCCCGCCAGGATTGGGAGGCTGATGCGCTCCTCCAACCACTCCACGGCGGCCCGACCCTTTCCGGGGATCAGGTGGCCGTACATGTCCACGCCCAGCGTGACGGTGGAGTGGCGAAGCTGCTGTTTCACGTACTGGATGCTTTCCCCCGCCTGGAGTTGGCCCTCTTTTCAGGGCCCCGGGGATTGCAGTACACTCGGGCCGCCATGTACCTCAAGTGCCATCGCCGCGTCAAGGACGGCAAGGTGCATCAGTACTGGAGCATCGCCGAGAAGCAGCGGTGCGCCGATGGGCGCACGGTGGATCGGCACCTCCTCTACCTCGGGGAGCTCAACGACAGCCAGCAAGAGGCGTGGCTGCGCTGCATCGAGGCCTGCGAGGAGGGCAGCGAGCGGCAGCTCCGCCGGGCCCTGTTCCCCGCCGACCGGACCATCCCGGCCCATGCGGCGGACGTCGGCGTCCAACGCC
>JBBIQE010000037.1:0-26794 GCA_037442485.1 Methylomirabilis sp. (SeqCode)
GGCCGCGGTGGCCGTGAAGGCGACCTGCGGCGCGCGGAGGCTCGGGATCCGCAGGCTTCCCTCCGCCTTCAGCGCTTTCAGGGTGACGGTCACCCGGGGAAGATTCACGCCCTCATCCTCGCGGCGCCCCTCGACGAAGAGGCTGGCCTCCTCCCCGGGCGCCTTCCGGAACGCCTCGCCGACCTGGACCGCCACCGGTGTCAGATCCAGTTTGGCGGCGAAGGCGGCGCGGGCGAGGGGCCCGGTCACCTTGACCTCGCCCGCCAGTGGGCCCGAGAGCCGCACCGCGCCTCCACCGAGAAGCAGCGCCTGCCAGGGACCCGCCTCCGCCTCGCGGAGGGACAGGGCGAGATCCAGGCTGGGATTCTCGGGCTCGCCGAGCGCGACCCGCCCGGCCGCCTCGAGGCGCCCCGCCGCCGCCCCCGCGATCCCGAGGCGCGCGCGGGACCGGACCTCCAGGGGATCGGTCACGCTCGCCTGGCGCAGGCTGAGATCCACATCCGTCAGCGCGAGCGTGAGGCCGGGGGATCGGGTCTGGTCCAGGAGGGTGACCTGGCCGTCTCTCACCGCCACCTGAGCGAGGAAACCGCCGCCCCACAAGGGCGCCTGGCCGGGACGGGGGACTTCCGTCGGCGCTTTCGGCGAGGGGGGCGTCGGGGGACTCTTCATCAGGTCTTCCACGCTCCACCGACCGTCCCGGCTGTGCACCAGACGGATACGCGGTCGCTCCAAGACCACCGTGCTCACCTTGACCTGGCCCCGGAGGAGCGGGAGCAGTTGGACGCGGACCCGCAGGCCGTCGGCCGTCACGAACGGCTCGGGGCCGAAGCCGGGCGCCTCTGCGATCTGGATGCCCCTCGCCTCGGCCCCGATGCCGCCCCAGAGGTTCACCCGGAGCGACCCCAGGGTCACCGCGCGTCCCAGGGCCTTGCCCAGGCGGGAGGCCAGGGCCGCCCGGTAGCGCTCCAGGTTGACGAGGGAAGGCAGGAGGAGGGCCGCCAGCACCATCAGGACCATGAGGGCAGCGAGAGCCAGGCCCGCCCATTTGAGCACGCGGATCACCGGTACCTCCCCGAGCGACCGAGGCCGAGCAGTGTGGGGCGTATTCTAATCCGGCTGGAGGTCAAATGGCGAGGAAATTTCCGGCCGTTCGTCCGAGGATGGACCGCACGGGATGGAGCCCCATGCTCCGAGGGGGGCCGTCCGGCGGGCGGAGGTGGAATGCAGGGGGCCGGCCTCAGCGGGGCCCGGCGATCTCGAGGAGGACCAGCAGCCCCTGGTAAACGTCGTTGTCCCGGACAGGGGCGAAGCTGGCCCGGAGTCGGCCCCCCTTCGACTCGATGGCGAGTTCCTGCTCCTGGATGCTCGGGTCGGTGCGGAGCTTCCCCGCCGTCCGCTCCACCTCGTCGCGATGGGCCGGCCCGAAGGCCTCCCACAGTCTCGCCCCGATGAGCGCCTGCTCGCTCCGATCCACCATGGCCAGGCCCGCCGGGTTGACGTAGCAGATCCGGTCCGCTTCGTCGGCCCGCAGGACCCCCTCGCGCATGACCTGCAGCAAGAGGTCCACCTGGCGCTTCATGCTCAGCAGCTCGCTCACGAGCCGCCTCGGGCGGAAGCCCTCGTAGCCGAAGACGGCCTCTTCGAGGGGGGCGGATCGCCCGTACAGGTCGAGGTGCTCGATGGCGGCCAGGACATTCGTGGTGACGATCGGAAGCGGCCCCTTGGCCACGTAGGCATCCGCCGACACCTCGCGCATTCCCAGGATATCCCGGGCCGCCAGGGCGGAGAAGACGATGATGGGGATGTGCTGAAACCGGGGGTCCTCGTGGAGGTAGCGGCAGAGCCGGCCCCCGTCCACCTTGGGCATGACCAGGTCGAGGAGGATGAGATCCGGGGGCTCGGCGCGGACCGCCTGCAGGGCCTCCAGGCCGTCCGTGGCCCGCCGCACCTGGTAGCCGTGCTCTTCCAGGAACTCGCCCACCGCCGTCAGGAAGAACCGGTCGTCGTCAACCAGGAGGATGGATTTCTGCCCCACGCGATCATCTCCTCCCTTGCCGGAGCAGATAGCCGATCACCTTCTCCAGCCGCGGCCCGAGCTTCTCGGGGGTGGCGTCCGATGCCTTGTTGAGGTACAGGGCCGGCTGGCACCGGGCGATGAGCTTGCTCAAGCTCTCGTCGTATCGGGCGCCCGAGAGGAAAAGGATGGGCGTCGGCGGGGCGATCCCCAGTCCCTCTTCCACGGCCCGGAGCGCCATGGCAGTCACGATCCCGTCGAGGGGCGCCATCATGATGTCAAGAATGACCAGCGGGATGGGAAGCCCCTGGCGCAGGCGTTCGGTGGCCAGGGCCAGGAACCGGGTGCCGCTTTCGGAAGGGATGACATCCCTCGTGAGGCCCCGCTCGACCAGCAGATCGGCGAGGAAGGCCAGGACGAACCGATCATCATCGGTGATCATGATGTAATCCAGGCGGGGAACCGAAGGGCCTGGCTCGAGGATCACGGGAAAGCCGCACGGGCTGCAGCGGATCTCCACCTTCCCGTCCTTCAAGACGGTGTAGGTGTAGACGCGCTCGCCGCAGCTCGGGCAGTAGCGGAAGGGCGCCTTCAGCTCGGCCGGCATCTGGACCTCCCCGAACGAGAGGGCGGCCGCGCCGTTTTCCGCTCTCGGAGGACGGAGGAGGCGCCGGGTCTGGCGCCGTTTTTTTCGGGCACCCGGGCAAGCGGCATCGGCCTCCTCTGCTCGGCCGCGTAACGCCACAGGATTGGGGATGGCCCCGTACCATAGGGAACGGTCCGCCCGGTGTCAAGCCGCGTTTCCGGCCGCCGAAGATCCGAGCTGACACGCCTGCCCCGCGCCCTTACGGATGGCGGCCATCCGCCCACCCCCCGCCCGGGCATCCTCCGCTCTCGCCGCCCCTGGATGCGAAGGGATGGCCGACCCCGCGGCACCGCCGCAGGACGGGCGGTAGCCGATACAGCTCCTTCCTCTCCGGGGCGAGAGGCCCTGCACCCGCCACGAAGGGGGTGGGCTGGACCGAGAATCTGCGCCACGGGGGCGTCTGCGTGGAGGCTGCCGAGCCGCCGCACCCCCACCCGCGCCCGGGTGTGCTCCTGCAGGCGGAGCAAAGCGCCATCCAGCCGGAAGCCGCCGGCGTCCCGGCCGACGACCCGGGGCTCGGGCAAAGGGGGATCCCCCACGGGATGGCCTTCCAGGAGATCACCCCGGACCGGCTCCGGGCCCTGCGGGCCCTGCGGCTGTACGGCCGGGGCCCGGTGCACCCCTCCCGGCCGGGGGAATGGTCCCGGATTTTTCACGCCAAGATCGCCCAGCGCGCAACGAGAAACACGCGCAGGTCTTTTCCCTGGCGAACCGGGGCCACAGGATTCCCACCGGAACCCGGCTGCTGGGTCCCAACGCCCAGCCAGCCCTCGTTCCTGGCGAGCGTGGCGAGAGAACGGCAACGTTCCGGATGATCGTATCGAAAATCCTCCCGCGCGCGCGGGAGGAGCCGCAGGGGCCCCGCCCTTGGGCCTGCCCAGCCAACAATCGGCGCTGCGTTCTCGACATGGCCGGCCCGGTGCGCCATAGTGGGTGCGGGATTTTCCGAGGGAACAGAGGGGCGCGTCCTCGCATGCACACTGACCTGGACGGACGGCAGAACGATCGGGGGGATGGATCGCGGTCGGGACGACCTTCGTGTCGCTCGGTCTGGTGTACGGGATCTGGTACTCCTACGCCGTCCTCCTCGTCGCCCTCATGCGCGAGTTCGGCTGGAGCCGCTCGCTCCTCTCGGGGGCCTTCGCCTGCTTCAGCCTGGTGAACGGTGGCCTGGGTCCGCCGGTCGGATGGCTGCTCGGCCGCGCCGGACCCCGGCGCGTGATCCTCGCCGGCGCGGGTGTCATGGCGTTCGGCCTCCTGCTCACCGCCGAGACCACGGCGTGGTGGCATCTCTACCTGGCCTTCGGCGTGATCACCGCCCTGGGCATCGGCCTGAATGGGTGGATCCCGCAGGTGGTCCTGGTGCAGGGCTGGTTTCCGCAGCGCGTCGGCGGGGCCATGGGCCTCGCCTCGGCCGGGATCGGGCTGGGGATCTTCGGGCTGGTTCCGCTGGTCCAGCTCCTGATCGACCGGTGGGGGTGGCGCTGGGCCCTCCGCATCCTGGCCGCGGTGGGCGTGGCCTGGGGGATCCCCTCGGCCCTCTGGCTCGTCCAGGATCCTCCCCCCTTCAGGCCGGTCGTCCCGGCCACGATTGGAGCGCGCGGCCCCGCGGGCGGTGGCGCCTCCTGGACGTTGGCGACGGCCGTCCGGTCATATCGGTTCTGGGGACTGGCCGGCGTCTACTTCATGGGAAACTTCGTCACGCAGATGCTCATGATCCATCAGGTCGTGTACCTGGTGGATCACGGCGTGAGTCCACTGACCGCGGCGACGGTGGCCGGTGTGGTCGGGCTGGCGAGCATTGCGACCAAGCCGGGCTGGGGGATGCTGTCCGATCGGGTCAGCCGCGAGTTCACCTACACCCTGGCCGCCGGCTGCATCGTCGCCAGCATCGGGCTCCTCGTCCTGGCGGGGCGGTATCCCGCCTCCCCCCTGCCCTACCTCTACGCCGTGCTGAATGCCTTGGGCTACGGCGTGCTCTCGGCCGTCTTTCCGGCCATCGCCAGCGATCTCTTCGGCGGACCGGGCTTCTCCACGATCTACGGCGCCCTCTACACGGTGATCTGTGCCGGCCTGGCCTCCGGCCCGTGGGCCGCCGGCCAGACCTACGATCTCACCGGCAGCTATGCGCTGGCGCTCTGGATCGGGCTGGGGATGGCCATGGCCTCGCCGGTGCTCCTCTGGCTCGTGGCCCCCCGCCGGCCGAATCCCCCACCGGCTGCCGGGCGGTCGGGGGGTTAGGGGCAGGGGATAAGGACCGGGAGCAGCGGCGCCGAAGCTCCCGGGCCCCCGACAGTCGGCCCCCGCCTATTTGAACGCGTGAGCCAGTGTCGCGTACTTGTCGAGGATCGGCAGGACGGTCTCCCGATCGGCGGAGGGAAGGGGAAAGATGGCCCGTTCGACGCCGGCCTTCGCGCAGGCGCGGAGGCTGCTCTCCTCCGGGCTGGCGCCGAAGACCGAGACCGAAAGGCTCCGCGGGTCGCGCCCCGCCCGCTCGGCCAGGCGCCGCAGTTCCGCGATCCCGGCGGTAAGATCGCCCGCCCGGGCCGCGATGGGGAACCAACCGTCGGCGTACTCCACGACCCGGCTCAGCGCCTTCGGCGTGTTGACGCCCAGAAGGACCGGCGGGTGCGGCTTTTGCACCGGCTTGGGATAGGACCAGATCGGATCGAAGTTCACGAACTCGCCGTGAAACTCCGCCTCCTCCTTGGTCCAGATCTCCTTCATCGCCAAGACCCGCTCGCGGAGGAGCCGCCAGCGCTTCTTGAAATCCGTCCCGTGGTTTTCCATCTCCTCGGCGTTCCAGCCGCCGCCGATGCCAAAGAGGAACCGGCCGCCCGACAGGAAGTCGAGGCTCGCCACCTGCTTCGCCGTGGTGATCGGATCCCGCTCGACGAGCAGGCAGATCCCCGTCCCGACCTTGAGGCGGGTGGTGACGGTCGCTGCCACCGCCAAGGCCACGAAGGGATCGTGGGTGTGCCAGTACTCCTTGGGCAGGTTGGGCCCGCCGGGCCACGGGCTTTTCCGGCTCTTGGGGATGTGGGTGTGCTCCGGCAGCCAGAGCGACTCGAACCCCCGCTCTTCGGCCGCCCGCGCCAGCTCGTCGATCCGGATCGAGTAGTCGGTGTTGAAGATGCTCACGCCGATATGCATGGACGCCTCCGGGAAGCCTGAGACCTGAAGCGCACACCGCATGCAGCCGGAATTGCACCTCGCGCTGGTTCTGGTTTACGTTTCACGGTTCACGTTCTTGCCAGCAGCTGGCGAAGCAATCCGTTCACCAGTTGCGGGTTGGCCTTGCCGCGGGTGGCCTTCATGACCTGGCCGATCAGGAAGTTGAACGCCCCCTCCTTGCCGCCCCTGTATTCGGCCACAGCGTTGGGGTTCTTGGCCAGGACATCCGCGATGATCTTTTCGATCTCGCCGGCGTCGGAGATCTGCCCCCCCCTCTTCTTCAGGATGTCGGCCGGGTCGGCGCCCGTGGCGTACATCTCGTCGAAGAACGCCTTGGCCATCTTGCCGCTGATGCTGCCCGCGGCCAGAAGGGCGAGCATCGCGCCGAGGCGCTCGGGCGGGATGGGGCTTTGCGTGATGTCCTTCCCGTCCCTGTTCAGGCGGCCCAGCAGTTCCACCATGATCCAGTTGCTGACGGCCTTGGGGTCGTTGTGGGCCCGGACGGCGGCTTCGTAGTAGGCGGCCAGCTCCCGGCTCGTCGTGAGAACGCCGGCATCGTACTCGGGGATGCCGTAGTCGCGGACGAAGCGCTGCCGCTTGGCCTCGGGGAGTTCGGGCAGGGATCGCCGGATCTCCTCGATCCAGGCGGGCTCGATGACCAGGGGCACGAGATCGGGCTCGGGGAAGTACCGGTAGTCGTGGGCGTACTCCTTGCTGCGCATGGAGAGGGTGATCTGCTGGTCGGCGTTCCAGAGCCGCGTCTCCTGGATCAACGTCTCGCCCGACTCCAGGGCCTTCCTCTGCCGCCGGATCTCGTAGTCCAGCGCCTTCTGCACGTTCTTGAAGGAGTTCATGTTCTTGACCTCGACCTTGGTCCCCAACTCCTTCGAGCCTTTCGGGCGCACCGAGACGTTGGCGTCGCAGCGGAAGCTGCCCTCCTCCATGTTGCCGTCGCACACCCCGAGATAGACCAGGATGGCGCGGAGCTGCCGCAGGTACTCCGCCCCCTCCTCGGGCGTGCGGATGTCCGGCTCGCTCACGATCTCCATCAGGGGGACCCCGCAGCGGTTGAAGTCCACCAGGCTGGATTCCGCCTGCTCCATGATCCCGGCGTGGACCAGCTTGCCCGTGTCCTCCTCCAGGTGCACGCGGCGGATCCCGACCCGCCGGGTGTCGCCGGCGACGCTGAACGTGATCCAGCCGTGCTCCGACAGGGGCAGCTCGTACTGGGAAATCTGGTAGTTCTTGGGCAGGTCGGGGTAGAAGTAGTTCTTGCGGGCGAAGCGTGACACGGGCGCGATGCTGCAGTTGAGCGCCAGGGCGGTGCGGATGGCGAACTCCACCCCCCGCTTGTTGATGACGGGCAAGACCCCCGGCATCCCGAGACACACGGGACACGTCTGGGTATTGGGCGGCGCGCCGAACTTGGTGCTGCAGCCGCAGAACATCTTGGAGTTCGTCAGGAGTTCGGCGTGCACTTCCAGGCCGATGACGGCTTCGTACTCCATCTGCATCCCTCTGGCGTACTCCTTACGACCGGTGGATCATTCGGGGATCTTTGCCTCGACAAATCTCACCAATCGCTCCGCGATCTCCACGGCGCGTTGGGCATGCTCTCTGCCGGGTCACCCTCGGGCAAGGCACCCGCTGCGGCATCCGGATAGCGGACCACCCTGTAGAAGCGATCCAGATAGTGACAATCCTCGAGCCACTGGCGGAACTCCGGATCGCTCAGATCGCAAAGACTGAGCAGCTCGCGCAGGAGATGGGTCTTGGGGTAGGCATCTCTCCGCACCAGCAGGTATCCTTTGAGGGCCTTCTCGACTGCCTGTTGCGCGTGGAAGCAAGCCGGCCGGAACAAACCGTGATCGAGGCTGAGTCTGTCGACCCGGCAGTCTTCCCGCGCCAGGTCACGCCACCGCTTGGGGTCGCTCATACACTCGCTCGCAATTGGGCAGAACCTCGCGGGTGATGAAGAAGTCGCCTCGCGCCTTCAGGCGGTCGAATTCCTCTGGCGTGTACACGAAGACATCCGCGGGGACCGAAGGTCTGGTGAGAGACAGGACCTCAAAGACCCTCTCATGAAAGGGCCTCTCGGTTCGTTTAATAATGAGAATGTCGAGGTCGCTGTTCTCGCGCACCCGCCCCTGTACGACCGACCCGAACAACAGAATCGCCTCCGGGTCGTACTCATGCCGCAGGAGACTGGTGATCCGTTCGGCCTCCTGATGCAAGAGGGCCTGATGACGAGCTGCTCCTTCCCAGACGAGACGGAAAGCCTTTCCCAGGGGCGTCTCAAGCCACGGGCCCCCTTTGGCGATCTTTCGTACCTCAGGGTAGAGGTCGGTGCCTCCAACTGAGAACGAGACGATTGCATCCACGCCAGAATGATCAAAAGACGCGAGGGCCTCCTCTAGAAATGCGTCTTCCTGGCTCCGGGAACAGTCCAGGGCAAGCACACAGGGAACTTCACGCATCTGTCTTCGCGCCTTTGACACTCGACTGCGACCCGCACGGGTGGCCTGCTCACGATCCCGCAACGGTACCGGCTCGAGGGCGGGGTATTTGCTGATCTCTTCCAGGAACCGAGGAGTATCCTTGTAGTGGTCGCGGAGTCGTGCCTGTGTCCAGCCTGCTGCGAGATCGGTCAGGCTTTTCAGCTCGATGCCAACCTCTTGCCCCTTCCAGCGAACAAGAAGGTCAATGGGGGCCGTCCGCCGCCTGCCTGGCAGCGTGCGCTCCAACTCGACTTCCCATTGGATGTCAATGAAGAAAGCTGCCAGGCTGAGATGTCCCAATCTTGACCAAAACTTACCCTCGGTGGCCTTCAGTCCTGACGAAAGTTCTTTGTACCCCGGGACAACTGCTAGCTTTGACAGGGCGCGCTCGATTGAGAATACCATTTCGCGCGCAGACTCATCCTGGCCAAAGCTTGCCAGCCACTTGAGGAGTGGCGGAGCTGTCGTAGTCTGTCTAACGTGCCGAGAAAGCCAATCGCGACCAAAGATTTCCCTCAGGCGCGGAAAGAACTTCAGACGCGCCTCCAATTCGCCAAGGGAGCAACCCTTCTCAACCATCAAAGTCCCCGTGTTGACCGGATTCGCCAGCCACTTTGAGGGACTCCAAGAATCGTAGATAATCCGGACTCAAACCCTGCGCCCTGGCCCCCTCGATGAGCTGTTGAAGGTACCGGCGGCCCGGCCGGTAGCTTCCGAGCGGCCGGGCGACGTAGGCAAAGGCCGTGAGCGTCCGCCCGTCAAACGTCTCGACGACCACGTCCTTGCGCGTATATGCCGCCGGGTACTCCTCGTACCCGTCGAGCCTGTCGCGGTGCGCCTCCGTGATCTCCCAGAGGACCCCCTCGACGATGCTCCCGGGGGACGGCTCGATGTCCGCGACCCCGCCGCCGTCCCACGCGGCCCAGGGCCGGGTAAAGGCCAGCCGGTGATCGCGGAGGCGCGCCGCCGCCACGAAGAGGCAGCCCGGGCACCGTTTCCGCATCTGCCCCGGGTGCATGTTGGAACCGTAGGCGAAGTACAGCATGCCGGGAGCCACAGAGCGCTCGGCGGTTCGACCGTTTCCGCCTGCGGCCGATTCGGCTGTACCGGAACTGCCGCAGGGACGCACCTGCCGAACAGCCGGACCGCTGAACGCGTTCGGGGTTACTGCCAGATCGCGTGGACCTCGAACTGGTAGCTCCTCGCCGGGCGATTCTTCTCCTGGATGGCCAGGCTCCAGGCGCTCTGCTCTCCCGACCGGAGGTCCCCCACGCTCACCCGCTGGGTGCCGAGCAGGTTCTTCTTCTTGTCGAGGAACCGCACCACCACGGTCACGTCCCGCGCAGACGCCTGGCTGAAGTTCTTGACCGTCCCCTTCAGGGTGTCCAGCCACCGCTCGTGGTCCAGCACCACGAGGTCGCCCTTCCTCCGGCTCGTCTTGCCGGTACCCTGGGCAGCCTGGACGGACAGGGCGGCCGTGAGAATCACCAGCACGCCGACCGCCAGCCACAGGCTTACCCCGCTCCGCCCGCGGATTCCCATGGACGCCCTCCTACAGTCTCGGCCGCTGTTTCACCCAGCCGGTTGCCTGCTCGTAGGCGTGGGCGACGTTGAGGATCGTCGCCTCGTCGAAGGGCCTGCCGATGATCTGCAGCCCGATGGGGAGCCCGGATTTCGTGAAGCCGCAGTTGATGCTGATCCCCGGATTGCCCGCCAGGTTGGCCGGGATGGTGAAGATGTCCGAGAGGTACATCTGGAGCGGGTCGTCCGTCTTCTCGCCGAACTTGAAGGCGGCCGACGGCGAGGTCGGCGTCACGATCACGTCGCAGCGCTGGAAGGCCTCGGCGAAGTCCCGGCGGAACAGCGTCCGCACCTTGAGCGCCTTGAGGTAGTAGGCATCGTAGTACCCCGCGCTCAGGGCATAGGTGCCCAGCATGATGCGCCGTTTCACCTCGGGGCCGAAGCCCTCGCGCCGGGTCTTCATGTACATATCAATGAGATGCTCCGCCTTGGGCGTGCGGTAGCCGTACTTGACCCCGTCGTAGCGCGCCAGATTCGAGCTGGCCTCGGCCGTCGCCACCAGGTAGTAGGTCGCCACGGCGTACTCGGTGTGCGGGAGCGAGACCTTTTCCCGGACGGCACCCAGCCGCTCCAGGACCCGGATGGCCTCATGAACCGCCCCCTCCACCTCGGGGTCCACGCCGGGAATGAAGTATTCTGCGGGGATGCCGACCCGGATCCCCTTGATCTCGCCGGTCAGCGCCGCCTCGTAATCCGGGACCGGAACATCCGCGGAGGTCGAATCCCGCGGGTCCTGGCCGGCGATCACCCGGAGCAGGATGGCGGCATCCCGGACATCTTTGGTCATGGGTCCGATCTGGTCCAGCGACGAGGCGAACGCGACGAGGCCGTACCGCGACACGCGCCCGTACGTCGGCTTCAGCGCGACGATCCCGCAGAAACCGCCCGGCTGCCGGATGGAACCGCCCGTGTCGCTCCCCAGGGCGCCGGCGCACATGTCGGCCGCCACGGCGGCGGCCGAGCCGCCGCTGGATCCACCGGGGACGCACTCCAGGTTCCAGGGGTTCCGGGTCTTCTTGAACGCCGAGTTCTCGGTGGAGGAGCCCATGGCGAACTCGTCCATGTTGGCCTTGCCCAGCATGACGCAGCCGGCCGCGTTCAGCCGGGCCATCACCGTCGCGTTGTACGGGGGGACGTAGCCCTCCAGGATCCGGGAGGAGCAGGTGGTGGCTACCCCCTTGGTGCAGATCACGTCCTTGACGGCCAGGGGGATGCCTGCCAGCGGGGGCACCCGCTCCCTGCGCGCCCGCATGTCCTCGTACTTCTTGGCGAAGGCCAGCGCCGGTCGCGGGGTGAGGGTGTTGAATGCCTGGATGCGCTCCTCCACCTGGCCGATCCGGACCAGGAAATTCTGGACCACCTCCACCGGCGACACCTCGTCCTTCTGGATCAGATCCCGCAGCTCGTGGATGGTCAGGCGATAGAGGTCCACGGAGCCCCCGAAAAGTAAAGCGCAAAACGTAATTACGTCTTGCGTTCCGCGTTCAGTCCTCGATGATCCGCGGGACCCGGAAGAAGACGTCCTCCCGGTCCGGGGCGTTGGCCAGGGCCTCTTCCTGTTTCAGGGACGGGCGGACCTCGTCCCCGCGCATCACGCTGACCATGGGAATGACGGTCGTGGTCGGCTCGACGTCCGCGGTGTCCAACTGGTTGAGCTTGTCAATGTACCCCAGGATGGAGTCGAGCTGGGCGGTCATGCGCTCTTTCTCCGCCTCGGTCAGCTCCAGCCGGGCCAGCCGCGCCACGTGCTCGACTTCCTTCCGCGTGATCTTGGCCACCAGGACCCCCTATTAACCGCAGATTACGCAGATTGCACAGATTTCACCAGGGGAACTCCTCGGAGACCTCTGCGTTCATCTCCCGTTATCTCTGGTCGCTGGTAGTATGCCCGCCTGGCTCTATTCAATTATGGCGATCCGGCTACCCAGCGCTGGTGCCGGGCGATCTTGGCGGTTGGTGCAGATCTTTCTAGGCGCGCTCGAGACGCACGAGCTTCGGCGCCAGCTTCTTGCGGCCCACGCCGGCAAACGTCACGACCACCTTCAGGTCCTCGCCCTCGCCGATGCGCTCCCGGATGGTGCCGATGCCCCAGTCGGGATGCCGCACCCGCATCCCCACCTGCAGATGATCCACGAAGGGCTCGTCGGCCTCCCCGCTCGGCCCCGCTGCGGTCTGCCTCGGCGCGCCCCGGCCCTCCAGCAGCCCGTCCACCCGCTCCAGCAGGTGCGCGGGCACCTCGTCCAGGAAACGGGACGGGAGGTTGTAGGCGGTATTGTTGTACAGCCGCCGGGACAGCGCCGCGGAGAGGAACAGACGATCCTTGGCCCGGGTCATCCCCACGTAACAGAGGCGTCGCTCCTCCTCTAGCTCCTCATCGTCGGTCAGGGCGCGGGCGTGGGGGAACACCCCCTCTTCCATGCCGGTGATGAAGACCACCGGAAACTCCAGCCCCTTGGCCGAGTGCAGGGTCATCAGGGTCACCGCCCCCCTCCCCTCGGCCAGCTCGTCGATGTCCGCGATCAGGGCCACGCTGTCGAGAAAGGCCTGCAGGCTCTGGTCCTCGCTCCGCTCCACGAATTCCCGGGCGGCCGAGACCAGCTCCTGCAGGTTCTCGATCCGGGACTCCGCCTCGACCGTCCCCTCGTTCTTGAGGTCGGCCAGGTAGCCCGTCGTCTCCAGCAGCTCCAGAATGAGTTCCGGGACCGTCGCCACGTCGAGCCTGGCACGGGTCCGCTCGATCAGCGCCACCAGGTCGGTAAGGGCCTGCACGGCCTTGGGGCCCAGGATCTTGCGGTCGCCCGCCCGCCTGCACGCCTCCCAGAGCGAGATCCGCTCGGCGAGGGCCAGCCCCTCCAGCTTGTCCAGGCTGGCCTGGCCGATCCCGCGGGGCGGGACATTCACGATGCGCTTGAAGCTCTGGGCATCATCGGGATTCGCCACCAGCCGGAGATACGCGAGGATGTCCTTGATCTCCTTCCGCTCGTAGAACCGCAGGCCGCCCACGATGACGTAGGGGGTGACCTCGCGGCGCAGCGCGTCCTCCAGGACGCGGGACTGGGCGTTGGTCCGGTAGAAGACCGCGAAGTCGTCCAGCGAGTGGCCGTTCTCGACCGCCAGCCTCCGGATGGTACGGACCACGAACTCCGCCTCGGCCTGCTCGTCCCGTGCCTGGCAAAAGACGACCGGCTCACCGGTCGGATTCTCGGTCCAGAGGGTCTTTCCCTTCCGCCCGATGTTATGGGCCACGACGCCGCCCGCCGCATCCAGGATGGTCTGGGTGGACCGGTAGTTCTGCTCCAGGCGGATGACGGTGCACCCCGGGTGGTCGCGCTCGAAGTCCAGGATGTTGTTCAGGTCCGCCCCCCGCCACCGGTAGATGGACTGGTCGTCGTCCCCCACCACGGTGAGGTTCCCGTGCGCGCGGGTAAGGAAGTTCACGATCTGGTACTGGGCGTGGTTCGTGTCCTGGTACTCGTCTACCAGGACGTATCGCCAGAGATTCTGGTAGTACGAGAGGGCGGGGGGCCTGTCCCGAAAGAGCAGCACCGTCAGCATCAGCAGGTCGTCGAAGTCCACCGCGTGGCTCAGCCGCAGCCGCTCCTGGTAGAGGGCATAGACCTTGGCGGTCCGCTCCTCGGTGAAATCGTTGGCCACGGCGGCATACTCCCCCGGCGTCAGCAGCTCGTTCTTGGCCCGGCTGATCCGCGCCGCCACCCCCCGGGGGTTCAGGGTCCGCTCGGTGAGATCGAGCGACTTCAGGCAGTCCTTGATGAGGCTCAGTTGATCCGCCTCGTCGTAGATCACGAAGCTGCTGCGCAGGCCGAGTTCCCGGTGCCACCTGCGCAGGATCTTGACGCAAATCGAGTGGAAGGTCCCGAGGGCCACCGCAAGGCCGCGGGCGCCCAGGAGCCGCTCCACGCGCCGCCGCATCTCATCCGCGGCCTTGTTGGTGAAGGTGACCGCCAGGATCTGCCACGGCTGCACACCGCGCCGCCCGATCAGGTGGGCGATCCGCCGGGTGAGGACGCGGGTCTTGCCCGAGCCGGCCCCCGCCAGGATGAGCAGCGGCCCCTCGCCGTGCAGCACCGCCTCTTGCTGCGGCGGGTTCAGATCGGCCAGGATAGGATCCGTAAGCATTGGAGTGGCGCGATCCTTCCGGAGAGGGAATCGGCACAGGGGATTCGCGGACGACAGAACATTATAGACCAGCCGGCGTCGCCTGCAAAAGCAAAAGCGCCACCGGGGGCGGGCGCCCCGTGCCGGGAGGGACGGGAAATCAGAGCTCCACCCACCGCCCCGTCTGCGATGACTCGTAGATGCCCAGGACAATCCGCAGGGACTTCAGCCCCTCCTCCCCGTGCACGGAGGAGTCCGCGTTCTTCTGAATCGAGGCGACGATCTCTTCGAGCTGGGCCTTGTGGTTCACGTGGGAGATGGCCGGCGAGCTGGTCGAGCCGTAGGCGACCTGCTGCGCGTCCACGTAGTCGGCCTCGGTGCAGCCCTCGACCTTCCACACGGTGATGTTCCCCCCCTCCAGGATGACGGATCCCTTCTGGCCGTGGATCTCGATCCGCTCCTTGAACCCCGGCTGGATCGCCGTGGAGCCCTCGATCACGCCGACCGCCCCATTCGAAAACTCCACCGCAGCCACGCCCACGTCCTCGGATTCGATCCTGTGGGTGGACGTCCGGACCAGCCCGCAGACCCGCCGCACCCCGCCCATCATCCACTGGAGCAGGTCAATGGTGTGGATGGCCTGCATCATGAGGGCGCCGCCCCCGTCGATCGCCACGCTTCCCCGCCAGGCATTGCTGGCATAGTAGGCGGCCGAGCGGTACCACTTGACGTAGGCGTCGCCCAGGATCAGTCGTCCCAGCCGTTCCTCGTCCAGCGCCCGCCGAAGCCTGCGCGCGGCCGGCGTGAACCGGTTCTGGAAGATGACCGAGAGTCTCCGATCGTGCTTCCGGCACGCCTCGATGAGGGCCCGGGCCTTGGCCACCGTGACGTCAATGGGCTTCTCCACGATCACGTGCTTGCCGGCCGACGCGGCCCGCATCCCGTACTCCGCATGGTACCCGGAGGGGAGACAGATGATGACCGCGTCAACCTCAGGATCCCCCAGCAGCTCGTCGTAGGTGGCGTAGCCGCGGATCCCATGCCCCTCGGCAAACCGCCGGGTCTTATCCGGCGACCGGCTCCACGCGCCCACGATCCGGGCCTCGGGAATCTCCCGGAGGGCCAAGAGATGGGTGGCGGCGATCATCCCGCTGCCGGCTATCGCCATCCCCACGGGTGCCATGCCCACTCCTCCTCTGCGCGAGCGCCATCCCCGGACCGGCCGGGGCGAGGTCCGGATCCCCCGCTACCGGGGAGCCAGCGCCTCCAGGGTCGGCCGGTAATGGGGCGCATCCGGGAATCCGATCGGCCGGACCGCCGGCAGGGTCACCCCGGCCTCCCGGTAGGCGGCCACCCAGGAGCGGATCGCGCCCCCGTCGCCGATCCCGGCGAGGGCGCGTGCCAGTCGCGCGGGCACCGCACGACCCCGCGGAACCGAGCGGGCCTGCTCGGCGTCGAAGGCCGCGAGGTCCTCGCCGAAACCGCTCGAGATCAGCATGGCCCGGTAGAACGGCAGGGCGAGATAGCGCGTCAGCTCCTCCTGGAAGAGCGCCGCGGCCGCCTCGGCCTGGTCGGTCAGCGCGACAGGCACGGCCGCCACCACCTCGAAGCCCTCCAGGGACTGGCCGGCCCTCCGGCGTCCCCGCAGGATGGCGGGGAGTGCCACCTCCCGGACGTAGGCGGGGGCGCAGAGCCAGAGGACCGCGCCGTCGGCGATCTCGCCGGCCAGCTCGAGCATCTTCGGGGACAGGCCGGCCAGAAGGACCGGCGGCGGCGCCGGAGGCCGCGGCAGCCCGTACGCCCAGTGCACCCGGTACCGCTCCCCCGCGTGTTCGGCCCGCCCCGCCAGGGCCGCGCGCAGGACCGCCACGTACTCCCGCATCACCTCCACCGGCTTGCCCATGGCGAGGCCCAGGCCCTCCTCCATGGTGGGACGGTGGCTGACGCCGATGCCGAGGCGGAAGCGCCCGCCCGACAGCTCGGCCAGGGTGAGCGCCTCCTGCGCCAGGGCGATGGGATGGCGGGGATAGATGGGAACGACACCGTTGCCGAGACCGACGGATCGCGTGGCCTGGGCGTAGGCCGAGAGCACCAGGAACGAGTCGCGCCCGGACCCGTGGGTCACCCAGAGACTCTCGTAGCCCCAGCTCTCGGCGCGCCGGGCCAGATCGACCGCGGCGCCGAGGTCGACCCCCGGGATCAGGTACGCAGCCGTCCGTTCCATGTTCGAAGACCCCCGGGCGCCCCGCGGCGCGGGATCCCGCCCGGCCCAAGGCGCGACGCACGACGCGTCAGATCATCCCGTCCGGGCCCGCGCCGCACACCAGGGCGCACACCCGGCGCCCCCGCGCCGGATGCACCCGGCCGCTCCGCAGGGCGGCGATGGAGGCGGCGCCGCTCAAGTCCGCGGCGATCCCCAGCTCGAGCCACAGCCAGCGGGCGGCCTCCCGCATCTGCTCGTCGGTGACGAGGACGATCTCGTCCACGTAGCGCTGGACCATCTCCAGGTTGATCGGCTCGGTCCGGGCGCAGGCCATGGTCGGGACCGAGGTCGTGATCTCCGCCAGCTCGATCACCCGTCCGGCCCTCAGGCTCTCCAACAGCGTGGGCGAGCCGGTCGGCTCGATGCCGATGACGCGCACCGACGGCCGCAGGGACTTCACCGCCAGGCCGATGCCGCTGACGAGGCCGCCCCCGCCGATGGCCACCAGGATCTCCTCGACCTCGGGCGCCTGGTCGAGGATCTCCAGCCCCACCGTTCCCTGGCCGGCGATCACGACGGGATCGGCGAAGGGATGGAAATAGGTCAGGCCCTCGCGGGCCGCGAGATCCAGCGCGGCCCGGTTGGCCTCGTGCCACTGCCGACCCCGGACCACCGTCCTGGCCCCCCACGTTGCGAGCTTCTTCGCCTTCTCGGGCGAGACGTTCTCGGGCAGAAATACCGTGGCCGTCGTCTTCCCCAGCCAGCCGACGTAGGCGACCGCGAGCCCGTGGTTTCCCCCCGAGGCCGTGACGAGGCCGCGCCCGATCTCGGCCGCGCCGAGCGACAGCAGCTTGTTGGTCGCGCCCCGCGCCTTGAACGAGCCGGTGACCTGCAGGCACTCCAGCTTGAGGAGCAGCTCGCCCTCCGGCACCGGATGGTCCCGCAGACATCGCGCGGTCACCAGGGGGGTCTTCCGGACGTAGGGGGCGATGCGCAGGGCCGCGGCCCTCACGTCCTCGAGGCTGATCATGGGTCTGTGTCCGGCCGGATGGTGGAGCGAGCGGGAGGAAAATATCAGCCCCGCCCGATGGCGTCAAGCCGGGGGCGACCGCCCCCCGTCCCCGGCCGGGCCCGGGCCTCCCTCTCGACCCATGAACCGCGTGGGCGCGATACCTTCAGGCGTGGGCGTGACGGTAGTCGGAGGCTCTGGAACTGGAGGGGACAAGGTGTCGGGTTTATTCCTAACGTGAACGAGGCTGGCCGAGCCCTGCGCAGCCACAGGCATCCCGCCTCGCCCCTGGGATCCCCCCAGCGGACCACCCCGTTCAGCCGGCCCTCCCCCGCAAGATGATTCGATGTCCCGGGGGTCTCCCGTCCTGGGGCCCCGCGCGCTGCAGCGCGCCCCGGCCTTCCCCTCGCGGGGTGAAAAAGGCCGGCGACGACGCAGGACGCGGGACCCCCTTTTCGTCCGACCGGAGATATCCGCTCAGATCCCCATGGCCTTCGCCGCGACCGACCGCCTGCGGACAGCGAACCCGACCACGACCAGAACTACGCCGAGCCCGCTCGCCAGCTTGACCGCCGAGCTGCTCCGCAGCATGAAGGCGCTGAACCAGACCGCCGGCATGATGGCCGCCCGGACCGCCGGCTTCAGGAACTCATGCCGGTCTAGAAACGCAGCCATGGGCGGGCTGACCCTCTCGTAGGCCCGCACCAAGCCTCGCCCGATCGCGTTGGTCATCAGGTAGTGGAACCGGAACTCCCGCAGGGCCCAGACCGAGGGCGAGGCGTACGACCCGAAGACCGCGCTGGCGATGAAGCAATTGCCGCCCGAATCGCCGCCGCTCGACTTCACGCCCGTGGAGGTGTCCGTGGCCGACGCGAAGGTGTAGTTGAAGGAGAGCCGCACGCCGGTGACGGCGCTTCCGTCGGCTGTGAAGGTCGTGCTGTCGCTGGTCGCGGTGGTCGTGGCCTCCACCCCGTTCACGTAGCCGGTGATGTCCCCCGAGGTGACCCCACTGCCGAACACGGTTTGTACGACCCCCGACGGAACGAACATGAAGAATGTCCTGGTATCCGCAGTGGGGCCATTGACTG
This sequence comes from Methylomirabilis sp. (SeqCode), assembly GCA_037442485.1. Classification (GTDB taxonomy): domain Bacteria; phylum Methylomirabilota; class Methylomirabilia; order Methylomirabilales; family 2-02-FULL-66-22; genus 2-02-FULL-66-22. The sequence goes on from JBBIQE010000037.1 coordinate 18,330, forward strand.
TGAGTCCCACCTTTGCAGACGAGCTACCGAAGGTCCCGGCAGAGCCGGCGCCTTTGTTGGAGTTCGTATCCGCCCCAGGGCCGTACAGGAATATGTCGCCCGGCCAGGCGTTGGTCCAGGCCACGAGCTTCATCGCAGAGGAAGGGTTGCCGAATGCCGCGTCGTCGGTGACCAGCATCATGCCGAAGGCCGACGTGATCGTGTTATCCGTCGGATCGGCGCCGGCAGCCTGATCGTCCGGATCGGAGCCGCCCCTGCCTCCGGCGTTCTTGGTCGTAATGGTGCTGGACTGAACCGTAAGCGTTCCATTCCCAGTGGAGTCGTACGTGAGTGTCGGTGTTCCACCCAGGATGCCGATCAGATGGGGCTTGTGGCCCTGCATGTCTATCGTGAGGGTGACGGTGGTCCCGGCAGGCACCGCATTAACCAGCGAGACGCTGCTGATATTCCCCGGTCCGTAGGCCTCGCCCATCATCACCGTGTTCGAATTCTTGATCCGCCACTTCCTCACCTCGGCGAGCCTTCGATCTGCCGGGTTGCCCGTGGGAAGACCCGTGGTGATATTGAAGAGAAAGGTCCCGTAGCCGAGCGGGGTACCAAAGAACGCGGCATCGCCCTGGACTGCATCCTGGCCCGCTCCGAAGGCATTGGCAATCGCGGTCGCCCCCCCCGCGATGTCGGCGCTGTCCTTGCTCCCGGGCGCGATATATATGGCGGGTGTCATGGGATAGGTGTCGGCCAGGGTGGCCTCCGAGTTCGGGATGACGATGTAGCCGTCGGTTACGTTGGCGCCGAGCTGCAGCCGCGTTATCTTCGGCGCCGCGGCCAGGGCCCGGGAGGCCCCGATCAGGGTGATGAGAACGGACAGGATGCAGACAGCGGGCCATACCAATCTTCGCCACATAGTCTCCTCCTCTCGATGGACGGTGGGACGGCCGCACAACCGGGAGGCGCCGGCAAGCCTGCCGTACCTGCATGGAGCGCACCGCCAGCCCCGCGACCGGGGCCGGTCTCCCATGCCCCCCGGGCGTCGGCCGGAGGGGGCCAGCCCCTACCGGATTCGGTACGTCAGGCTCAGGGGTTTCTCCCGCCGCTCGATGGTCAGGGCCACGCTGCGCACCGTGGGATCGTTCTTGATGCTCCGGTAAGCCCGGGCCAGGTCGCCGAGGCCGTCAATCGGCAAGCCGTTGACCCCCAGGATTCGATCCCCCGTTTCGAGGCCGATCCGGCCGGCCAGGTTCGGACTGGTCACCTCGAAGCCCCGGCGGTCTACCCGGACATCGGCCAGGGGCGTCTTCAGCTCGAGTCCGATCCCGTGGCCTCGGGAGAAATTCACCCAGCTCTCATCCAGGGCCTGCCTGAGGATCGCCTCCCCGGATTCCATGGCCTTCTGGATGTCGCCGGTATTCACCTCCCAGACATGGGGGGCGACCTCGACGATCCGGATGGCCGCCAGCCGCTGCTCCAGCGACTCGGCAGGCGAGGGCGCGGGCTCCACATCCCGCAGGAGGACGGCATGTGTGCCTCGGAGGGCGACAAGGTAGAGCTCGCCGCCGAGAATCTTCCGGCGCCCCCGGAGGACAGGCCGGTGCCGGTACTCGAGCGTCTTGACGCGGAGGACGTCATGTAGGCGTAGATGGCGGGTATCGGGAATCGGGCGGCCGGGGAAGATCCGCACCGTCCGCCCGTCCCGGCTAAGGGTCAGGGTGAGATCAACGGGACTGACCGCCTGAACGATCCCCACCGGCTGCGACTCCCCTTCGTGGAAGATCGCCTCGCCGGCTCCCGCGAGGACCAGCGTCCCCTTGTCGTCGGAGATGATCGCCATCCAAACCGGGCGGGGCAATTCCCTGGTCCCGAGGTACCGCGTCTCCTCGCCCCACCCCGACCCAGGACCGCCCTCTTGGGCGGGCGCGGCACTCGACAGTAGCAATACGGCGAACACGATGGCAGGGTAGAGCCGACGCATACGCACACTCCCCAGCGACGTTGGTCTCTCCAGTTTTGTATCTTAGCCCGGGCCGCGGGAAAGCCTTGCAAAAACTTCTCGGGGTCCCGGTCAATGTTCGAAATTCCTGTCAACGGAACGTGAGCGGTGCCATCGTCGTCGTGCAGACACACCGGGGAGGCAGCCACGGCCACGGGGTAGAGGCGAGCCCGGCCAAGCCCCCGAGTCCCCCGCACAGCGGGCGACGTACGTTCTGCGGCACGGTCGCTGCCGTTGGCTCCCGCTACTGCCCCGATTCGAGGACCAGGAGGCCGGCCGAGAGGTCGAGGTTCACCCGGAAGCGCTCCAGGAAGCTGAGGCCCAGGAGCCCGATGACGTTCCCGGGCAGGTTGGGCAGGTCATGGATCACGGCGGGGACGTGGCGCGCCACGGCTCCGCCGACCTCCACCTCGTCCAGCAGGGCGAGGGGGGCCTGGATGCTCCCACTGGCGGTCGCCAGGGTGACGCGGCTCCCGCCGCCCGAGATCCCCAGGCTGCCGGCCGCGAGGCGGCTGACGGAGGTGAAGCTGGCGCCGGTGTCGAGGATGAAGTAGCCGATCGCCTGGCCGTTGATCCTCCCGGGAACGAGGATGGAGGCCCCGCGCCGCTCGAAGGCGACCCGGGCCGTGGCGAGGCCTGGCTCGCCCAGGGCCTCCAGGGCGCGACGGGCGGCTGCGGCCTGCGTGGAGTGCGGCGCCATCTGCAGGATACGCCGATAGGACTCGGCCGCGGCGGCGCTGTCGCCGAGCAGGCGGTACGACTCCGCCAGGTACCACCGTCGCTCCGGATCCCGGGGCGCCTGATCCGCGGCCTCGACGAACTTCTCCAGCGCCCACCGGTAGTGGCCGCCCTGGAAGAAGTCCACCCCGTCCTCGAAGGGCCCGGCCGGCACCGGCACCGGATACGCCGCCAGGAGTCCGACCATCGCCAGGACGAGTGCCATTGTGCGCCCGGAACAGACGGCGTGCCCTGCGTGTGCCATGTCACCTGGACTCGTGCCGAGCCGGCGACCTCGCCCGCCGGATGGCCTCGCGGACGGCCGGCCGCAGAAAGACGTCGGCCCAGTCGAACTGGGCGAGGCCGGCGGCGAGCAGTCGCGCCTTCTCGCCGGCCGTCAGGCTCTGCTCGATGATGATCCGGCGCTCCCCCCGAACGACGCACAGGCCGCCGCGCCCGGGCAGCTCCTCGGTGGCGAGCGCGGCATACCGGACGGGGATCCGGAGCCGCTCCGCCAGTCCCTCCAGCGCGCCCAGCAGCCCTTCGTCATTCATCCGCGTCACCAGGCCGTGGCCGCACGAGCCATCACGAACCGGAACCGGCGGCCCCGCCCCTGGCGCGGCCGTCGGGCAATCTGGCGTTCGGGTTGCCCGCGACCCCCGGCTACCCCGGATTGCCGGATTGCCCCGTGGCCCAATGGCCCCTCCCGCCGCCGCGGGGTCGGAGCGCCTCGGCCATGCGCACCGCCTCGCGGGTGGGGCCCACATCGTGCGTCCGGATGAGGTGCGCGCCGTTCGCCACGGCGATGGCCGTCGCCGCCAGGGAGCCGACGAGGCGATCCCCGGGGTCGGCCTGCCCGAGGATCTTGCCGATGAACGACTTGCGCGAGAGCCCCACGAGCAGCGGGCGGCCGAGCGCCCGCAACTCCCCCAGGCGCCGGAGCACCTCGCAGTCCCACGCGTGCCAGGGCAGGGCCGCCCGCCGGAAGAACCCGATCCCCGGGTCCAGGACCACCCGATCCACCGGGACGCCCGCGGCCCCCGCAATCCGCAGACTCTCGCTGAGCAGCGTCCCCACGGTCGCGATCGGGTCGCGGGCATCCGGCACCGTCTCGGAGGCCATCAGGATCGCGCCCCGCGCCCGCCGGGCGACGACCTCGGCCATTCCGGGATCATGGCGCAGGCCGCTCACATCGTTCACGATGTCGGCGCCGGCCTCCAGCGCGGCCAGCGCCACCCCGCTGCGCCTGGTGTCCGCCGAGAGGGGAGCGGCCACGGCCTTCCGGACGACGCCGAGCGCCCAGGTGAGCCGGCGGATCTCCTCCGCCTCGCTGATCTCGGTCGTCAGGTACGGGGCCGTGGACATGGCGCCGATGTCGAGCACGTCCGCCCCCTCGGCCACCATCCGTTGCGCCCGCTCCCGCAGCGCCTCCTCCCCCTGGGCCACCGAGCCCCGGTAGAACGACTCGGGGCTCACGTTGATGGCGCCCACCAGGCGGACGGGAAATCCATCGCCGACAGGAAGCCCCGCCAGGCTCGCCTGGACGGTCACGGGATCCACCCCTCCCAATCGCGCGGCTCGCCCGCCGCGGGCAGCGCCGTGCCGCCCCTTCCGATACACGCGAACGGCGCCAGGACGCGGCTCCTGACGCCGTCACGACCCGCCCGCGGCCCACCCCGCCCTCAGGCGGGCCGCTTGTCCCCCCCCACCAGGGTCCGCAGCATGTCAATGGGCAGCGGGAAGATGATGGTGGAGTTCTTCTCGGTCCCGATCTCGGTCAGGGTCTGGAGGTACCGGAGCTGGATGGTGATGGGCTCCGCCGCGATCACCCGGGCCGCCTGGGCCAGCTTTTCCGAAGCCATCAGCTCCCCCTCGGCGTGGATGATCTTGGCGCGCTTCTCCCGCTCGGCCTCGGCCTGCTTGGCCATGGCGCGCTGCATCTCCTGGGGCAGGTCGATGAACTTGACCTCCACGGCGCTCACCTTGATCCCCCAGGGCTCGGTGTGCTCGTCAATGATCCGCTGGAGCTTCTGGTTGATCCGGTCCCGCTCCGAGAGCAGCTCGTCCAGCTCGGATTGGCCCAGGACGCTCCGCAGGGTGGTCTGGGCGATCTGGGAGGTGGCGAACAGATAATCCTCCACCGCCACCACAGCCCGCTCGGGGTCCATCACCCGGAAGTAGATGACGGCGTTCACCTTGAGCGAGACGTTGTCCCGGGTAATGGTATCCTGCGAGGGCACGTCCATGGCCACGGTGCGCAGGCTCACCTTGACCATCTTGTCAATGACGGGAATCAGCAGGATCAGGCCGGGACCGTTGCCGCTGCCGCCCGGATTGATCAGCGCCTTGGACAGCCGGCCCAGGCGGAAGATGACCGCCCGCTCGTACTCCCGCAGGACCTTCACTGCGCTGGCAAGGACATACAAGATTACGATGACGATGAACAGCGTCGGCAGGACTGCAAAGGGCAGTAGATTCATCCTGACCTCCCCGTCGCGACGGGTTCGGAGGCCGCCGTCGCCCGCTGGACCGGGACGACCCGCAGCGTGAGGCCGTCCATTCCCGTGACCCGCACCGATTCGCCCACCTCCACCTCGCCCTCGCTGACCGCGCTCCACAACTCGCCGCCGAGGAAGACCTGCCCGCGGGGGGCCAGGCGGCTCCGCACCACGCCGATCTCGCCGATCAGGCCCTCCATCCCGGTGGTCGTTCGCCGCCGCAGGGCCTTCACCCCGGCCCCCACCACGAACAGGAAGAAGGCCGCGGTGGCCCCCACGGTGGCCAGGATGGCCGTGAGCGAGATCCGCATGTAGGGGGCCGGCGTGTCGATGAGCATCATGGAGCCCAGGATCATGGCCGCGATCCCCCCGGCCGTGAGGACCCCGTGCGACACGACCTTGATCTCGGCGATGAACAGGATGATGGCCAGCAGGATGAGCAGGACCCCGGCGTAGTTGATGGGCAGTTGCTGGAAGGCGTACAGGGCCAGGATCAGGGCGATGCCCCCCAGGACCCCGGGCAGGATCGCCCCCGGCGTGCTGAACTCGAAGTACAGGCCCGCCAGCCCCAGGATCAGCAGGAGGTAGGCGATGGTCGGATCCGTGATGATCCTGAGGATCTTGTCGCGCAGGGTCATCTCCTCGCGGCGGACGGTGGCGTTCTGGGTCTGGAGCTTGACCTTGCCCGCCGCCGTGGTCACCACCCGCCCGTCAATGGCCCTGAGCAGATCCTCCAGATTCGGGCTCACCACGTCAATGAGCTTGGCCTTGAGCGCCTCGGTCTCCGTCTTGGCCGTGGCCTTGCGCACCCACTCCTCGGCCAGATCGATGGGCCGGCCCCGTTTCTCGGCGATGGTCCGCATGTAGGCCGCGGCGTCGTTGGTGACCTTCTTCTCCATGGTCTTGTCCATCTGCCCGCCCATGGCCACGGGGGCCGCGGCGCCGATGTTGGTCCCGGGCGCCATGGCCGCGATGTTGGCGGCCATGGCGATGAAGGCCCCGGCCGAGGCCGCCCGCGCCCCGCTGGGCGCGACATACACCACGATGGGCGTCCTGGCCGCCAGCATCTCCTTGATGATGGCCCGCATGGAGGTATCCAGCCCGCCGGGGGTGTCCAGCTCGATGACGAGGGCGGCCGCGTGCTCCTTGTCGGCCTCTTTGATGGCGCTCACGATGTAGTCGGCCGAGCTGGGAGAGATCACGCTCTCCACCCGGATCACGTTCACCGGGCGGGCCCAGGCCGCCCCGGGCTGGGCTAGGAGGCAGAGAACGAGGAGCACCAGGGAGGCCCTGGCATGGGCCGGGACGGCAGGGAGGGATGCGAGACGCATGGGACTCTTGGAGGCCGGGATGACCCCACGACCCGAGCGCATTATAGCATACCCAGGCGCCGCAAGATAGCCGGCGCGATGTCGGCGATGGACCGGACGCTGGCGGCGGCCTCGGCCGACCCGGCCCCCCAGAACAGAGCCGGGACCGGATTCCGGGTGTGGCGGTTGGTCGAGACATCCTCCAGGTTGCCGTGGTCGCTCGTGAGGACCACCAGGTGCGCGGAGAGGTCCATGCCGGCGAGCACTGCCTCCAGGAACGCCTCCAGGTCCTCCAGGATCTCCACCCCGCGCCCCATGTCCTGGGCGTGGCCGGCCCGGTCCGTGAGGAAGTGCTCGTACAGGGTGAAGGTGTGCCGCTGGGCGAGCCGGGCCAGTCGTCCTCCCGCCTGGCGGGGCGTGACGGGGGGCAGGAAGTAGCCCCGCTCGGGCAGCCGCCGGTTGGTGAAATCGTGAAACAGCGCCTCGCCCCGGGCCAGGTCCTCCAGCGTCCGGAGCGGGAGGCCCGCCCGCAGCGTGGCCACCGTGCTCACCGAGAGGAACCGGGGGAGCTGTTCCAGGAAGGCGGGCGTGTAGGCGTTGGCGAAGGTGGCTTCGCCCCCGCCGACCTTCACCCGGCTGAAGAGCGAGCGGCCATCCAGCAGGGCCGCCAGCGACTTCGTGCAGTAGCCGTTGAGGTGCCGCCCGACGTGGGCGGCGGCGTTCACGCCCGCCAGGATGGAGGTCTGCCCCGTAGCGCTCTGGGGGAGGCCGGGCACACCCAGGCAGGCATCCGCAGCCACCAGGACGGCCGCGGGATCGGGGCACGGAGAATCCCGCAGGAGGCGCAGCCGGTCGAGGCGGGCGCGGGCCACCGGGTTCTTTTCCGGATCGTCCTCGCCCAGCCCCAGCCCGTCCACGAAGAGGAGCAGGACACCCATCCTCCCTTCCTCCCTCACCCTCGCCTCTCCCCGCACCCGTGGGGGACCCGGGGAGCGGGAGGGGGGAGCGGGTGGAAGAACCGGTGCAGATCCTCCCGCCCATGGGTCACGGGACACGGAGGCAGGCTCTCCCGGAAGGCCCGCCCGTACCCGCGGGAGAGGAGCCGGCTGTCCAGGATGCACAGGGCGCCCCGGTCCTGCCCGCTCCGGATCAGGCGGCCCAGGCCCTGCCGGAGCGTGAGGATCGCCGAGGGCACCTGGTAGTCCCAGAACGGGTCGCCGCCCTGCTGCTGGAGGTACTCCAGCCGGGCCTCCAGCACCGGCTCCCCGGGAAACCCGAAGGGCAGCTTGTGGACGATGACTGAGGAGAGCGCCTCGCCCACGACGTCCACCCCCTGCCAGAAACTGCGCGTGGCGAAGAGGACGGACGCCACCTCGTCGCGGAACCGATCCAGGAGTTCGGTGCGGGGCGCCTGGCCCTGGAGCAAGAGGGGGAACGGCACCCGGCCGCTCAGCAGCCGGTGGGTCGCCTGCATGGCCTCCAGGCTGGTGAACAGGACCAGGGCCCGGCCGCCCGTGATGGCGAGGATGGCGCCGATCTCCTCGGCCGCCGCCTCGAGGAACTGCGGGCTCCTGGGGTCGGGCAGGTGCCGCGGCACGTACAGGATGGCCTGGCGGCGAAAGTCGAAGGGCGAGGCGGCCTGAAGCTCGCGCGCCTCCCCGATGCCCAGGCGACCCCGGAGGAAGGCGAATCCGCCTCCGGCGGACGCCGACAGCGTGGCCGAGGTGAGGATGACGGTCCGGGCCGACTCCAGGATCGTCCGGCGGAAATCCGTCGAGACGTCCAGGGGCGAGGTCCGAAGGAATAGACCGCGGCCCCGCCGCTCGGACCAGCGGACGACGGGTGGCGCGGCGCCCGCCCCCGACCTCTCACCCGATTCCCCCAGGAAATCCCCCAGCGTCGCCGCCTGCTCGCGCGCCCGCCGCGCGCAGGCAAGCAGGCTTTCCGGCCTCC